>NZ_JBICKL010000008.1:0-18753 GCF_043104195.1 Pseudomonas sp. xss_2
ACCCCAGCTGCAATGGCATTCATTGAACAGGTTCTCATTCGATCACTGCCAGCAGGCCATCATGTCATCGAGCTCGTTTCGCCATTCTCTGCGTCGCCTGTGGGGCCAAGACAAGTTCAGCTACAGCATCCGGGTAACCGTCGCCCTCACCGGCAGCATGGCCCTGTGCTGGTACCAGGATGAAATGAACCTGTTGATCCCGCTGTTCCTAGGGATCATCGCCAGCGCCCTGGCCGAGACCGACGACGGCTGGCAGGGCCGGCTCAGCGCGCTGCTGGTGACCCTGGTGTGCTTTGCCATCGCCGCACTGTCAGTCGAGCTGCTCTTCCCCTACCCGTGGATTTTCGCCATCTCCCTGGCCCTGGCTGCGTTCTGCCTGACCATGCTCGGCGCCCTGGGCGAGCGCTACGGGGCAATCGCCTCGGCAACATTGATTCTGTCGGTGTACACCATGATCGGCGTGGACCAGCGCGGTGGTGAAGTCACCGATTTCTGGCACGAGCCTTTGCTGCTGGTAGCCGGCGCCGCCTGGTATGGCCTGCTCTCGGTGCTGTGGCAGGCGCTGTTCTCCAACCAGCCGGTGCAGCAGAGCCTGGCCAAGCTGTTCTACGAGCTGGGCCGCTACCTCAAGCTCAAGGCCAACCTGTTCGAGCCGATCCGTAACCTCGAAGTCGAGGCCCGGCGCCTGGAACTGGCCCAGCAAAATGGCAAGGTGGTGGCAGCGCTCAACGCAGCCAAGGAAATCATTCTGCACCGGGTCGGCAACAGCCAGCCGAACTCCAAGGTCAGTCGCTACCTCAAGCTGTACTTCCTGGCCCAGGATATTCATGAACGGGTCAGCGCCTCGCACTATCCCTATAACGCGCTGGCCGAGGCGTTTTTCCACAGCGACGTGATGTTCCGTTGCCAACGCCTGCTACGCCAGCAAGGCTCGGCCTGCCAGCAGCTGGCCGAATCGATCCGCCTGCGCCAGCCCTTCGTCTACGGCACCGGCTTTGCCGAAGCGCTGGAAGACCTGCACGCCTCGCTCGAACACCTGCGCATCCAGAGCAACCCCGCCTGGCGTGGACTGCTGCGCTCGTTGCGCGCGCTGGCCGGTAACCTGGCCACCCTCGACCGCCTGCTTGGTGCTGCGAGCAACCCGGACAGCCTCGCCGACGCCAGCGACAGCAGCCTGCTCGACCGCTCGCCACGCACCTTCAAGGATGTCTGGAGCCGGCTGCGCACGCAGCTCACGCCCACTTCATTGCTGTTCCGCCACGCCCTGCGCCTGCCGCTGGCGTTGTCGATCGGCTATGGCATGGTGCACTTGATCCACCCGACCCAAGGCTACTGGATCATCCTCACCACGCTGTTCGTCTGCCAGCCCAACTACGGCGCGACCCGGCGCAAACTGGTGCAACGGATCTTCGGCACGGCCATCGGCTTGACGGTGGGCTGGGCGCTGTTCGACCTGTTCCCCAACCCGATCATCCAATCGATGTTCGCGGTGGTGGCGGGCGTAGTGTTCTTCGTCAACCGTACCACCCGCTACACCTTGGCCACCGCCGCAATTACCTTGATGGTGCTGTTCTGCTTCAACCAGATCGGCGATGGCTACGGGCTGTTCCTGCCGCGCCTGTTCGATACCCTGGTCGGCAGCCTGATCGCCATTCTGGCGGTGTTCCTGTTCCTGCCCGACTGGCAGGGGCGGCGCTTGAACAAGGTGCTGGCCAATACCCTCAGCTGCGCCAGCGCCTACCTGCGCCAGATCATGCAGCAATACGCCCATGGCAAGCGTGACGACCTGGCCTATCGCCTGGCCCGGCGCAACGCGCACAACGCCGATGCAGCGCTGTCGACCACCCTGGCCAACATGCTCATGGAGCCGGGGCATTTCCGTAAGGAGGCAGATGTCGGTTTCCGTTTCCTGGTGCTCTCACACACCCTGCTCAGCTACCTCTCCGGGCTGGGTGCGCACCGTGATACGGCGCTGCCGGCCGAGGTGCATGAGCAGTTGATCGAGGGTGCCGGGCAGAGCTTGGCCAAGAGCCTGGAAGAGATCGCCAATGGCCTGGCAGCGCGGCTGCCAGTGGCCATCCACAGTGATGAAGAAGAGGCGCTGGCCAATGCACTGGAGCAAATGCCAGAGGAGTTGGATGAGCATCAGCGCCTGGTGCAGACGCAATTGGCGTTGATCTGTCGCCAGCTCGGGCCGCTGCGGACCATGGCCGCTCACTTGATCAAGGAAGGCTCTCCTGCCTGAGGATTGGCGGATGCCCAATTGTCCCCACGGCAGCGGGCTTACAACCTTCAGGCCTCAATTGTTCTCGTGGGAGCGGGCTTGCCCCGCGATCAGGCCTGCACCGCCCCCCCTCAGAACCCATGCTGGCGTAGCAGCCGGGCATAACTGCCATCGGCCTTCATCGCCACGATTGCGCGCTCGAACCGCTGCACGATCTGCTGATGCTGTGGATGCTTGAGGCTCACCAGGATATGCAGGCTGTTCTCCCCCAGCGGCGGCTCGACGAAGCTCACCGCATCGCGCACCTGCTGTGGCTCGCGCTGCAAGTTGTAGCGGGCCACATACTCGTCTTCCACTGCCAACTTCACCCGCCCTGCCGCCAGCATGCGTACGGCAGATGAGAAGTTACGCACAGGCACTTTGCTCAAGCGGGTATCACTGTCGAAATCCGGTGAGTAGGCATAATCGCGCACCACCGCAATCGAGTAGGGATACAGGTCGGCCTGGCGCTTGTAGCTAAAGGCATCTCCCTGGCGCTTGAGCAGGCGAATCCGATTGGTCAGGTAGGCTTTGGAAAATTGGCCGATCAGCGCGCGCGAGTCGTTGTACCAGGCATTCACCAGTACATCGTAGCGACCATCAGCCACGCCCTTGAGCGCCCTGGCCCAAGGCACCTCCTCGAACTCGCTGGCATATCCCGCACGCATCAGGGCGGTGGTGACGATGCTGGTGGCCAGGCCGCCGCCGGGCATGCCGGTATCGGTGAAGGGCGGCCAGCTGTCGGACACCAGGCGTAGCTTGTCCTGCGCCGATGCTACGGGCAGCAGCATTAGCGCCAGCAAACCAACAACACAAAGCAGTGGCCGCATGCTCAAGTCCTTTCGCAATTAGGGGCTCACGCGGGAGCTTCATCACTACAGGTTGGCAGAGTACACACAGGCGAAAGCCGGTCGCAGCCGACAATAATGTCAAATAGCCTCTATTTTGGCCGAACTGCGCCGCAGTTGATCCACGGCATCGGTTTCTCGTGCTTGCCCGCCAGATTTGCGATGATCGTCAGCCCATCCCAGGAGCGCATCTCAATGTCCATCGAGTGGATCTGCAAGCACCATACCGACCTCGACAAGCAACAGCTGTATGACATCCTCGCGCTGCGCACAGAAGTATTCGTGGTAGAGCAGCGCTGTCCTTACCAAGAAGTCGACGGGCTCGACCTGAGTGGCGATACGCTGCACTTGATGGGTTGCCAGGACAACCGCCTGGTCGCCTATCTGCGCCTGCTCGACCCGCAGGCGCATGACGGCGAGGTGGTCATTGGCCGAGTAGTGACCGCAGCTGCCGCTCGGGGCAACGGCACTGGCCACCAATTGCTGCTCAAGGGCCTGGAGTGTGCCGAGCACTGCTGGCCAGGCACGCCGGTCTACCTGTCAGCTCAAGCACACCTGCAAGGCTACTACGCACGCCACGGCTTCGAGGTGGCGGGAGACGAGTACCTTGAAGATGGCATCCCTCACATTGGCATGCGCAGGGGCTGAGCTCAGGGCCTGAGCCCAGCGTTGAGGCTCAGGGATAGCCCAACACCTGGCGGATTGTGCGCAGGTGCTGAATGATCCACTGCTTGTCGATCGCACCCCAGTCATGGATGCGGTAGTGCCCAGCATGGTTGCGAGCACCCGCTTCTTGCTCGAACTCGCAGACGATGTCCAGGTCGGCCAGGGCTGCGATGGTGTCCTGGGCGGTGCGCCGGGGCATGCCGGTGGCCTCCATCAAGGCGGGGACGCTGGTCGCGGTCTGGCTGTCGATCAGCCAGGCCACGTAGAGGCGGCGGTAGAAACTGCTCTTGGTCTTGCTTACATCCATGCTGGGTGGTCCTTACGTGGTGCCCGGCAGCTCCCGGTAGGTCAGGTAGACGCGCAGGTCGAATTCCAGTTGATGGTAGTCCGGCTCCATGTGCTGGCACAGCTGGTAGAAGGCCTTGCTGTGGTCGCGCTCCTTGAGGTGGGCCAACTCGTGCACCACGATCATGCGCAGGAACTGCGGCGCGGCGTCCTTGAACAATGCCGCAATGCGGATCTCTTTTTTCGCCTTGAGCTTGCCGCCCTGCACTCGCGATACCGCGGTATTGAGCCCCAAGGCACGGTGGGTCAAGTCCAGGCGGTTGTCGAACAGCACTTTATCCAGGTTCGGCGCGCTGCGCAGATAGGCCTGCCTGAGCTCTTGGGCATAGAGATACAAGGCCTTGTCGTTCTGCACCTCGTGGCGCCCTGGATAGCGCTGGCGCAGGTAATCGCCCAGGCGGTCGCTGGCAATCATCTGGCGCACCTGCTCCTGCAGGTGTGGTGGGTAGGCTTGCAAGTAGCGTAATTCGGTCATGGCACGGCGGTCGCTGAAAGCAGAGGCGATTCTAGCCAATCATGACCGTGGCCAGGGGAAAATCGCCGGAAAGCCGCTGGCATCGGCGCAGGTCATCGGCCGCGCCACCAAAAAGCCCTGCACGTAGGCACAGCCATTGGCCTTGAGCCAGGCGGCCTGGGCAGCGGTCTCGACGCCTTCGGCGATCACCGTGATGGCGTAGTCGGCGCACAGGCCGATGACACTGCGCACCAGCGCGGCATCACCCGCCGAGTCCGGCAATCGACTGACCAGATGACGGTCGAGCTTGAGGGTATCGATCGGCAAGTCGCGGACCATGCGCAACGAACACTCACCCGCGCCAAAGTCGTCCAGCGCCACCCGTACGCCCAGCTCGTGCAAGCGCTTGACCTGCTTGATCGCCGCATCGATGTTGTAGATCAGTGAGGTTTCCGCCACCTCGACCTCCAACTGCGCAGGTTGCAGGCCGTGCTCCTCGATTACCCGGCGCAACTCGTCGACCAGGTTGGGCATGGCGAACTGAATCCGGCTCAGGCTGATGCTGAGCACCAGGTCAGGCGCGAAGTGCTCATTCCAGGCTTGGCGCTGAGCGGCGCCCTGATCATAGATCCAGCTGGCCAGCCGGCTGATCAGACGGGTTTCCTCGAGCAAGGGAATGAACAGCGCAGGCGGAACGTCGCCGACGCTGGGGTGCTGCCAGCGCAGCAACGCCTCGAAGCCGCGCAATGTGCCGTCAGCGAACGCCACCTGGGGCTGGAACACCAGGCTGAAGTCCTTCTGTTCGATGGCCGTGCGCACCCCATCTTCGAGCATCAAGCGGGACCGGGCCCGCCCGTTGAGCTCCTGATCGTAGAAGCGGTACTGCTGGCGACCGGCTTGCTTGGCGGCGTACATCGCGGTGTCGGCCGCGCGGATCAAGCCTTCGACCGTGCCGCCGCAATCGGGGTAGGTGGCGATGCCGATGCTGACGCCAAGGCAGACATCCACGCCCTCGACCTGATGGGAAATCGACAGGCGCTCGATCACCTGCTCGGCAAACCGCCCGGCCCGCTCCGGATAGGGCAAGCCATCGAACAACGCGGTGAATTCATCACCGCCCATGCGCGCCAGCAAGGCCTCGCTGCCCAGGCAGTCCTTGAGTTGTTCGCCGACCCAACGCAGCACCTCATCGCCGGCCTCATGACCGAGTGAGTCGTTGATCCGCTTGAAACCATCCAGGTCCATGTACATCAATGCCTGGGCTTTGTCCGAGCGCTCACTGCGCAGCAGCGCGCCCTCGGCGGCCTGATAGAAGCCGCGGCGATTGAGCAGGCCGGTGAGCGGATCGGTGACCGCCTGGTATTCCAGTTGCTGGTGCAGGCTGCGTACCACCGACATGTCCAGCACCGTCACCACCATGGCGCGCTGCTCCGCCGGCAAGGGTGCGCAGGACAGCGCCACCGGCACCAACTGGCCGCCGAGGGTACGCAACTGGGCGTCATGCACGCGGAAGATCTGCCGGGCCAAATACGCCTGATAAAACTCCGACTCGCGCCACAGGCAGGCCGTTACCAATTGCACCAGGTCGAGCACATGCGCGCCTTGCAATTTATCCACAGGGGTTTCGAGCAAGCGCGAGATGGCCGGGTTGGCAAAGCCGATGGTGCCAGCCTCATCCACTACCAAAATGCCTTCGGCCGCGTTTTCCAGGATCGATGCATTGAACGCCCTGGCCGTTTCCAGCTCGCGGGTCAGACGTTGCAGCATGCGCCGGTTGCGCTGCTGCTCCAGCAATGCCTGCACCTTGGGCTTGAGGATCTGCGGATCGAAGGGTTTGAACAGGTAATCCACCGCACCTGCGGCATAGCCCTTGAGCACCGCGGCTTGCGACTGCTCGTTGGCGGTCAGGAAGATAATTGGCGTCAGCCGGGTTCGCTGGCTGCCGCGCATCAGCCGGGCCACCTCGAAACCGTCCATTTCGGGCATTTGCACATCCAGCAGGACCAGGTCCACGTCATGCTGCAGCAATGCGCTCAAGGCTTCCATCCCCGAGCTTGCCGTGAGCACCTGCCAGTCTTGCCTGGCCAACAGCGCCCGCATGCTGATCAGGTTCTCCGGGTAATCGTCGACAACCAGCAGAACGGATCGGCCATCCGGGGCATTGGGTTGAGCTTCATCCATGCTGCTTCTCTTGTAAGCGCGACTGCCACTACCAATTGGATCCGATTAACTACTCTAGTCGGGGGTTGGCCGGGTGCAATGCAATCAGAACGCTATCAGTCGGATATCTTCGCCCAAACCGACTAACGGTCGTGCCCGGTCTTGTTCCACGATGGCGCTAAATAGCAGCCATAAAAAAACCCGCATTTCTGCGGGTTTTTCCTGCACGGGTGCGGATCAGTTGACCTTGGCAGCCAGCTCGCCTTTCAGGTAACGCTGGTACATGCCTTCCAGGGAGATCGGTTTGATCTTGGAGGCATTACCGGCAGTGCCGAAGGCTTCGTAACGGGCGATGCAGACGTCGCGCATGGCTTTGACGGTTTCGCCGAAGAACTTGCGTGGGTCGAATTCGCTCGGGTTGGTCGCCATCAGGCGACGCATGGCACCGGTCGAGGCCAGACGCAGGTCGGTATCGATGTTGACCTTGCGCACGCCGTACTTGATGCCTTCGACGATTTCTTCAACCGGTACGCCGTAGGTTTCTTTGATGTCGCCGCCATACTGGTTGATGATCGCCAGCCACTCTTGCGGTACCGAGGAAGAACCGTGCATCACCAGGTGAGTGTTAGGGATGCGCTTGTGGATTTCCTTGATGCGGTCGATCGCCAGTACGTCACCGGTAGGTGGCTTGGTGAACTTGTAGGCGCCGTGGCTGGTGCCGATGGCGATGGCCAGGGCATCGACCTGGGTCTTCTTGACGAAGTCGGCGGCTTCTTCTGGGTCGGTCAGCATCTGGCTGTGATCCAGAACGCCTTCGGCGCCGATACCGTCTTCTTCACCGGCCATGCCGGTTTCCAGCGAACCCAGGCAGCCCAGCTCGCCTTCAACCGAAACGCCGCAGGCATGCGCCATGGCGACGGTCTGCTGAGTGACGCGCACGTTGTACTCGTAGTCGGTCGGGGTCTTGCCGTCTTCGCCGAGCGAGCCGTCCATCATTACCGAGCTGAAGCCCAGTTGGATCGAGCGCTGGCAGACGTCCGGGCTGGTGCCGTGGTCTTGGTGCATGCACACCGGGATGTGCGGGAACTCTTCGATCGCGGCCAGGATCAGGTGGCGCAGGAACGGCGCACCTGCGTATTTGCGAGCACCGGCCGAGGCCTGCACGATGACCGGAGAGTCGGTCTTGTCGGCGGCTTCCATGATGGCGCGCATCTGCTCGAGGTTGTTGACGTTGAAAGCTGGAACGCCGTAGCCGAACTCGGCGGCGTGGTCCAGCATCTGGCGCATGCTAATGAGTGCCATTGTGTATCTCTCTCCCGACAAGCGTCGTTGTTTCGTGCAAGCCTGCCGCAGGGGCGGTTGCTGTTCAAGTAGTGTGGGCCACCATGGCGGCCCGGCCAGTCACGGTGCCTTGCAGCCCCGCCCAATCAGATCGTTGGTTGCCACCCAGTACACCAGGCCTTCATCGCCTTTGGTGTGCAGGGCCAGCACGCCGTCGCTGTATAGCGCGCCAGAGGCGCCCGGCTCGGACTTGAGCCGGTAGACCTGGTCGCCGCCGCCGAGGCGTACGTCGACCGAATCCTGGGTTGCGTCGGCAAAGCGCCAGAGCACCTCGGTCTGGGTATCGCAGACCCAGCGGGTCCAGTTGTCTGCCGGGGCGGGTTGCGCCGGCTGCAGCAGTGAGCATCCTGCCAGTGTCGCCAGGGCCGCAAAGGCCATGAGCGCTTTCATTCAGTTTCCTCGAATTGGGGCTGGTGTGCAGCCCTTCGCGGGCAAGCCCGCTCCTACAGGTCAGCGCTGTGCCCGCAAAGGGCCGCACCGCGGCCCCTTTGTCCAAGACCACGAAAGGTCCAGTTGGTTGCTCGTCACCCGATCAAGGGCAACCCGGCGCCTTGCGCTGGTGCTCGTCGTCGTACTTTTCCAGGCCATCCGGGCCCAGGCGCTTGTTGATTACCGGCACCGTTTCCGCCTGCCACTGGGACTGATAGCAGCCGCCCTGGGGCGACTGCGACGGTTCGGCGTCCGCAGCCGGACCGCTGGAGCAAGCGCTCAGCAGTCCCGCCACGATCATCACAGGCAATTGCTTGACCATTCGGTCGCTCCCTTTGCCGCGCGCCTTCATGCTCAGGCCTTGGCCCGCTCTTCCAGGATCGCAACGGCGGGCAAAACCTTGCCCTCGACGAATTCGAGGAACGCACCGCCACCGGTAGAAATGTAGGAGATATCGCCGCCAACGCCATATTTATCGATGGCTGCCAGGGTATCGCCACCGCCCGCGATGGAGAATGCCGCGCTATCGGCAATGGCCTTGGCCAGCACTTTGGTGCCGTTGCCGAACTGGTCGAACTCGAACACGCCGACCGGACCGTTCCACAGGATGGTCTTGGAGGTCTTGAGCAACTCAGCGAACTGTTCGGCGGTTTGCGGGCCGATGTCCAGGATCATGTCGTCGTCAGCGACTTCAGTGATGAGCTTGACGGTGGCCTGGGCGCTCTCGGCGAACTCCTTGGCAACCACCACGTCCACCGGCAGCGGCACATTGACCTTGGCCGCAATGGCCTTGGCGGTGTCGACCAGGTCAGGCTCGTACAGCGACTTGCCAACCTTGTGGCCAGCTGCGGCGAGGAAGGTGTTGGCGATACCGCCACCGACGATCAGCAGGTCGCAGACGTTGCTCAAGCTGTTGAGCACGTCGAGCTTGGTCGACACCTTGGAGCCGGCGACGATGGCTGCCATCGGCTTGGCCGGGGCTTTCAGGGCCTTGCCCAGGGCGTCCAGCTCGGCTGCCAGCAGCGGACCGGCAGCAGCGACTTTGGCGAACTTGGCCACGCCATGGGTCGAACCCTCGGCGCGGTGGGCGGTACCGAAGGCGTCCATGACGAACACGTCGCACAGGGCGGCGTACTTCTGCGCCAGCTCGTCGGCGTTCTTCTTCTCGCCTTTGTTGAAGCGCACGTTCTCGAACAGCACCAGCTCGCCGGCCTGGACCTGGACGCCGTCCAGGTAGTCGGCAACCAGCGGCACTTCGCGGCCGAGGGCCTTGCTCAGGTAATCGGCGACTGGCTTGAGGCTGTTCTCGGCGGAGAACTCGCCCTCGGTCGGACGACCCAAGTGCGAGCAGACCATTACCGCGGCGCCTTTTTCCAGGGCCAGCTTGATGGTCGGCAGCGCAGCCAGGATACGCGCATCGCTGGCTACCACACCGTCCTTCACAGGCACGTTGAGGTCTTCGCGGATCAGTACGCGCTTACCTTGCAGGTCGAGGTCGGTCATCTTCAACACGGTCATGAATGCAGTCCTTCAGGGCTGTTTGGTGCGGGTTTGGTGGACGACGTGCAGATAGTGGTCAGCAACGTCGAGCATACGGTTGGCGAACCCCCATTCGTTGTCGAACCAGGCCAGAAGGTTCACCAGGCGGGGGCCGGAAACGCGGGTCTGGCTGGCATCGACGATGGCCGAATGCGGGTCATGGTTGAAATCACAGCTGGCGTGCGGCAGCTCGGTGTAGGCCAGAAGCCCCTGCAACGGGCCGCTCAAGGCGGCGTCGCGCAGCACCCGGTTGACCTCGGCCGCAGTCGTATCGCGAGCGGTCTGCAAGGTGATGTCCAGGCACGACACGTTGACGGTCGGCACGCGTACCGCTTTGGCCTGAATTCGCCCGGCAAGTTCCGGCAGCAGGCGCTCGATGCCACGGGCCAGGCCAGTAGACACCGGAATTACCGACTGGAATGCCGAGCGGGTGCGGCGCAGGTCTTCGTGGTGATAGGCGTCGATCACCGGCTGGTCGTTCATCGCCGAGTGAATCGTGGTGATCTGCACGTACTCGATGCCAAAGGCCTGGTCCAGCACGCGCAGCAGCGGCACGCCGCAGTTGGTGGTGCAGGAGGCGTTGGACACCAGCCGCTCGGCGCCGGTCAGGCAATCCTGGTTGATCCCATAGACCACCGTGGCATCGACATCCGCCTCGCTGGCCATCGGTTGCGAGAACAGCACCCGTGGCGCGCCGGCATCGAGGAAGCGCTGGCCGTCGGCGCGGGTGTTGTAGGCGCCGGTGCATTCGAGCACCAGGTCGACGTCCAGGGCGGACCAGTCGATCCCTTCAGGGGTGGCACTGCGCAAAACCTGCACGCAGTCGCCATTGATATGCAGGCAATCGCCGTCGACCTTCACCTCACCGGGGAAGCGCCCGTGGGTGGAGTCGAAGCGTGTCAGGTATTCCAGGCTGGCCTGATCGGCCAGATCGTTCAGTGCAACGATCTCGAAGCCCGCCTTCGCCCCTCGCTCGACCAGTGCGCGCAGGACACAGCGGCCGATGCGGCCGTAACCGTTGAGTGCAACTTTGTAGGGACGCGGATGCGGCATGCCGGGCTCACGTATCGAAAGCGTTGTATGACCATCGCGGGGCAAGCCCGCTCCCACGCCAGCCAGTATTCGCGAGCTGGCGTGGGAGCGGGCTTGCCCCGCGATTGAAGGGGGCGGCAAAGCCCCCAGACTTTACATCAGTCTTCCAGCAGCTCTTCAGCAGTACCCAGGATGTTTTCCAAGGTGAAGCCGAACTCCTCGAACAGCGCCGAGGCCGGAGCCGATTCGCCGTAGGTGGTCATGCCGATGACGCGGCCTTCCAGGCCTACGTACTTGTGCCAGAAGTCGGCGTGGGCAGCTTCGATGGCGATGCGGGCACCGACTTGCAGCGGCAGTACCGATTGCTTGTAGCCAGCGTCCTGGGCGTCGAACACGCTGGTGCTTGGCATCGAAACGACGCGCACCTTGCGGCCCTGCTCGGTCAGCTTGGCGAACGCCTGCACCGCCAGGCCCACTTCGGAACCGGTGGCGATCAGGATCAGCTCAGGCTCGCCTGCGCAGTCCTTGAGCACATAGCCACCACGGGCGATGTCGGCGATCTGCTGGGCATCGCGGTCCTGATGTTGCAGGTTCTGGCGGGAGAAGATCAGCGCCGATGGGCCGTCCTTGCGCTCCAGTGCGGCTTTCCAGGAGACGGCCGACTCGACCGCATCGGCTGGGCGCCAAGTGTCCAGGTTCGGCGTGCTGCGCAGGCTGGTCAGTTGCTCGATCGGCTGGTGAGTCGGGCCGTCTTCGCCCAGGCCGATGGAGTCGTGGGTGTAGACGTGGATCACGCGCTGTTTCATCAGCGCCGACATGCGCACTGCGTTACGGGCATATTCCATGAACATCAGGAAGGTCGCGCCGTAAGGCACCAGGCCGCCGTGCAGGGCAACGCCGTTCATGATCGCGGTCATGCCGAATTCACGCACGCCGTAGAACACGTAGTTGCCGCTGGCGTCATTGGCCTCGACACCCTTGCAACCTTTCCACAGGGTCAGGTTGGAGCCGGCCAGGTCAGCCGAGCCGCCGAGGAACTCAGGCAGCAGGGGGCCGAAGGCGTTCAGGGCATTCTGGCTGGCCTTGCGGCTGGCAATGGTTTCACCCTTGGCTGCGACTTCGGCGATGTAGGCAGCGGCCTTTTCCGAGAAGTCAGCTGGCAGATCACCGCTCAGGCGACGCTTGAGCTCGCTGGCCAGCTCCGGGAAGGCGGCGGCGTAAGCGTCGAAGCGCTGGTTCCATTCGGCTTCGACCTTGGCACCGGCGGCCTTGGCATCCCACTCGGCAGCAATGTCGGCAGGGATTTCGAACGGGCCGTGGTTCCAGTTCAGTTCTTTGCGGGCCAGGGCGATTTCGTCGTTGCCCAGCGGCGCACCGTGGCAATCTTCCTTGCCCTGCTTGTTCGGCGAGCCGAAACCAATGATGGTCTTGCAGCAGATCAGGGTCGGACGGTCGCTCTTGCGAGCGGTGTCGATGGCCATCTTGATTTCGTCGGCATCGTGACCGTTGACGTTACGGATGACCTGCCAGTTGTAGGCTTCGAAACGCGCTGGGGTGTTGTCGGTGAACCAGCCGTGCACTTCACCGTCGATGGAGATGCCGTTGTCGTCGTAGAAGGCGACCAGCTTGTTCAGGCCCAGGGTACCGGCCAGCGAAGCGACTTCGTGGGAAATGCCTTCCATCATGCAGCCGTCACCCAGGAACACGTAGGTGTTGTGGTCGACGATGTTGTGGCCTTCACGGTTGAACTGGGCAGCCAGCACTTTCTCGGCGAGGGCGAAGCCTACGGCGTTGGCCAGGCCTTGGCCCAGCGGGCCGGTGGTGGTTTCGACACCTGGGGTGTAGCCGAACTCCGGGTGGCCTGGGGTGCGGCTGTGCAGCTGGCGGAACGACTTGAGGTCGTCGATGGTGACGTCATAGCCGGTCAGGTGCAGCAGCGAATAGATCAGCATCGAGCCGTGGCCGTTGGACAGCACGAAGCGGTCACGGTCAGCGAAGCTCGGGTTGCTCGGGTTGTGCTTCAGGTAGTCGCGCCAAAGCACTTCGGCGATATCCGCCATGCCCATAGGGGCACCTGGGTGGCCGCTGTTGGCCTTTTGCACGGCATCCATGCTGAGGGCACGAATGGCGTTGGCACGATCACGACGGCTGGGCATCGCTAAGTCTCCTGGGGCTTTGAATAAGTAGTGGAACGCAAAAAGGCGGCCATTTTCCCCCACAGGCGGCCTGGGGGCAATGACGGATGGTCGCAGTTGGGTATTTTTCCTGTGTTTAGGGGGCAATTCATGAAAAACGCTGGTGCAAACCGATACCGGGCACACGCTGCGGAGCATTTTCAGCAAGCCTGTTCTGCGTGGGAGCCTGTTCTGCGTGGGAGCGGGCTTGCCCCGCGATGGCGATGGTTAACGCACGGACGCCATCGCGGGGCAAGCCCGCTCCCACGCGCTCACCATCCCACTCTCTGTACCCGCCGCTCGCACGACCAGCAAACCGTACGTCTTGCAATATCAAAACTTTTTGATATTGCTATTGCGAGGGCAACGATGCCTGTCTAGACTGCCGCGCTATGAACCTACGCGCCCAACCCATCCCTATTCAGCGAAGCGACGCATTGGCTGCCTTGTGCAAAGCCAGTGGCGATGAGCTACGCCTGAATGTGTTGCGCGCCTTGGCCAGCGACTCGTTCGGCGTGCTGGAGTTGGCGCAGATCTTCGACATCGGCCAATCGGGCATGAGCCACCACTTGAAGGTATTGGCCCAGGCCGACCTGGTCGCCACCCGCCGCGAAGGCAATGCGATCTTCTACCGCCGCGCCCTGCCTGACAGCCTGCGTCCGGGCGGGCGCTTGCACAGCGCCCTGCTCGAAGAAGTCGACGACCTGGCCCTGCCGGAGGATGTGCAAGCGCGCATCGCCCAAGTACAGCAGCGCCGCGCGGCCACCAGCCAGGACTTTTTCCTGCGTGTAGAAGAGAAGTTTCGCGCCCAGCAAGACCTGATCGCCGGTCTGCCGCAGTACCGCGAAAGCCTGTTGGCGCTGCTCGACAAGCTGAGCTTCGGGCCTGCCGCCAGCGCCTTGGAAGTCGGCCCCGGTGACGGCGGCTTCCTGCCTGACCTGGCTCGCCGCTTCGCCCAGGTCACCGCCATGGACAACAGCTCGACCATGCTCGAGCTGGCCCGCCAGGTCTGCGAACGTGAAGGCCTGGGTAATGTAAATCTGCAGTTGGCCGATGCACTGGGTGCAACGGATGTGGAAGCCGACTGCGTCGTGCTGAACATGGTCTTGCACCATTTCAGCGACCCGGCCCTGGCCTTGCGCCAGTTGGCCAAACGGGTGAAGGCAGGCGGCAGCCTGTTGGTCACCGAGCTGTGCAGCCATGACCAGGGTTGGGCACGCGATGCTTGCGGCGACCTATGGCTTGGCTTCGAGCAGGACGACCTGGCCCAGTGGGCCCATGCTGCCGGGCTGCTACCCGGGGACAGCCTCTATGTGGGCTTGCGTAACGGTTTCCAGATCCAGGTCCGACATTTCCAGCGGACGGCTGGCGACACTCACCATTCGGTAAATTTTAGGAACCCGTCGAGATGAGCGAATACTCCCTTTTCACCTCCGAGTCCGTGTCCGAAGGGCATCCGGACAAGATCGCCGACCAGATTTCGGACGCGGTCCTGGACGCCATCATCACCCAGGACAAATTCGCCCGTGTCGCGTGCGAAACCCTGGTCAAGACCGGTGTCGCCATCATCGCCGGCGAAGTCACCACGTCGGCCTGGGTCGACCTGGAAGAAATCGTCCGTAAAGTCATCATCGACATCGGCTACGACAGCTCCGACGTCGGCTTCGACGGCGCTACCTGCGCAGTGATGAACATCATCGGCAAGCAGTCGGTGGACATCGCCCAAGGCGTTGACCGCAGCAAGCCAGAAGATCAGGGCGCTGGCGACCAGGGCCTGATGTTCGGCTATGCCAGCAACGAAACCGACGTGCTGATGCCAGCGCCGATCTGCTTCTCGCACCGTCTGGTCGAGCGCCAGGCCGAAGCACGCAAGTCCGGCCTGCTGCCGTGGCTGCGTCCGGATGCCAAGTCGCAGGTCACCTGCCGTTATGAAGGCGGCAAGGTAGTCGGTATCGATGCCGTCGTCCTGTCGACCCAGCACAACCCTGAAGTGTCGCAAAAAGACCTCCAGGAAGCGGTGATGGAGCTGATCGTCAAGCACACCCTGCCTGCCGAGCTGCTGCACAAGGACACCCAGTTCCACATCAACCCGACTGGCCAGTTCATCATTGGCGGCCCAGTGGGTGACTGCGGCCTGACCGGTCGCAAGATCATCGTCGACTCCTACGGCGGCATGGCCCGTCACGGCGGCGGCGCGTTCTCCGGTAAAGACCCATCCAAGGTCGACCGCTCGGCAGCCTACGCTGGCCGCTACGTAGCCAAGAACATCGTCGCCGCTGGCCTGGCCGAGCGCTGCGAAATCCAGGTCTCCTACGCCATCGGCGTGGCGCAGCCTACCTCGATCTCGCTGAACACCTTCGGCACCGGCAAGATCTCCGACGACAAGATCGTCCAGCTGGTGCGTGAGTGCTTCGACCTGCGTCCGTACGCCATCACCACCATGCTCGACCTGCTGCACCCGATGTACCAGGAGACCGCAGCGTATGGCCACTTCGGCCGTACTCCGCAGCAGAAGACTGTCGGCGACGACACCTTCACCACCTTCACCTGGGAGCGTACCGATCGCGCCCAGGCGCTGCGTGACGCTGCCGGCCTGTAAGCTTCCTACAGCTACAGACGAAAGCCCCTGCCGCGTAATCGGCAGGGGCTTTTTTGTGACATATGGGCTGACAACTGCGCCCTGCAAACCCGCTGTCGCCTGCCTAGGCTGAGCATTCCACACCGCCATGCAAGGATGCTGGCCATGTCGCTCAAGCTGCTCGTTGGTTTTTTAGCTAGCGCTTACTTATCCACAGCCGTCGCTGCCGACTGCCCTGCCTGGTCCGCTGAACGAGGGCGACAAGAAAGTGCGCAGCTGCAAGCCACACTGGCCAAATGGGATGAGCACTACCATCGCCACGGCATTTCGCTGGTGGCGGATGAACTGTACGACCAGAGTCGGCAGCGCCTTCACTGGCTACAAAGGTGCTTTTCGCTCAACACCGTCGACCACCCGCTGGCCAGCGCTCGCGGCCAGATTCCCCACCCTGTCGCGCACACCGGCGTCGAAAAGCTGGCCAACGAGCAGGCGGTCGCTGGCTGGATGCGTGGCAAGCAGGGCATCTGGATTCAGCCCAAGGTCGATGGCGTCGCGGTATCGCTAGTCTTTCGCCAAGGCCGCCTGAGGCAATTGCTCAGCCGGGGCGATGGCATCCATGGCCACGACTGGAGCCGGCATATCCCTGCGCTAGGCGGCCTGACTCGGCAACTGCCACAGCCGCTCGATATGGTTTTGCAAGGCGAGCTGTACTGGGCGCTGGATAAGCATGTACAAGCGAGTGCTGGCGGGCTCAATGCCCGAGGGATTGTCGCCGGGTTGCTGGCACGCAAGCAGATCAATGCCGAGCAAGGGCAGAATATCGGGCTGTTCGTCTGGGACTGGCCGCAAGGCCCCGCCAGCCAGGCCGAACGCTTGGCCAAGCTGGCAGAACTGGGTTTTGCCGACAGCCAGCGCTACAGCGTGGCCATCAGCACCTACGAGCAGGCCGCTGATTGGCGCCAGCGCTGGTACCGCACGCCGCTGCCGTTCGCCACCGACGGGGTGATCTTGCGTCTGGACAGTCGCCCACCGGCTGAGCGCTGGCGGGCCAAGCCGCCGTACTGGATCGCAGCGTGGAAGTACCCGTTCAGGCAAGCGCTGGCTGAGGTCCGAGACGTTCGCTTCAGGGTCGGCAGGACAGGCCGAATTACCCCCATGCTGCACCTTGAGCCGCTGACCCTGGATGATCGCCGAATCAGCCTGGTCAGCCTGGGATCACTCGCGCGCTGGCAAGCGCTGGACATACGCCGCGGCGACCAAGTGGCCGTGAGCCTGGCGGGGCTGACCATCCCCCGCCTGGACAGCGTAGTGCATCGCAGTTTGCATCGTGAGCCTGTGGCTGCGCCGGTGCCTTCCGAGCATCACCCCCTCAGTTGCTGGCAAGACAGCGACAGCTGCAGGCAGCAATTTATCGCCCGCTTGAACTGGCTAAGCGGCAAGCAGGGCTTAGCCATGGCAAAGCTGGGCTCATCGACCTGGGCGCAATTGGTCGACAGCGCTGCGGTCGGCAACCTGGACGACTGGCTGAACCTGACGCGCGCCGACTTGCTGCGCACCCCTGGGATTGGCGAGAAACGCGCCGAGCAATTGCTGCAGGCCTTCGAGCAAGCCCGTCAACAACCCTTCCAACGCTGGTTACGCGCCATCGGTGTACCGGCGCCCAAGGACCTCGATCTGGGTTCCGACTGGTCGACCCTGGCCGCCAGAAATACCGAGCAATGGTTGGCGCAACCCGGCATCGGCCGCCGTCGGGCCGAGCAACTGCGCGCTTTCTTCCAGCATGACGACGTGCAGATACTGGCCGCGCAATTGCGCCTGCACGCAATCAAGGGTTTCTAATTTCGCCGGTTCAGGGCAGCATTTCATTTTCCGTTGCCCTGCCTTCGAATGGAGTCCCTGATGAAACTGCTCTCGTCCCTCGCCCTGTCCGCCGTGTTCTGCCTGTCCGCCCATTCTGCGCTGGCTGCCGAGCAGCAGCCCGGGCTGACCGGTTGCGCAGCCAAGCGTCAGGCCATCAGCGAACAGATCGAACAGGCCCGCGCCCACGGCAACAGTGCTCAGCAGGCCGGTCTGGAGAAGGCCCTGAGCGAAGTCACCGAGCACTGCACCGACGCCAGCCTGCGCAAAGAGCGCGAGCAGAAGGTGCTCGATGCCCGCCATGAAGTGAACCAGCGCACCAAGGACCTGGACAAGGCGATGAAGAAAGGCGATGCCGAGAAGATCAACAAGCGCAAAGACAAGCTCGCCGAATCGAAGAAAGAACTGCAGAGCGCGCTGGACGAACTGGAGCGTTGATTTCAATCAATCGATGCCACTAAAGCTGTAGGAGCCGTCTGAAAAGGGGCCATATTTGCCGTTACTGGGTTCCCGGAGCAAAGCGTTGAGCGCACTATGCCCTTACACTTTTTGTTGCCATTACCCTGTAAAGGAGGCCCCCCATGAAACGGCTGTCTACCCTGGCCTTGCTGAGTGCCTTAGCTTTGCCCGCGGGCTCGTTGCAAGCCGCGCAGATCCTCAGCCCCGGCCTGACCGGCTGCGCGGCCAAACGTGATGCCATCGAGCAGCAACTGCAGCAAGCCCAATCCCGGCAGAACTCCGGCGAAGTGCGCGGGCTGCAAAAAGCACTGAAAGAGAATACCGAGCACTGTACCGATGAAGGCTTGCGCGCGGAGCGCCAAGCAAAAATCGACAAGGCCAAGGCAGAGGTTGAAGAGCGCCAGGCGGACCTCAAACAGGCGCAAGCCAAGGGCGACCCAGGCAAGATTGCCAAGCGCCAGAGCAAGCTGGCGGAATCTGAAGCCGAACTGAAACAGGCGCAGGCCGAGCTGGATAAATAGCCCACAGTTCCTGTAGGAGCGGGCTTGCCCGCGATGGCGTCAGCACGTCGCTTGCCGGCGCCATCGCGGCGCAAGCCCGCTCCTACA
>NZ_JBICKL010000090.1:0-27085 GCF_043104195.1 Pseudomonas sp. xss_2
GGGCCGCACAGCGGCCGCAAAAAAAACACCCCGCCGAAGCGAGGTGTCTTGTACCGCCTTGAAGCAATCAGCCGATCAGTTGCAGACCCGCCTGCTGAACCATCTCCAGCAACGGCTGCGGATACACACCGAGGACGAAAGCGAGCAGGGCGATGGCCAGCAGCATCACGCCACCGGTGCGCTGCTCCCACTTCAGCGGGGCATCGTGGCGGCGCAGGTTCGGCTCGACCAGGTACAGGGTAACCATGACCCGCAGGTAGTAGTACACGCCGATGGCGCTACCGATGACCAGGGCACCGACCAACCACCACAGCTGCGACTCGACGCCGGTAGCGATGATGTAGAACTTGCCGATGAAGCCTGCAGTCAGCGGGATACCGGCCAGCGACAGCATCATCACGGTCAATACCGCAGTCAGGTACGGACGACGCCAGAACAGGCCGCGGTACTCGTACAGGGCGTCGGCATCACGGCCAGCATACGGCGAGGACATCAGGGTGATAACGCCGAAGGCGCCAAGGCTGGTGATCACGTAGGTGACCAGGTACACGCCCATGGCTTCCAGGGCCAGGCCCTTGCTGGCGATCAGGGCGATCAGCAGGTAGCCGAAGTGGGCGATCGACGAATAACCGAGCAGACGCTTGAGGTTGCTCTGGGTCAGCGCCAACAGGTTACCGATCAGGATCGAGGCCACGGCGATCACTGCCAGTACGGTGCTCAGCACGCCACTGCTGGCGGCAGGGGAGAGCATGAACAGGCGGACCACCACGGCGAACACCGCGACCTTGCTGGCGGTGGCCAGGAAGGCTGCGACCGGCGCCGGGGCGCCTTCGTAGACGTCCGGGGTCCACAGGTGGAACGGCACCAGCGACAGCTTGAAAGCCAGGCCAACCAGCATCATGCCCAGGCCCAGTTGCGCCAGCAGGCTTGGCATGCCAGTGCTGGCCAAGGCCTTGCCGATGCCGTCGAAGCTCAGACTGCCCGCATCGGCATACAGCAGTGCCATGCCGAACAGCAGGAAGGCGGAACCGGCGGCCGACAAGACCATGTACTTGATACCGGCTTCCAGCGAGCGCTTGTTGAAGAACGCGTATGCCACCAGCCCGTAGACCGGCACCGACAGCAGCTCAAGGCCAATGAACAGACCCGCCAGGTGGTTGGCGCTGACCAGCACCAGACCACCCAGGGCCGACATCAGCAGCAGCAGGTAGAGCTCTTCGCGGTTGCCCGGATAGCCCTTGGAGCCTTCGCCCAGGTAGGCATGGGCGAGGGTCACGCAGGCCAGGGTAGCGACCAGCATGATCGCCATGTACAGGCAGGCGAACTTGTCGATGGTGATCAGCGGGGTGACCGCCAGCGGCGCGACCTTCAGCGCCGGCAGGATCGACAGTAGGGCCAGGTTCAGGCCGATGGTGGACAGCAGGAAGGTCTGCGAGTGATTGCGCTTCCAGGCGATCGCCAGCATCACCACGACCGTGGTGATGGTGGTGATCAGCATCGGCGCCAGTGCGATGAAGTGTTGAGTGGTGAATTCCATAGCGCTCTTACCGGGCCGAAGCGAGTTGAGTGAAAGCGGAGCCGAGCCACTGCTGCACACCGCTCATGGTGGCGGCAGAGGTATCGAGGAACGGCTGCGGGTAGACACCGAGCAGAATCAGCAGCCCCGCCAGACCCAGCACCATGATCAGCTCGCGGCTGTCCATGCCCGCCAGGACGGTGTCGGACTTGGCCGGACCGAAGTAGGCGCGGTGGATCATGATCAGCGAGTAGACCGAACCGAAGACCAGGCCGGTGGTGGCGATCACGGTGATCCACGGCACGTGGACGAAGCTGCCGATCAGGATCAGGAACTCGCCAACGAAGTTACCCGTGCCTGGCAGGCCCAGCGACGCCGCAGCGAAGAACAGGCTGATGGCCGGCAGGTAGGCGATGCGGTGCCACAGGCCACCCATCTGGCGCATGTCGCGGGTGTGCAGGCGCTCGTACAGCTGGCCGGACAGGATGAACAGCGCGGCAGCCGACAGGCCGTGGGCGAGCATCTGGATCACCGCGCCTTGCAGCGCTTGCTGGCTGCCGGAGTAGATACCGATCAGCACGAAGCCCATGTGCGAGACGCTGGAGAAGGCGATCAGGCGCTTGATGTCGGTCTGCGCGAAGGCCAGGAACGCACCGTAGAAGATACCGATCAGGCCCAGGGTCATGGCGATCGGGGCGAACTCGGCCGAGGCATTGGGGAACAGCGGCAGGGCGAAACGCAGCAGGCCGTAGGCCGCCGTCTTCAGCAAGATACCCGCCAGGTCTACCGAGCCTGCCGTTGGCGCCTGGGCGTGGGCATCAGGCAGCCAGGAATGGAACGGCACTACCGGCAGCTTGACCGCGAAGGCGATGAAGAAGCCCAGCATCAGCAGGTACTCGGTACCGGCTGGCAGTTCGGCCTTGAGCAGGTCGCTGTAGTTGAAGGTGATCACGCCGGTGGTGTTGTAGTTGACCAGCACCAGGCCGAGGATCGCCACCAACATGATCAGGCCGCTGGCCTGGGTGAAGATGAAGAACTTGGTCGCCGCGTAGATCCGGGTCTTCTTGCCATCTGCCGAGCTGTGACCCCAGAGCGCGATGAGGAAGTACATCGGCACCAGCATCATTTCCCAGAAGAAGAAGAACAGGAACAGGTCCAGGGCCAGGAACACCCCGACCACGCCGCCGAGGATCCACATCAGGTTGAGGTGGAAGAAGCCGACGTGGCGCTGGATCTCTTTCCACGAGCACAGCACCGAGAGCACGCCGAGCAGGCCGGTGAGCAGGATCATCAGCAGCGACAGGCCATCGAGCGCCAGGTGGATGCTGATGCCGAAGCGCTTGATCCACTCGACCTTGTATTCCAAGGTCCAGGCAGGTTCAGCGCCCGGGGCAGGGGCCAGGGTGTAGTCGCCGGTGCCCCACAGCCAGAGGCCGATACCGAGCAACAGGGACATGGTCAGCAGCGCAATCCAGCGCGGCAGGGTCGAGCCGAAGCGCTCACCCAGCCAGCACAGGAAGCCGCCGATGAAGGGGATCAGGATCAGCCAAGGCAAAATCATGACGGGTTCGTTTCCTTTGGCAAAGTCGCAAGGTTCGCAAGATTCATAGTCATACCGCAGCCGCCAGCACGGCGCCGAGCACGAGTACTGCACCTACGGCGATCGAAGCGGTGTACCAGCGCAGCTGGCCAGTCTCGGTCTTGCTCATGGCGACGTGGCCGCCACGCGCCATCCGAGGAATCAGGCCGATGCTGCGGTCCACCGGATCCTTGCGCAGGATGTGGCAGATCAGCAGGTAAGGTTTGACGAACAGCTTGTCGTAGATCCAGTCGAAGCCCCAGGCGGCGAACCACCAGGCCGACAGCGCGCGGCCGATGCCGCTGTTGGCGATCGCGGTGACCAGGCGACGCTTGCCCAGGAACAGCACCGCAGCCAGCAGGATACCGGCGATGGCGATGGCGCCCGAGGCGATTTCCAGGCTGTGCTTGGCTTCGCCGCCAGCGTGACCAGCGCTCTCTGGCAGAACACCCGCCAGCGGCGGATGGATCCAGGCGCCGACGAAGGTCGACAGCACGATCAGGGTACCCAGTGGCAGCCAGTGGCTGATGCCGTGGCCGGCGTGGGCTTCGGTCTTGGCTTCGCCGTGGAAGGCGATGAAGATCAGGCGGAAGGTGTACAGCGAGGTCATGAACGCACCGACCAGGCCGGCGTACAGCAGACCGGTGTTACCGCTGGCGAAGGCTTCCCAGAGGATCTCGTCCTTGGAGTAGAAGCCCACGGTGACGATTGGCAGGGCCGCCAGGGCCGCACCACCGACCACGAAGCTGGCGTAGGCCAGCGGCAGTTTCTTCCACAGGCCGCCCATCTTGAAGATGTTCTGCTCGTGGTGGCAGGCCACGATCACCGCACCGGAAGCAAGGAACAGCAGCGCTTTGAAGAACGCGTGGGTCATCAGGTGGAAGATCGCCGCGTCCCAGGCACCTACGCCCAGGGCGAGGAACATGTAGCCGATCTGGCTCATGGTCGAGTAGGCGAGGATACGCTTGATGTCGGTCTGGACCAGCGCGGCGAAGCCGGCCAGGACCAGGGTCACGCCACCGACGATGCCGACCAGGTGCAGGATATCCGGCGCCAGGGCGAACAGGCCGTGGGTACGGGCGATCAGGTAGACGCCTGCGGTCACCATGGTCGCGGCGTGGATCAGGGCCGAAACCGGGGTAGGACCGGCCATCGCGTCTGCCAGCCAGGTCTGCAGCGGCAGCTGTGCCGATTTACCCACCGCACCACCGAGCAGCATCAGGGTGGCCAGAACCATCCAGGTGTCGCCAGCCTGGAACTTCTGCGGTGCCAGCACCAGCAGTTCCTGCACGTTCAGGGTACCCAGCTGGGCGAACAGGATGAACAGGCCGATGGCCATGAACACGTCGCCGATGCGGGTGACGATGAACGCCTTGAGCGCCGCGTTACCGTTGTTGCGGTTGCTGTAGTAGAAACCGATCAATAGGTACGAGCACAGGCCCACGCCTTCCCAGCCGAAGTAGATGAACAGCAGGTTATCGCCCAGTACCAGGAACAGCATGCTGGCGATGAACAGGTTGGTGTACGAGAAGAAGCGCGAGTAGCCGGCTTCACCACGCATGTACCAGGAGGCGAACAGGTGGATCAAAAAGCCTACGCCAGTGACCACGCCAAGCATGGTCACCGACAGGCCGTCCACGTACAGGGTGAAGTTCGGCGCAAAGCCGTCCACCGACATCCACTGCCACAGCAGCTGGCTGTACGCGCCGCCCTCAGGCGGGGCGACGTTGAACTGCCAGATCACGTAGGCGGCCGTCGCGGCCGAGAGGCCTACCGAGCCGACGCCGATCAGCGCGGACAGGTTCTCCGAGAACCGTCCACGGGAGAACGACAGCAGCAAGAAGCCGATCAGGGGAAAGACGAAAGTCAGGAAGATAAGGTTCATCCGCGCATCTCACTGGCAGCATCGATGTCGAGAGTGTGGAAGCGGCGATACAGCTGCAGCAGGATCGCCAGGCCAATACTGGCCTCGGCGGCTGCCAGGCTGATCACCAGAATGAACATCACCTGGCCGTCGGGTTGCACCCAACGGGCACCGGCGACGATGAACGCCAGGGCAGAGGCGTTCATCATGACTTCCAGGCTCATGAGGACGAAGAGAATGTTGCGGCGGACCATCAGGCCAACCAGACCTAAGCAGAACAGGATGCCGGCGACCGCCAGACCATGCTCGAGAGGGATAGCACCCATGATTTACTCCTTCGCCTCGTTGCGGCCCAGGTGGAAGGCGGTGACGGCTGCGGCGAGCAGCAGCATCGAGGCCAGTTCGACCACCAGCAGGTAAGGGCCGAACAGGCTGATGCCGACGGCCTTGGCGTCCACGGTGGTGCCGCTGATGCCGGCGCCGCTTGGCGCGACGAACAGCACGTAGAGCAGCTCGAGCAGCAGCAGGGTGCCGAGCAACACCGGCCCTGCCCAGATGCCTGGCTTGAGCCAGCCTCGTTCCTGGGCGACCGAAGCCGGCCCAAGGTTGAGCATCATCACCACGAACACGAACAGCACCATGATGGCGCCGGCGTAGGCGATCACTTCCAGGGCACCGGCGAACGGCGCACCCAGGCTGAAGAAGATCATGGCCACGGAGATCAGCGAAATGATCAGGTAAAGCAGGGCATGCACAGGGTTGGTACCGGTCACCACCCGAAGGGTGGAGACCACGGCGATCCCGGATGCGAAGTAGAAAGCGAATTCCATCTTTCTGTCCTTATGGGAGCAAGCTCTTCACGTTGATCGGCTCAGCTTCGTTCTGTGCAGAGCCTTTCGGCTTGCCAGCGATGGCCATACCCGCAACACGGTAGAAGTTGTAGTCAGGGTTCTTGCCGGGGCCGGAGATCAGCAGATCTTCTTTCTCGTACACCAGGTCCTGACGCTTGAACTCGGCCATTTCGAAATCCGGCGTGAGCTGGATCGCGGTGGTCGGGCAGGCTTCCTCACACAGGCCGCAGAAGATGCAGCGCGAGAAGTTGATGCGGAAGAACTCCGGGTACCAACGACCGTCCTCGGTCTCGGCCTTCTGCAACGAGATGCAGCCAACCGGGCAGGCCACCGCGCAGAGGTTGCACGCTACGCAGCGCTCCTCGCCATCGGGGTCGCGGGTGAGGACGATGCGCCCGCGGTAGCGCGGCGGCAGGTACACAGCTTCTTCGGGGTACTGCAGGGTGTCGCGTTTGCGGAACCCGTGGGAGAACACCATGGCCAGGCTGCGCAGCTGGGTGCCGGTGCCCTTAACGATGTCGCCGATATACTTGAACATGGGTCAAATCCTCACTGGGCCGCGACGGCTGGCGTGTTGTAAAGCACGAGCGCAGCGGTCACCAGCAAATTGATCAGGGTCAGCGGCAGGCAGAACTTCCAGCTGAAGTCCATCACCTGGTCATAGCGCGGGCGCGGGATCGAGGCGCGCAGCAGGATGAACAGCATGATGAAGAACGCGGTCTTCAGGGCGAACCACAGGAACGGTACTTGCGGCAGGATGCCGAACGGACCGTGCCAGCCACCGAAGAACAGGGTTACCAGCAGCGCCGAGATGAGGATGATGCCGATGTACTCACCGACGAAGAACATGCCCCATTTCATGCCGGCATATTCAATGTGGTAGCCGTCGGCCAGTTCCTGTTCTGCTTCCGGCTGGTCGAACGGGTGACGGTGAGTCACGGCGACGCCTGCGATGAAGAAGGTGCAGAAGCCAAAGAACTGCGGAATGATGAACCACAGGTTCTGCGCCTGGTAGTCGACGATGTCGCGCATGTTGAACGAGCCAACCTGCACCACCACGCCCATCAGTGCCAGGCCCAGGAACACCTCGTACGAGACGGTCTGTGCCGAGGCCCGCAGGCTGCCGAGCAGGGCGTACTTGTTGTTCGACGACCAGCCGGCGAACAGCACGGCGTAGACCGACAGACCGGCCATGGCGAAGAAGAACAGCAGGCCGATGTTCAGGTCGGCAACGCCCCAGGTCGGGGTGATCGGGATGATCGAGAAGGCAATCAGCAGGGCGCTCATCGCCACCACCGGTGCCAGGGTGAAGATCATCCGATCGACGAAGGGCGGGTTCCAGTCTTCCTTGAAGAACATCTTCAGCATGTCTGCTGCGATCTGGAACATGCCGAACGGGCCAACCCGGTTCGGACCATAACGGTCCTGCCACCAGCCCAGCAGGCGCCGCTCGACGAAGCTGAGCAGCGCGCCGCAGACCACCACGGCCAGCAAGACCACCACGGCCTTGACCACGGCGATGATCGCATCGATCACTTCGGGGGTGAACCAGCTCATTGTGCTGCCTCCTGCAGGCCTTCTACGGATGCACCGAAGATGGCTGGCGGAATGCCGGCCAGGCCTTTCGGCAACGCGACCAGGCCTGCGCCCAGCTGTTCATTGATCCGCAGCGGCAGGCGCAGTGCCACACCGGCCACGGTCAGGCTCAGCATTGCACCGTCGTTGACGCCCAGGCGATCGGCTTCGGACTTGGCCAGGGCCACGTAGGCGGCCGGGATGCGCTCTTGCACGGGCGCGGCGCGCGAGGAGCTCTCTTCGCTGCCGAACAGGTGGAAGAACGGTACTGCAGTCCAGCTGCCACGGGCCGGGTTGAAGGCGCCCGGAATGGCGTTGAACCAGCTCAGGCGATCACCCTGCGACTCGATCAGGCGGATGCCTGGGTCACCGGCACGCAGGTGGCCACCGACTTCGTCCTGGAACTTGTTCCAGGCCTGCGGCGAGTTCCAGCCCGGCGACCAGGCAAATGGCACCTGCTGACGGGGCTCGACCGAGCCCGAGTAGCCTTCCATGGAGAAGGCGAACGCGGAGTCTTTGTCTTGCGGGGTGCGCGGTTCGTGCACGCTGATGTTGGCGCGCATGGCAGTACGGCCGGAGTAGCGCAGCGGCTCACGGGCAAGCTTCATGCCCTTGATGCGGAACGCAGCACTTGGCGCGGCGTTGACGATCCCGGCCAGTTGCGGCGCGGCTTCGGCGCAGGCGCTGGTGACGTGGTCCAGCTGGGTCCAGTCGACCGGCTTGTTGAGCAGGGTGGCACGCAGGGCGTGCATCCAGCGCCAGCCTTCGTGGATCTGGATGCTGCTGTCCAGGTAGGTCGGATCGAACACCTGGAAGAAGCGCTGGGCACGGCCTTCCTGGCTGACCAGGGTGCCGTCGCCTTCGGCGAACGATGCCGCTGGCAGGACCAGGTGGGCGCGGTCGCTGGTGGCGGTCTTGGAGTGATCGGCGACGATCACCACCTTGGCTGCGGCCAGGGCCGCGTCGACCTTGGCGGCCGGGACGCGGGCGTACAGGTCGTTTTCCACCACCACGATGGCGTCGGCTTTGCCGCTGATCACTGCATCCAGCGCGGCATCCACCGAATCACCGCCGAGCATGGCCAGGCCGAGGCTGTTGGCCTCAGGTACGACCAGGCTCAGCGAGCCGTTCTTCTCGCGCAGCTTGAGCGCCTTGGCGATGTTGGCGGCAGCTTCGATCAGGGCCGGGTCGGCCAGCGAGGTACCGGCAACCACCAGCGGACGCTGGGCGGCGACCAGGGCGTCGGCGATGCGCTGGGCCAGGGCCTTGGCGTCATCGTCCAGGCCTGCTACGGCCGGAGCGCTTGGGTCGATGGCGTGGGCCACGGCAAAGCCCAGGCGCGCCAGGTCGGCGGGGGCTGCGTGCACGCACTCTTCGGCGACGTCGTCGAGCTTGGTTTCAGCAAGGCTGGCGATGAACAGCGGGTACAGCGCGTGCTGGCCGATGTTCTTCACCGCAGCGTCGAGCCAAGGCTGTACGCGCATGGCGTCGGCCATGGCTTCGGCCTTGCCTTTGGTGGCCTGGCGCACGGCCAGGGCAACGCGGGCGGCGGTCTGGGTCAGGTCTTCACCGAGCACGAACACGGCGTCGTGATCTTCGATCTCGCGCAGGGTCGGCACGGGCAGGGGGCTGGCGTTGAGTACATTCAGTGCCAGGCGGACACGGGCCAGTTCGCCCGCTTCCATACCCGAATAGAAGTACTCGGCACCGACCAGCTCGCGCAGGCCGTAGTTGCTTTCCAGGCTGGCGCGTGGCGAGCCGATACCGACGATGGTGCGGCCGCGCAGCAGGTCGGCGGCCTTGTCCAGGGCAGCGTCCAGGCCCAGCTTGGTGCCATCGGCCAGGTGTGGCTGGCGCGGACGGTCCTTGCGGTTGACATAGCCGTAGCCGAAGCGGCCACGGTCGCACAGGAAGTACTGGTTGACCGAGCCGTTGAAGCGGTTCTCGATCCGGCGCAGTTCGCCGTAGCGCTCGCCCGGGCTGATGTTGCAGCCGCTTGAGCAGCCATGGCAGATGCTTGGGGCAAACTGCATGTCCCACTTACGGTTGTAGCGTTCGGAGTGGGTCTTGTCGGTGAACACACCGGTCGGGCAGACCTCGGTGAGGTTGCCGGAGAACTCGCTTTCGAGCACGCCGTCTTCAACGCGACCGAAGTACACGTTGTCGTGGGCGCCATAGACGCCCAGATCGGTGCCGCCGGCGTAGTCCTTGTAGTAACGCACGCAGCGATAGCAGGCGATGCAGCGGTTCATTTCGTGGGAAATGAACGGGCCGAGGTCCTGGTTCTGGTGGGTACGCTTGGTGAAACGGTAACGGCGCTCGTTGTGGCCGGTCATCACCGTCATGTCTTGCAGGTGGCAGTGACCGCCTTCCTCGCAGACTGGGCAGTCGTGCGGGTGGTTGGTCATCAGCCATTCGACGACGCTGGCGCGAAATGCCTTGGACTCTTCATCTTCGATGGAGATCCAGGTGCCGTCGGAGGCAGGGGTCATGCACGACATGACGATACGACCACGGGTGTCGTTCTCGTCGGTGTACTGCTTGACCGCACACTGCCGGCAGGCACCGACGCTACCGAGCGCCGGGTGCCAGCAGAAATAAGGGATGTCGAGGCCGAGCGACAGACAGGCCTGTAACAGGTTGTCCGCACCGTTGACTTCGAGCGCTTTGCCGTCTACGTGGATAGTGGCCATGGTTCAAAGTTCTTCGTTGGCCCGCGTGAGCAGGCGTGGCTAATGGAAATCGGTGTGCCTGCGGCTCTGCCCGATACACTCGGACGAGCCTGCGAGGCTGGCGGATGGCACGGACCACCCGCACTTGATCTTGTTATGCGCCGACCACGATCGGCCCGGTCGGAATTGGCTTGGCCAGGTTCGGGCGCAGGGCTTCGCTGGCGCAATCGCTGGCGACGCCGGCCTCGAACTCGGACCGGAAGTACTTGATGGCACTGCCCAATGGCTCGACGGCACCGGGTGCGTGAGCACAGAAGGTGCGGCCAGGGCCGAGGAAGTTGACCAGGCCCAGCAGAGTCTCGATGTCTTCGGCGCGGCCTTGGCCTTGCTCCAGCGAGCGCAGCATCTTCACGCTCCAGGGCAGGCCGTCACGGCATGGGGTGCACCAGCCGCACGATTCGCGGGCGAAGAACTCTTCCATGTTGCGCAGCAGCGAGACCATGTTGATGCTGTCATCGACCGCCATGGCCAGGCCCGTACCCATCCGCGTACCAACCTTGGCGATACCGCCGGCGTACATCTGCGCATCCAGATGCTCTGGCAGCAGGAAACCGGTACCGGCGCCGCCAGGCTGCCAGCACTTGAGCTTGAAGCCATCGCGCATGCCACCGGCGTAGTCTTCGAACAGCTCGCGGGCGGTAACGCCGAACGGCAGCTCCCACAGGCCAGGGTTCTTTACCTTGCCGGAGAAGCCCATCAGCTTGGTGCCGTGGTCTTCGCTGCCTTCGCGGGCCAGCGACTTGTACCAGTCGACGCCGTTGCCGACGATGGCCGGAACGTTGCACAGGGTTTCGACGTTGTTCACGCAGGTCGGCTTGCCCCACACGCCCACGGCGGCAGGGAAGGGCGGCTTGGAGCGCGGGTTGGCGCGGCGGCCTTCGAGCGAGTTGATCAGTGCGGTTTCTTCACCGCAGATGTAGCGCCCGGCACCGGTGTGCACGAACAGCTCGAAATCAAAACCGCTGCCCAGGATGTTCTTGCCCAGCAGGCCTGCGGCCTTGGCTTCATCGATGGCGCGGTTGAGGTTCTTGGCGGCGGTGGTGTACTCGCCACGCAGGAAGATGTAGCCGCGGTAGGCCTTCAGGGCGCGGGCGCTGATCAGCATGCCCTCGACCAGCAGATGGGGCTGTTGCTCCATCAGCATGCGGTCCTTCCAGGTGTTGGGCTCCATTTCGTCCGCGTTGCACAGCAGGTAGCGGATGTTCATGGATTCGTCTTTGGGCATCAGGCCCCACTTCACCCCAGTGGGGAAGCCAGCGCCACCACGGCCCTTGAGGCCGGCGTCCTTGACGGTCTGGACGATATCGTCCTGGGACATCTGCGCCAGTGCCTTGCGGGCGGCGGCGTAGCCGTCCTTGGCCTGGTACTCGGCGAGCCAGACTGGCTCGCCGTCGTCACGCAGGCGCCAGGTCAGCGGGTGGGTTTCGGCTGCGCGCGCGATGCGGTTGGCCGGGCCGAAGGAAGTGATGGTCATACGTAACCCTCCAGCAGTTTGGTGACGCCAGCAGGCTGCACGTCGCCAAAGGTGTCATCGTCGATCATCAGCGCCGGGGCCTTGTCGCAGTTGCCCAGGCAGCACACCGGCAGCAGGGTGAAACGCCCGTCTGCGGTGGTCTGGCCCAGGCCGATGCCCAGCTCGCTCTGGATCTGGCTGACGACCGATTCATGGCCGCCGATGTAGCAGACCATGCTGTCGCACACGCGAATGATGTGGCGGCCAACCGGCTGACGGAAGATCTGGCTGTAGAACGTAGCCACACCTTCGACGTCGCTGGCCGGGATGCCGAGAATCTCGCCGATCGCGTAGATGGCGCCGTCAGGCACCCAGCCGCGCTGTTTCTGGACGATCTTCAGGGCTTCGATGGACGCCGCGCGCGGGTCCTCGTAGTGGTGCATCTCGTGCTCGATGGCCGAGCGCTCGGTTTCGCTCAGGGCGAAACGGTCGGTTTGGATAAGCGTGCTGTTCATGCTTAGCGGTCCACGTCAGCCATAACGAAGTCGATACTGCCCAGGTACGCGATCAAGTCCGCGACCATGCTGCCTTTGATCACCGAAGGGATCTGCTGCAGGTGCGGGTAGCTTGGGGTACGAATCCGGGTGCGGTAGCTCATGGTGCCGCCATCGCTCGTCAGGTAGTAACTGTTGATGCCCTTGGTCGCTTCGATCATCTGGAACGACTCGTTGGCCGGCATGACCGGGCCCCACGAGACTTGCAGGAAGTGCGTGATCAAGGTCTCGATGTGCTGCAGGGTGCGCTCTTTCGGTGGCGGCGTGGTCAGCGGGTGGTCCGCCTTGTACGGGCCTTCCGGCATGTTGCGCAGGCACTGGTCGATGATGCGGATACTCTGGCGCATCTCCTCGACCCGGACCATGCAGCGATCGTAGGCATCGCCGTTGTGGGCCAGCGGTACTTCGAACTCGAAGTTCTCGTAGCCGGAGTAGGGGCGGGCTTTACGCAGGTCGAAGTCGCAACCGGTGGAACGCAGGCCGGCACCGGTGGTGCCCCATGCCAGCGCTTCCTGGGTGTTGTAGGCGGCAACGCCGATGGTCCGGCCTTTGAGGATGCTGTTCTGCAGGGCCGCCTTGGTGTATTCGTCGAGGCGCTTGGGCAGCCATTCGACGAAGTCCTTGACCAGCTTGTCCCAGCCGCGCGGCAGGTCGTGGGCGACGCCACCGATGCGGTACCAGGCCGGGTGCAGGCGGAAGCCGGTGATCGCTTCGATCACGGTGTAGGCGCGCTGGCGGTCGGTGAAGGTGAAGAACACCGGGGTCATGGCGCCGACGTCCTGGATATAGGTACCCAGGAACAATAGGTGGCTGGTGATGCGGAAGAATTCGGCGAGCATGATACGAATCACGTCGACTTTCTGCGGCACCTGGATACCGGCGAGTTTCTCGACCGCGAGCACGTACGGCAGGTTGTTCATCACCCCGCCGAGGTAGTCGATACGGTCGGTGTAGGGGATGAAGCTGTGCCAGGACTGACGCTCGGCCATCTTCTCGGCACCACGGTGGTGGTAGCCGATGTCCGGGACGCAGTCGACGATCTCTTCGCCGTCCAGCTGCAGGACGATACGGAACGCACCGTGCGCGGACGGGTGGTTGGGGCCAAGGTTGAGGAACATGTAGTCCTCGTTGGCGCCCTGGCGCTTCATGCCCCAGGCTTCCGGGTTGAAGCGAGCCGATTCCTCTTCAAGCTGCTGCTTGGCCAGGGTCAGGCTGTAGGGATCGAACTCAGTGGCGCGGGCAGGGTAGTCCTTGCGCAGCGGGTGACCTTCCCAGGTCGGCGGCATCATGATCCGGCTCAGGTGCGGGTGGCCGGCAAAGTCGATGCCGAACATGTCCCAGACTTCGCGCTCGTACCAGTTGGCGTTTGGCCAGATGCCGGTCACGGTCGGCAGGTTCAGGTCGCCTTCGCTGAGCGCGACCTTGATCATCACGTCGCTGTTACGCTCGACCGACAGCAGGTGGTAGAACACGCTGAAGTCGGCGGCGGGCAGGCCGCGGCGCTGGGTGCGCAGGCGCTCGTCGACACCGTGCAGGTCGTACAGCATGCTGTAGGGTTTGGCGACGCCGCGCAGGAAGCTGAGCACCTCTTTGAGCTGGGCGCGCTTGACCCACAGCACAGGCATGCCGGTGCGGGTCTCTTGGGCGACGAATGCTTCGGCGCCAAAACGGTTGTTCAGTTCGACGACCACATCTTGGTCGTCAGCCTTGTAAGGCGGAATGAAAATAGCGTTGTCCGCTGTCATGGTCTCGGTCGCTTTGGGTCAACGTAGAGAATGAAGCCAGGCCGCCGGCTCCAGGGGGAGCGGGCGGCAGGTCGCTGGATCAGACTTCGTCGGGGCTGCGCAGGTTGGTTACCGCGATACGCTGTTCGCGACGCAGGTCTTTCTGGGCAGGCATCTCGGCACGGTAAATGCCTTGATCACCAACCACCCAGGAAAGCGGGCGTCGCTCCTGTCCGATCGATTCCTGCAGCAGCATCAAGCCTTGCAGGAACGCCTCAGGGCGTGGCGGGCAGCCAGGTACGTAGACATCCACGGGGAGGAACTTGTCGACCCCCTGAACGACCGAGTAAATGTCGTACATGCCGCCGGAGTTGGCGCACGAACCCATGGAAATGACCCATTTAGGTTCGAGCATCTGCTCATACAGGCGCTGGATGATCGGCGCCATCTTGATGAAGCAGGTCCCGGCGATGACCATGAAGTCGGCCTGACGCGGCGAGGCCCGGATGACTTCGGCGCCGAAGCGGGCGATGTCGTGGGGTGCCGTGAAGGCCGTGGTCATTTCCACGTAGCAGCAGGACAGGCCGAAGTTATACGGCCAGAGGGAGTTCTTGCGCCCCCAGTTGACCGCGCCACGCAGGACATCTTCGAGTTTCCCCATGTAGATGTTCTTGTGGACCTGGTCCTCTAGCAGTTGGTCGGTGACGGTTTCCCGCTCACCGACCGGATACTGCTCGTTGGGCGCATCCGGATCGATTCTGGTGAGATTGTATTGCATGCCAAAGCCTCATTGTTTCAGCTTCGCTTGCCGCTTGCGGCGACCTTCGGGAGCCCAATCAAGTGCCCCGACGCGCCATAGGTAGACAAGACCTGCCAACAGAATTGCTATGAAAACGAGTGCTTCGACGAATCCGGTCCAGCCGCTTTCGCGGACGGACACAGACCATGCAAAGAGAAAGAGGGCTTCGATATCGAAGATCACGAACAGCATCGCGACCAGATAGAATTTGGCGGACAGGCGTAGGCGGGCGCTGCCGACGGGCAGCATGCCGGATTCGAAGGGTTCGTTCTTGGCGCGGCCCCAGGCCTTGCTACCGAGCAGGCTGGACAGACCGAGCATGAAGGCACACAGGCCGACGACACCCAGGAGGAAGATGGCAAAGCCCCAGTTGTGGGCGATGAGTCCTGCCGAATCGGACATGCTAGAGATCCTTATACAGAGACCCAGCTCTGCAGTCTGAAATAAGTAAAGCGGCGACGTGGTGTCGCAGGTGCAGTGACCAAATGTCGCAGCTGAATCAATCGCGCTGATTTTATGGGTAAACCCAGTGCAAGTAAAATTTCTGTCGCAAATTTATTCGTAGGATTAAGAACAAAAATCTTTTGTAACTGGCTGAAAGCCTTGGTATTCGGGCATTAGGCCTGCTTTTGTTAATTATGTTTCTTGCCTCGCGTAACGACTTGTAAGTTGCGTAATGATAATTAATATCATTTGATTTGAGCCGGTTAACTTTACCGGGTCTGGGCCTTGCAAAGTTCATTGGGCAAACCTCGCTACTTGCAAATGCGAAAAACTCTCGTTCTAGCAGTTTTGCGCACCGCGTGCCCCGCTCTGGATCAATACTTTATCGATTGAGCCGCGTGCGGCCGACGAAGCGATCGCCCATTGACCGAGCCAGTAGGCGAGGATGATCAGGTACTGCGCCGCAGCGAACGGGCTGACGAAGCGGTCGACCCCGATTAGGCTGTCGGAGAACACGAACAGGCAGGCACCGAGCGCGGCCAGGCCACCGCAGGCCAGGGCGCGCCAGAGCATTGCGCTGATCACCAGGGCGTACAGCGCCACCGGTAGTAACAGGGGCCCAAGGCCGTGGCTGGCGAGCAGGTAGAACAAGCCGCTGCCAGCGACCGCGGCGAGCAACAGGGCGGGCAGGGCGCTCTGGCGGTTCTGGCTATAGTAGCCGCGCAGGTAGGCCAGGTGGGCAAAGAGGAAGGCGCCCAGGCCGAATACGAACAGATCCGCGGGGATTGCCAGGAGTATGTCGCCGAGTACCGAAAAACCAAGGCCGATCATGATCCAGCGGCGGTAGGTCGTGGCTGGGGTGGTTCGCAGCCAGAGGATCAGGGCCAGCACCGGAATCGGTTTGGCCAGCAGGGCAAGCACAGCGTTGCCGCTGGCCAGTGAATAGAGATAGAGGGCAGCGGCGACCAGGGCCAATAGCAACAGGCTGAATGGGCGGGACATGGGCAGTCCTTGCTGTAGTTATGGGGCAAGCATAGACCCTAACCTCTGTTGCTGCCCGTAACGGCCTCATCACGGGCAAGCCCGCTCAGGTCATGCGCCGATTTCAAATGTGGCGCATGACCTGTAGGAGCGGGCTTGCCCGCGATGAGGCCCGTACAGACGCAGACGACAAAAGGCCCGGGCACCTCGACGGTGGCCCGGGCCTTCTTCATTCCAGCAGTAACCCACTCATTATTAGTGGAACTGCTCTTCCTCAGTCGAACCGGTCAGCGCGGTCACCGACGAAGCGCCACCCTGGATCACCGTGGTCATGTCGTCGAAGTAGCCAGTACCCACTTCCTGCTGGTGCGCCACGAAGGTGTAGCCTTTGCTGGCGTCGGCGAACTCCTGCTCCTGCAGCTTCACGTAGGCGGTCATGTCGTTGCGGGCGTAGTCGTGCGCCAGGTTGAACATGCCGTGCCACATGTTGTGGATGCCAGCCAGGGTGATGAACTGGTGCTTGTAGCCCATGGCCGACAGTTCGCGCTGGAACTTGGCGATGGTGGCATCGTCCAGGTTCTTCTTCCAGTTGAACGAAGGCGAGCAGTTGTACGACAGCAGTTGGTCTGGGTACTCCTTCTTGATCGCCTCGGCGAAACGACGCGCTTCGTCCAGGTCCGGCTTGGCGGTCTCACACCAGATCAGGTCGGCGTACGGCGCGTAGGCCAGGCCGCGAGCAATGGCCTGGTCGAGGCCGGCACGCACCTTGTAGAAGCCTTCACGGGTGCGCTCACCGAGCACGAACGGCTGATCGTACGGGTCGCAGTCGCTGGTCAGCAGGTCGGCTGCGTTGGCGTCGGTACGGGCCAGGATGATGGTCGGTACGCCGGCAACGTCGGCAGCCAGACGTGCAGCGACCAGCTTTTGTACGGCTTCCTGGGTCGGTACCAGTACCTTGCCGCCCATGTGACCGCATTTTTTCACCGAAGCCAGCTGGTCTTCGAAGTGCACGCCAGCGGCGCCCGCTTCGATCATGTTCTTCATCAGCTCGTAGGCGTTCAGCACGCCGCCGAAACCGGCTTCAGCGTCGGCCACGATTGGCGCGAAGTAGTCGATGTAACCTTCGTCACCTGGGTTCTTGCCAGCTTTCCACTGGATCTGGTCGGCGCGGCGGAACGAGTTGTTGATGCGCTTGACCACGGTCGGAACCGAGTCGACCGGGTACAGCGACTGGTCGGGGTACATCGACTCGGCCGAGTTGTTGTCGGCGGCAACCTGCCAGCCGGACAGGTAGATAGCCTGGATACCGGCCTTTACCTGCTGAACTGCCTGGCCGCCGGTGAGGGCACCCATGCAGTTGACGAAATCTTTTTCAGGGCGGAAAGAGGGGTGGGCACCTTGGGTGACCAGCTTCCACAGTTTTTCTGCACCCACCTGGGCCAGGGTGTGCTCCGGTTGCAGCGAGCCACGCAGGCGAACGACATCAGCGGCCGTGTAGGTACGGGTCACGCCTTTCCAGCGCGGGTTCTCGGCCCAGTCTTTCTCGAGGGCTGCAATTTGCTGTTCGCGTGTCAGTGCCATGGAAATAAACCTCGTCGCATCGATCTTGGGGTAATTGTGCTGATGCTCAAAAGTCGCGGATCAGAGGCCTGACGGCTGTCCTGTTCGGCGGTGTTGCGACGGCGAACGCGAAGGCTCGAAGGGGAAGGAGGTGCAGCGTGGGTCAGCGATGGCTGCAGGTCGGCTCGTGGATGCCTTGCTGCGGTGCGACATGGCTTGCCTGGTGACTGCGGTGATGCGCTTCCGTCCCTCGGGACAACTTCTCGTTGCAGTCGCAATCCGGTCGAACCGCCTTGTGGGCCGTATAGACACGAAGCGCCTCCAGGGGTGGGAGGAGCGCGCCTCGAAGACCCTTGCCAGGGCCTCTGATTAGCGGGAGCGAGGCCATCATGCCCTTGGCAAAAAGTACCTGTCAAATGTTTTGTAGTGCTTTTTTCTGGTTACTACATCTTTGGTCTAATGCGACTCGGCAGTCAGTTTCAAGGCCTTTGGTCGAGGCCTTGAATTGCCTGGGATCAGTCCAGAAGGTCGACTTTGACACGCAATGTCATGTTTTCACCGCGCTGGGTGCTGTAACTGAGGCTTGACGGGTTGCGCTCGGCTTGGCTCTGCTGATTGAACCCGGCCAGGGTGATCCATTCGCCGAGCTTGCCGGTGACGGTTGTGTCGGTGCTTTGCACTTTCACTACATCGGGACGTTCGCTGCTCATTCGATCATTATTGCTGCTGATTGCCAGGCGAACCGTCTCACCGCTCAGGCTCGGCGTGACATAGAAACCCTGGGTCACGTTGCGGTATTCGGTGTTGGTCTGGATGCGCCCGTAACCGTCGGTGCTGCTGCTGGTGATGGGGATGCTTTGACCGACCTGGATCAACGCCGGCTGGCCCTCGCTGGCCTGCACTTGCTGCATGCCGCCGTCGCGATTGGCGGTGCCGTAGCGGATGACCCGGGCGTTGCCGCGATTGTCCTGGAAGTTGCTGTCGTTGTTGTCGACGCTGATCAGCAGGCGCTTGGGGGCGGTATCGAGTTGTTGCAGCAGGGTGCGCAGGTCGTCGATGCGCTCCGGCTCGGCGTTGACGATCAACTTGTTCTCGAAGGCGCTGACGCTGCCGTCCTTGCCCAGGAAGGCCTGGGCGGTGGGCAGCAGTTCGGCGCTGCTGCGGTGCTGAAGCGGCACTACCTCGGTGGCGGCCTGGGCGGTGAGGCTCGCAGCCAACAGTAGGGAGGCGATGAGGGGGCGTAGCGGCATGTCCATGATCTCCGCGGGTGGAATGGACATGATGGCAAATTTGTACGGGTCTTGCCGGGTGTGGATCACACCAAGTGGGTTTTAGGCTGGTACTGCCAGCTATGAACCTTTGCCTTGCCCAGGCAGTCGCAGCCAATGTGGCAACAGGGTCCTCATTATGAAGCGCTATTCAATCTTGCTGTTCTGCCTGCTCACCCACGCCGCCTTCGCGGCCCAGGACCCGTTGCGCATCAAGTCGCTGCAGCGCTGCGCCGATCTGCTCAGCGAAGACCGGCAACAATGGTGTCTCCATGCCCAGGGCCTGGGCGCACAACCTCCTACCGTCTGGCTGGCCGGTCAGCGCCTCCCTCAAGCCGATGTACAGCGCCAGGGCGATAACCTGACATTTACCCTCACCGGCGCACACCAGCCCAGCGCACCGCTATGGCTGGAATCCGCCGGTGACAAGAGCAACCCCGTCTGGCTTAGCCGCCAGCGCAGCCATGTAGTGGCCGCCACTGCTGATGAGGTGGCAAAGAACATGGATGGCCTGACCACCTACCTGGACTTGGTCAGCCTGCTGATCGAGGAAAAACACCCGGGCTTGCAGGAAGCCCAACGCATCGCCGACAAGTACGGCGCCAAGGTGGTCGGCGCCATCGCGCCACTCAACGTCTATCAGTTGCGCCTACCTGTGCATGACTTGATCCAGCGTGACGCGATGATCCTGCGCATGGGCAGCGAGGCCAGTGTCGATGCGCTGATCATCGAAGAGTCAGCCCCGGAGCGTGGCGAAGAAGGCACAGGGCCGTCCCGGCAGGCGATCAACCAGGCAGACGAGTGGGCCGCCAACCGCTTCATGGACGCGCTGTATTTCTACCAGCGGCGGATCCAGGCCTCGGCAATACCGGTCAAGCCGGTACGCATTGGCGTGATCGAGCGTGAGGTCGACTTCGATGCTCCAGCCTTTACTGGCTATCGTGGGCCTTGCCCACAGGGGCAAACCTGCGTTTACGCCCGCGACGGCGACAAGGTTGAAAGCCACGGCAGCCATGTTGCTGGAATCCTGGCCGGGCAGGGCGCCGAAGGTGGCTTTCTGACTGGCCTTGGCAAGGCCAGCCCAGGCTTCGAGGTCATCGTCGAGCGTAACTCCGACGCTGGGATCACCGCCAACATCGCCGCTTCGGTCAACTTGGTCGAGGATGGCGTACGGGTGCTGAACTGGAGCTGGGGTATCCACCGGGTCGGGGCGAAGAACGTGCAGGGTGATGAGGTCGATTCGCTGGTGCGCTCCGGGCTTGCCATGAGCGGCTATGAAGAGTTGCTCGAGGAGTTCTTCCTGTGGCTGCGCAAGGCCCATCCCGAGGTGATCGTGGTCAACTCGGCGGGCAATGGCGCGTCTTGGTCGGGCACTGACGAGTACCGCCTGCCGTCGTCGTTCGTCACCGACCAGTTGCTGGTGGTCGGTGGTCATCAGCGCAGTGACAAGGGCGTGCCAGTGACCGATCCGCAGCATGTGCGCAAGCGGCAAAGCTCCAACATCGATATGCGCGTGGATGTCAGCGCCGCCGCCTGTATCCGCTCGGCGCAGGCCAGTGAGGCGCATTGCGGTACCTCCTATGCCACGCCGCTGGTGACCGCCACGGTGGCGGCGATGCTGTCGATCAACCCCAGCTTGACCCCCGAGCAAGTGCGCATGCTGCTGCGGCGCAGCGCGCTGACCCTGGGCCTGGAGCAAGACTTCGAGGCCATGGACGCCGAGGACCTGACTGCGCCGATTCTGCCGTCGGAGCGCAATGGCCAGCTCAATCACCCAGACTTGGGCCGATCGGCGCGGCTGGACATGCAGCGCGCCTTGGATTTGGCGGTGCAGAGCCTGCAGCGGGTGCGCTGAGTCGCGCAATGGTGGCCGCTGTAGGACAAATTCCGTAACATCGCTGGCCCTATCGCGGGGCAAGCCCGCTCCCACGCTGTCGCTTGAAATCGTGGGAGCGGGCTAGCCCCGCGATAGGGTCAGCCACAGACATCTTCGCAGGAACTTCATGAAACCCGCCCGATTTCGCGCCGACATCCTCGCCGGCCTGACCACCTCTTTCGCCCTGGTCCCGGAATGCATCGCCTTCGCCCTGGTCGCCCATCTCAACCCGCTGATGGGCCTGTACGGCGCCTTCATCATTTGTACCTTGACGGCATTGTTCGGCGGTCGTCCCGGGATGATTTCCGGCGCTGCCGGCTCCATGGCGGTGGTGATCGTCGCCCTGGTGGTGCAGCACGGCGCCCAGTACCTGCTGGCCACGGTACTGCTGGGTGGGGTACTGATGATCCTGTTCGGCGCGCTACGCTTGGGCAAGTTGGTGCGCCTGGTGCCGTATCCGGTGATGCTGGGCTTCGTCAATGGCCTGGCGATTGTCATCGCCTTGGCCCAACTTGAGCATTTCAAGAGCGGCGAGCAGTGGCTCAGTGGCTCGCCGCTGTACCTGATGATCGGTCTGGTGGCGCTGACCATGCTGGTGGTCTACGTCTTGCCGCGGCTGACCCGCGCCGTGCCGCCGGCGTTGGTGGCGATCCTCGGGGTGGGGCTGCTGGTGTACCTGCTCGATCTACCGACCCGCACCCTGGGCGATATGGCCCATATCGCGGGCGGCCTGCCCCAGCTGGCCTGGCCGGACGTGCCATGGACCCTGGAAACCCTGAAGATCATTGCTCCTTACGCGCTGCTGATGGCCATGGTCGGCCTGCTGGAGACCCTGCTGACCCTCAACCTGACCGATGAGATCACCGAAAGCCGCGGCTTTCCCGACCGTGAGTGCGTGGCGCTGGGTGCGGCCAACATGGTTTCGGGGATGTGCGGTGGCATGGGCGGCTGCGCGATGATCGGCCAGACCGTGATCAACCTCAGCTCCAACGGCCGTGGTCGGTTGAGCGGGGTGGTCGCCGGGGGCATGATCCTGCTGTTCGTACTGTTCCTGTCGCCGCTGATCGAGCGCATCCCGCTGGCGGCGCTGGTCGGGGTGATGTTCGTGGTGGCCCAGCAGACCTTCGCCTGGGCCTCTTTGCGCGTGCTGCACAAGGTGCCGGTTAGCGATGTACTGGCGATCATCGCGGTCACCGTAGTCACGGTGTTCACCGATCTGGCTACAGCGGTGCTGTTCGGGATCGTCATCGCGGCGGTCAACTTTGCCTGGCAGCATGCCCGTGAGCTGTATGCCGACAGCCATGACGATGGTGAGGGCGGCAAGCGTTACCAGGTGCATGGCACGTTGTTCTTTGCCTCGACCACGCCGTTTCTCAATCAGTTCGACCCGGCGGGCGATCCGCCCAGCGTGACGCTCGATTGCAAGCACCTGAGTTTTGTCGACTACTCGGCGGTGGCGGCGTTGCAGACCTTGCGCGAGCGCTATGCCAAGGCGGGCAAGCACCTGCGGGTGGTGCATCTGTCGGAGCGCTGCAAGAAGCTGTTGAAGCGCGCGGGGGAGCAGCACTGATGCATCGCGGGGCAAGCCCGCTCCCACGCAGCCACAGGTAGTGCGTGGGGGCGGGCTTGCACCGCGATGGGTTCAGGATTCCCCGCGGTTCTTTTTCACGATCGCCTCGGCGATGTTCGCCGGCGCCTCGCCATACTTGGTGAACTCCATGGTATAGCTGGCCCGCCCCTGGGTCATCGAGCGCATCTGCGTCGAATAACCAAACATTTCACCCAGCGGCACTTCGGCGCGGATGACCTTGCCGGCCGGGGTTTCCTCGCCTTCCTGAATCATCCCGCGACGGCGGCTGAGGTCGCCAATGATGTCGCCCTGGTACTCCTCAGGCGTGACCACCTCAACCTTCATCACCGGCTCCAGCAGCACCGCGCCGCCTTTGCTGGAAAGCTGCTTGGTGGCCATCGAGGCGGCGATCTTGAAGGCCATTTCGTTGGAGTCGACATCATGGTACGAGCCGTCGAACACTGCGGCCTTGAGGTTGATCAGCGGATAGCCGGCGAGCACGCCGTTTTGCATCTGCTCCTCGATGCCTTTCTGGATCGCCGGTATGTACTCGCGTGGAATCACCCCGCCGACCACCTCGTTGATGAACTGCAAGCCTTCCTTGCCTTCTTCTCCTGGGGCGAAGCGAATCCAGCAATGGCCATACTGGCCACGACCACCGGACTGGCGGACGAACTTGCCTTCGATCTCGCAGGTGTTGCGAATTTTCTCGCGGTAGGCCACCTGTGGCTTGCCAATGTTGGCCTCGACGCCGAACTCGCGGCGCATGCGGTCGACAATGATGTCCAGGTGCAGCTCACCCATGCCGGAGATGATGGTCTGCGCGGTTTCTTCGTCGGTCTTGACCCGGAATGAAGGATCTTCCTGGGCCAGCTTGCTCAGGGCGATGCCCATTTTCTCCTGGTCGGCCTTGGTCTTTGGCTCCACCGCCACCGAAATCACCGGATCGGGGAAGTCCATTCGTTCGAGAATGATCGGTTTGTTGATGTCGCACAGGGTGTCGCCGGTGGTGACATCTTTCATGCCGATCAGCGCGGCGATATCGCCAGCGCAAACGTCCTTGATCTCGGCACGCTGGTTGGCATGCATCTGCACCATGCGGCCGATGCGTTCCTTCTTGCCCTTGACCGAATTGAGCACGGCGTTGCCGGAGCTGAGCACCCCGGAATACACCCGGGCGAAGGTGAGGGTGCCGACGAAGGGGTCGGTGGCGATCTTGAAGGCCAGCGCCGAGAACGGCTCGTTGTCGTCGGCGTGACGTTTCAGATGCTTGTCTTCGTCGTCGGGGTCGGTGCCGTTGATCGCCGGAATTTCGCTAGGCGCGGGCAGGTAGTCGATCACCGCGTCGAGCATCAGCGGCACGCCTTTGTTCTTGAACGAGGAGCCGAGCACTGCCGGCACGATCTGGTTAGCGAGGGTGCGCTGGCGCAGGCCGGCCTTGATCTGCTCGGTGCTCAGCTCTTCGCCATTGAGGTACAGCTCCATTAACTCGTCGTTGGCCTCGGCGGCGGCTTCGATCATGTGCGCACGCCATTCGTCGGCCAGCGCCTTGAGCTCTGCGGGGATTTCCTCCTCGCGATAGCTGGCGCCGTTGTCGGCGTCGTTCCAGTAGATGGCTTTCATCTTCACCAGGTCGATCTGGCCGATGAAGTTTTCCTCGCTGCCAATCGCCAGTTGGATCGGCACCGGATGGTGGCCCAGGCGCTGGTCGATCTGTTTGACCACGCGCAGGAAGTCGGCGCCCTGGCGGTCCATCTTGTTGATGTAGGCCAGGCGTGGCACATGGTACTTGTTGGCCTGGCGCCAGACGGTCTCGGACTGCGGCTCGACCCCGTCGGCGCCACTGAACACCACCACCGCGCCATCGAGCACGCGCAACGAGCGCTCCACCTCGATGGTGAAGTCGACGTGACCGGGGGTATCGATGATGTTGAAGCGGTATTTGTTGGCGAACTGCTTGGTCGAGCCCTGCCAGAAGGCGGTGGTGGCCGCTGAGGTGATGGTGATGCCGCGCTCCTGTTCCTGGGCCATCCAGTCCATGGTCGCGGCGCCATCGTGCACCTCGCCCATCTTGTGGTTGACCCCGGTGTAGAACAGGATGCGTTCGGTGGTGGTGGTCTTGCCGGCATCGACGTGGGCGACGATGCCGATATTGCGGTACAGCTCAATGGGCGTAGTGCGGGCCATGGTCAGTCACCTGTGGGTGAATGCGCGGGGAGGGGTACTCCCAAGGTAGCAGACCGTTGACGGCCTGTTGCCCCTTGACCCGATCAAGCGAGGAGCGGTCTCAGTCAGCTTGCGCTTGCAACTGCCAGATGCCGTCGACTTCACGTGCCAGACCGCTAGCGGCGAGCAAAACCACCAGGCGTGGGTGCAGGGCGGCATCGGTGAAGCCCTTGACGCAGTTAAGGTCGAGCTCGCCGGTCAGCTTCATATCGGTCTTGGTGTACGACAACCAGGCCTTTTTAAGTACTTGCAGCACGTCACTGCCCGCAGTGTTGGCAAAGCGGCGGTGGGCTTGGCGGCCGTCGAACTCGAAGCTGTGTTGATGGCTGTAGCTGCTTTCGTCGCCATTGCCTTCGACGCAGCGGTGGCAGCGGCAGGGGCCATCGGCAAAGGCAGTGCGCAGGTAGCTGTTGAAGTCCACTACGGGCTTGAGGGTCAGGCGTTTGTCGACCTCGAACAGGTCGGCGATCAGGGGTTCTTCGGCGCTCACTCGGTGTCCTCGTGTGGTGTGGCGTGCATCGGCGGGCACCCTAACAGATCGGCGCTTTGCAGGCCATGCGCTTGGTCTGGCGATCGATGTCGTCAGTGCCGCCCTCATCGCGGGGCAAGCCCGCTCCCACGGTGCTTGCGTATCCCACCTCTGATGAGTAGCCAGCCCGCCACTGGTCGAGGCTCAGGCATTCACGAGGATCAAATGTGTGACGTAGGAGGCTCAAACGTTTGTCGTGGGAGCGGGCTTGCCCCGCGATAGGGGGCTAGAGACAACAGGTGACAGCTGCCGTACCCTATGCGCCCCCGGCGTGGAGCACGCCGATCCCTATCGATGAGGCAACCCGATTGAGCAAGTACCCGTATATCGCCACCGTGACCGTCAGCACCGAAGACCGCGGAGGCGACGTCGAGGCGTCGGAAAATGCCAACATCCGTGTTGGCCTTGAGGCTGTGACCGAAACCCTGAAGAAGGTGCATTTCGTCGGCGCCCTGGCGGCCCCGGAAAAGCCGGCTACCCACATCTGCGTCACCCTGGAAAACGGCCTCGTCTATTACGGCCCGATCGTCAACGGTCACGCCGAACTCGAAGGCGGCTGGATCGCCTTCGAATCCGACATGCTCACCCCTGAAGAGCTGGGCCTGTAAGCCTCAGTCCAGCTGCGCCAGGCACTGCTCGAGGATATCCAGGCCTTCTTCGAGCACTGCCGGCTCGATGGTCAGCGGTGCCAGCAGGCGAATGATGTGCCGCGCCTTGCCACTGGGCATCAACAGCAACCCTTTGGCCCGCGCCGCTTCCAGCAGCTTGGCCAGCTGCGCAGGCGCCGGGCTGCCATCGGCATTGACCAGTTCGATGCCGCGCATGGCGCCAACGCCGGTCAGGCGGCCGAGCGAAACGCTCAATCCAGATGACTTCCAGCGTTGATAGCGGCTGACGATGGCTTGCTCCTGACGCTCGCCCCAGGTCGCCAGGTTCTCATCGCTCATCTGCGCAAGGCTGGCCAGGGCCGCCGCGCAGGCAATCGGGTTACCTGAATAGGTGCCGCCCAGCCCGCCCTTTGGCAGCGCGCCCATCAGCGCCTTGCGCCCGACCACCGCACCCAACGGCATGCCGCCAGCGATGCTCTTGGCCAGCAGCAGCAAATCCGGCTCGATGCCCAGGCGTGGGAAAGCAAAGCGCTGCCCGGTGCGGCCAAAGCCCGATTGGATTTCATCGATGATGATCAAGATCCCATGCTCGTCGCACAAGCGCCGTAGGGCTTGGGCGAAGGCCGGATCAAGCGCCAGGAAACCGCCTTCGCCCTGCACCGGTTCGAGAATGAACGCAGCCACGTCTTCGACGGCCAGCTCGACACTGAACAGCCGCTCCAGGGCTTTTAGCGCCTGCTCGCAGGTAACCCCGGTGTCGGCGCTGGGGTAGGGCAGGTGATAGACCGGCCCTGGCAAATCGCCGACCCGTTGCTTGTACGGAGCGACCTTGCCATTGAGGTTGAGGGTGGCCAGGGTGCGGCCGTGGAAGGCGCCGTCAAAGGCGATGATGGCGCGTTTGCCGGTGGCGCCACGGGCCACTTTCAGGGCGTTTTCCGCAGCTTCCGCGCCGCTGTTGGTGAGCATGCCGGCCAGCGGGTAACTGACCGGCACGAACGCGCGCAATTGCTCCATCAGTTCAAGGTAGGGGCCATGCGGTGCGGCGTTGAAGGCGTAGTGGGTCAGGCGCGTGGCCTGGGTCTGGATCGCCTCGACCACCGCCGGGTTGCAGTGGCCCAGGTTAAGCACACCAATACCGCCGACAAAGTCGATGTAGCGTTTACCGTCGGTATCCCAGACTTCTGCATTACGCCCATGGGAAAGTGTAATGGGGTGAACTATGGCAATCGATTGGCTGATACTTTCCAGATTCATGAGCGCGCGGACCTTGTTCGAGTTTGTTGATATCCAAACGCGACTTGGGTGGTGTCGGCAAACGAATTATTCGATTGCGATCATTCCATAGATTCTGGAAGTCAGGGCCGGCCTCTTCGCGG
>NZ_JBICKL010000091.1:0-109605 GCF_043104195.1 Pseudomonas sp. xss_2
GGGCTTGCCCCGCGATAGAGCCCTGACAATGAGCGATAGCTGAATTACGCACCATTACGGTGCGCAACCTTTCAAAAACGCCTCTTATCAGTGCGTCGAAGCCCGCCCATCTCTGAATAAATGCCCCTAAACGCCTGCTTTTGTCCCGCCCTCGCCATTTTTGGGCACTGGCATGCAATTTGCTCCCTTGTGAGGCAGGTAAGCTTGGCCGACTATGCGCGCCCGGCGACACCCTTTTTCCAGGGCAGCGGCCCACCGCGCTCTAGACCATCCGGAGGACAACATGTCGAAGTCGGTTCAGCTCATCAAAGATCATGACGTCAAGTGGATTGATCTGCGTTTCACGGACACCAAAGGCAAGCAGCAACACGTCACCATGCCAGCTCGCGATGCGCTGGATGATGAGTTCTTCGAAGCTGGCAAGATGTTCGATGGCTCCTCCATCGAAGGTTGGAAAGGCATCGAAGCCTCCGACATGATCCTGCTGCCGGATGACAGCACCGCCGTGCTGGACCCGTTCACCGAAGAGCCGACCCTGATCCTGGTCTGCGACGTGATCGAGCCGTCCACCATGCAAGGCTACGACCGCGACCCACGCGCTATCGCCCGTCGCGCCGAAGAGTACCTGAAGACCACCGGTATCGGTGACACCGTCTTCGTCGGTCCAGAGCCTGAGTTCTTCATCTTCGACGACGTCAAGTTCAAGTCCGACATCTCCGGTTCGATGTTCAAGATCTTCTCCGAGCAAGGCTCGTGGATGACCGACCAGGACGTCGAAGGCGGCAACAAAGGCCACCGTCCAGGCGTCAAAGGCGGCTACTTCCCGCTGCCGCCGGTCGACCACGACCACGAAATCCGCACCGCAATGTGCAACGCCCTGGAAGAAATGGGCCAGGTCGTCGAAGTTCACCACCACGAAGTGGCAACTGCCGGCCAGAACGAAATCGGCGTCAAGTTCAACACCCTGGTAGCCAAGGCTGACGAAGTTCAGACCCTGAAGTACTGCGTGCACAACGTTGCCGACGCCTACGGCCGCACCGCGACCTTCATGCCTAAGCCACTGTACGGTGACAACGGCTCGGGCATGCACGTGCACATGTCGATCGCCAAAGAAGGCAAGAACACCTTCGCTGGTGAAGGCTATGCCGGCCTGTCGGAAACCGCCCTGTACTTCATCGGCGGCATCATCAAGCACGGTAAAGCCCTGAACGGCTTCACCAACCCGGCTACCAACTCCTACAAGCGTCTGGTACCAGGCTTCGAAGCTCCGGTCATGCTGGCCTACTCGGCCCGTAACCGTTCGGCTTCGATCCGTATCCCTTACGTTTCCAGCCCGAAAGCCCGCCGCATCGAAGCGCGCTTCCCGGACCCAGCTGCCAACCCATACCTGTGCTTCGCCGCACTGCTGATGGCTGGCCTGGACGGCATCCAGAACAAGATCCACCCAGGCGATGCCGCCGACAAGAACCTGTACGACCTGCCGCCTGAAGAGGCCAAGGAAATCCCACAGGTTTGCGGTAGCCTGAAAGAAGCCCTGGAAGAGCTGGACAAGGGCCGTGCGTTCCTGACCAAGGGCGGCGTGTTCTCCGACGACTTCATCGATGCCTACATCGAACTGAAGTCGGAAGAAGAAATCCGCGTTCGCACCTTCGTCCACCCGCTGGAATACGATCTGTACTACAGCGTCTGATGCAAGCGGCGCCTGGCGCCGCAATCATCACCAAGAAACGGCCTCCTTCGCGAGGCCGTTTCTGTTTTCAGGGGCACATTTTTCGGAAGTGTCTGACTGCCGCTATTTCAGACTGACTGCACACTTCGAGGCTCCACTGCCACAGGAGACTCATCATGCGCCTTGCCTCATTTGCGCTGTGCTGCGCACTCGCCCTCACTGGCTGCAGTGCCGAGCCAGTCGATCCCGCCCTGTCCCGATTACTCGACAACATCGAACGCCGGCTGGCGATTGCCGAAGCCGTGGCCCTGCACAAGTGGGACCGCCAGCAACCGGTCCAGGCCACTGCCCGCGAGCAATCGGTGCTCGACGCCGTGCGCCGCTCAGCCCCTGCCCATCAACTCAGCGCAGAACACGCCGAGGCGTTCTTCGCCGACCAGATGGAAGCCAACAAGCTGCTGCAATACGCCTTGTTGTCGCAATGGCGACTGGATGGCGAAGCCCCTGACCTGCCGCGCCAAGACCTGCAAAGCAAGATTCGCCCACGCCTGGATGTCCTGCAGGATGATCTGCTGCGCAACCTGGCGCGGTTCCGCCAGAGCCGTTCTGCCCATTGCCCGCAACAAGTCGCCGTGGCACTGCGACAGCGCGAGGGCGACTTCCTGCATCACCTGGCGATGATCCGCGCCACTGGCCAGCTGTGTGAATGAGCCAAGCGTCGCTATGCTCTATATTGGTGCATACAAAGTCTAAGTGCCCCGTGGTGCAGCCCAATTTGGGTCACGTGAAACGATAAACCACGATTTAAATCCCCCGAATGGCGCGGCCGCAGGTGTTTCTCGGGAAATTGCGCTTCTTTTCGGAGCCTTGGTTTGTTTCTTGCATTTTCAAGCCATCACACGGATCACCAGCGCGCCCGCCCTTGGCCCAGCCAACGGCGGCCCATGTGCCAAAAGAGGTCAACGACGCCCCATGACCATCAGCGATGCACAGCACCGTCTGCTTCTGGACAACCTGACCACCGCCACGCTGCTGCTCAATGCCGAGCTGCGCCTGGAGTACATGAACCCGGCTGCGGAAATGCTGCTGGCCGTCAGTGGCCAGCGCAGCCATGGCCAGTTCATCAGCGAGCTGTTCACCGAGTCGACTGAAGCGCTCAACTCGCTGCGCCAGGCGGTGGAACAAGCCCACCCGTTTACCAAGCGCGAAGCCCAACTGACCTCGTTGACCGGCCAGAGCATCACTGTCGACTACGCCGTCACGCCGATCCTGCATCAGGGCCAGACCCTGTTGCTGCTTGAAGTTCACCCGCGCGACCGACTGCTGCGCATCACTAAAGAAGAAGCCCAGCTGTCCAAGCAGGAAACCACCAAGATGCTGGTGCGTGGCCTGGCCCACGAGATCAAGAACCCGCTAGGCGGTATTCGCGGCGCGGCACAGTTGCTCGCGCGCGAACTGCCCGAGGATGGCCTGCGCGACTACACCAACGTGATCATCGAAGAGGCCGACCGCCTGCGCAACCTGGTCGATCGTATGCTCGGTTCGAACAAACTGCCGTCGCTTGCGATGACCAACGTGCATGAAGTGCTGGAGCGGGTGTGCAGCCTGGTCGAGGCCGAGAGCCAGGGCGGCATCACTTTGGTGCGCGATTACGACCCGAGCCTGCCGGACGTGCTGATCGACCGCGAACAGATGATCCAGGCCGTCCTCAATATCGTGCGCAACGCCATGCAGGCGATCAGTGGCCAGAACGAGCTGCGCCTGGGTCGTATCACTCTGCGCAGCCGTGCGGTGCGCCAGTTCACCATCGGCCACATCCGTCATCGCCTGGTGGCTCGGGTCGAAATCACCGACAACGGCCCCGGCATCCCGGCGGAACTGCAAGACACCCTCTTCTATCCCATGGTCAGCGGACGCCCGGACGGCACCGGGCTCGGCCTGGCCATCACCCAGAACATCATCAGCCAGCACCAGGGCCTGATCGAATGTGAAAGCCACGCCGGCCACACCACCTTCTCGATCTTCCTGCCCCTGGAACAAGGAGCCACAGCCCAATGAGCCGCAGTGAAACCGTCTGGATCGTCGACGATGATCGCTCCATCCGCTGGGTCCTGGAAAAAGCCCTGCAACAAGAAGGCATGACCACCCAGAGCTTCGATAGCGCCGACGGCGTCATGGGCCGCCTGGCCCGGCAGCAGCCGGACGTGATCATCTCCGACATCCGCATGCCTGGTGCCAGTGGCCTGGACCTGTTGGCGCAGATCCGCGAACAGCATCCGCGCCTGCCGGTGATCATCATGACCGCCCATTCCGACCTAGACAGCGCCGTTGCTTCGTACCAGGGCGGCGCGTTCGAGTACCTGCCCAAGCCATTCGACGTGGACGAGGCGGTATCGCTGGTCAAGCGCGCCAATCAGCATGCCCAGGAGCAGCAAGGCCTGGACGTACCGGCAACCCTGACCCGCACCCCGGAGATCATCGGTGAAGCGCCGGCGATGCAGGAGGTGTTCCGCGCCATTGGCCGGCTCAGCCACTCCAACATCACCGTGCTGATCAACGGCGAGTCGGGCACCGGTAAAGAGCTGGTGGCCCACGCCCTGCACCGCCACAGCCCGCGCGCGGCGTCGCCGTTCATCGCCTTGAACATGGCGGCGATCCCCAAGGATTTGATGGAGTCCGAGTTGTTCGGTCACGAGAAGGGCGCCTTCACCGGCGCGGCCAACCTGCGCCGCGGCCGCTTCGAACAGGCCGACGGTGGCACCCTGTTCCTCGACGAAATCGGCGACATGCCCGCCGACACCCAGACCCGCCTGTTGCGGGTGCTGGCCGACGGCGAGTTTTACCGGGTTGGCGGCCATGTGCCGGTCAAGGTCGACGTGCGCATCATCGCCGCGACCCACCAGAATCTGGAAACCCTGGTGCAGGCCGGCAAGTTCCGGGAAGACTTGTTCCATCGCCTGAACGTCATCCGCATCCATATCCCGCGCCTGGCGGATCGCCGCGAAGATATTCCGACCTTGGCGCGACACTTCCTCGGGCGTGCGGCCCAGGAGTTGGCGGTCGAGCCCAAACTGCTCAAACCGGAGACCGAAGAGTTCATTCGCAACCTGCCGTGGCCAGGCAACGTGCGCCAGTTGGAGAACACCTGCCGCTGGATCACCGTAATGGCCTCCAGCCGCGAAGTGCTGATCGGCGACCTGCCGCCCGAGCTACTCAACCTGCCGCAGGATGCCGCGCCGGTGACCAACTGGGAGCAGGCGCTGCGTCAGTGGGCCGACCAGGCGCTGGCCCGGGGTCAGTCGAACCTGCTCGACAGCGCAGTGCCCAGTTTTGAACGGATCATGATCGAGACGGCGCTCAAGCATACGGCGGGGCGTCGGCGTGATGCTGCGGTGTTGCTGGGTTGGGGGCGCAATACCCTGACGCGCAAGATCAAGGAACTGGGGATGAAGGTCGATGGCGGGGATGATGATGAAGGCGATGAGCATTGATCTACGCTAGCCATTGACCGGCATCGCGCGGCAGCCCCTCCTCACGCGGGAGCGGGCTTGCTCCGCGATAGCATTGTTGCAGACACATCCTGCTCCAATCCTGCCTGGCAACGGTTCACATTGCGGCCTACCTTGAGAGCTCATCCTTCAAGGAGACCGACATGGATCGTCCCGCCTCCAACCGCCTGCGCCGAGGCCGCTTTTCAGAGCCCGGCCGTATCTACCTGCTGACCAGTACAACGAAGGACCGGCGGCCCATATTCGCCGATTTCGGTGCTGCCCGCTGCCTCCCCCCGCTCCTCCACCAAGCCGAAATTGAAAACGCCCTTCGCTCTCTTGCCTGGGTAATCATGCCCGATCACTTCCACTGGCTGATCGAACTGCGCGACAGCACGCTGTGTAGCTTGATGCGGCGATTCAAATCCAGAAGCCGTTGCTCGCTATACAAACAAGGCAAGGTAGAGGGACGGTTATGGCAGCCTGGCTACCATGACCGGGCACTGAGGCGCGATGAGGATGTGCGCGACTTTGCGCGCTATATCGTGTGCAATCCGCTGCGGGCAGGCCTGGCAGAGCGCCTTGGCGATTACCCTCATTGGGACGCTGTTTGGCTGTGAGGATGCGATGGCGGGGCAAGCCCGCTCCCACGTTAATGCTCGTTGTTACGGGCTGAACCGCCCTACCATACCCCGCAATTGCTGCTCCAACTGCCCCAACTCGCCTTGCGTCAGGTGTTGTAAGGCCAACGAGACTTTGCCTGGGAGCGTTTGCGTGGGAGGCCTTAACTTTGTCTGGAATCGAACTGTCTGCATGCACCGTTGCTGTGCTTCATGCACCTCGCAAAGGCACAAATCCCCTCAAACACTGGCCGAACTGTCTTGAAACGCAATGTTTCCGGGCTTTACGAAACTGGCACGACACCTGCAATAAGTACTGTATCTCCAGTTTCGGGGACCTCGGTACAGGCAGGCCGGGAATTCCCCTCTTTTATTCGTGCAGTTCGCTGCACACCCGAACGCCCAGCGTGCTCCCGGCCTATCGCCGCGCTGCACGCTCCAGTTCTGGGGACCTCGGTACAGGCAGGCCGGGAATCCCCTCTTTTATTCGTGCAGCCTCACCTGCACTCGCCAGCGTCCCGCGTCCTCTGCACCGACCCAGTCGCCCTGCAGAGGGCGCGCGGCGACCACCGTCAGCAGCAAGCCTTCCTCGCTCTTCTGCACCCGCCAACCCACTGGCTTACCCTGCAACGTCAGCTGCCCACGTTGGGATTTGCCCTGTGCTTCGAAGACCACTGCAACCGTGCCTTCGACATTCTCGCCATGCAGCTTGGGCTCTTCGTTAAACCACAGGTCCAGGCCGCCCTGCACCACTTCTATCTGCTCCAGCACGCGCTCTTCAGGGGTGGTCAGGCGGCCGATCATCAGCCCGACCATCACCCCGACGATGGCCAGGGAAAACATCACGCGCGGGAAGGCTTTCGAACGCAGGTCGGGTTCGGGGGTAGAATGCCCGTCATCTTCATGCTTGGAGCCGTGCATGTTTCACGTCATCCTTTTTCAACCAGAAATTCCGCCGAATACCGGCAATATCATCCGCCTGTGTGCCAACAGCGGCTGCGCCCTGCACCTGATCGAGCCGATCGGCTTCGAGCTGGACGACAAGCGCTTGCGCCGGGCCGGGCTGGATTACCATGAGTATGCCACGCTCAAGCGCCACCAGAGCCTGGCCGGATGCCTGGAAAGCCTCGGCCAGCCGCGCCTGTTCGCCTTCACCACCAAGGGCTCGCATCCGTTTCACGAGGTCGCCTACCAGCCAGGCGATGCGTTCTTGTTTGGGCCTGAAAGTCGCGGGTTGCCCGCCGAAGTGCTGGACAATTTGCCAGCTGAGCAGAAGCTGCGCCTGCCGATGCGGCCGGGCTGTCGCAGCTTGAACCTGTCCAATACCGTTGCAGTGACGGTCTACGAGGCGTGGCGTCAGCAAGGATTTGCCTGACGGCCATGAAAAAAGCGCCCCAAGGGGCGCTTTTCGTTTCTCGCAAGCAGTACTTACTGCAGCGACGGTGCTTCGCCAGCGGCCTGCATGCGCTCCATCTCTTGCGCATACAGGGCGTCGAAGTTGACCGGCGACAGCATCAGGGCCGGGAACGAACCACGGGTCACCAGGCTGTCCAGGGTTTCGCGCGCGTACGGGAACAGGATGTTCGGGCAGAACGCACCCAGGGTGTGGCTCATCGATGGCGCGTCGAGGTTCTTGATCAGGAAGATACCCGCCTGCTGAACTTCGGCAATGAACGCCACTTCGTCACCGTTCTTGACGGTTACCGACAGGGTCAGTACGACTTCGTGGAAGTCACCTTCCAGGGCTTTCTGACGGGTGTTCAGGTCCAGCGAAACAGCCGGTTCCCACTGCTGACGGAAGATCTGCGGGCTCTTTGGCGCTTCGAACGACAGGTCGCGCACATAGATGCGCTGCATGGAAAATTGTGGGGCGTTTTCGTCGGCGGCGGCGCCGTTATTTTGTTGGTCAGTCATGGCAGATCCTTTTCCTAATGGGGTTCTAAGCGGTGTGAATCAGGCCGCGAGAAGGCTGTCGAGCTTGCCCGCCCGCTCCAGGGCATAGAGGTCATCGCAACCACCGACATGGGTACTGCCGATCCAGATCTGCGGCACCGAGGTACGGCCGGCCTTCTGGCTCATTTCGGCGCGAACCTGTGGTTTGCCGTCGACCTTGATTTCCTCGAACGCCACGCCCTTGCTCTCGAGCAGGTACTTGGCGCGCATGCAGTAGGGGCAGTAGTCGCTGGAGTAAACGATGACGGGCTTCATATCACTTCACCAGGGGCAGGTTATCGGCTTTCCAGCTGGAAATGCCACCGCTGAGCTTGGCGGCGGTGTAACCAGCCTTGAGCAGTTCACGGCAATGGGTACCAGACTGCTGGCCCATGCTATCGACCACGATCAGGGTCTTGTCTTTGTGTTTTTCAAGCTCTGCCATGCGAGTGGCGAGCTTGTCTTGCGGGATGTTCAGCGCACCGACGATGTGCCCTGCCGAATATTCCTTGCTCGGGCGGATGTCGATCACCAGACCCTTGTCGGCATTGACCAGGGCGGTCAATTGGCCGTTGCTCAGGCTCTGCCCGCCGCGACGAATTTCATTGACCAGCAGCAGGATCAGCAGAACGAAGAAGATCGCCACCAGAATGAAGTGGTTTGTGGCAAAAGTGATCAGGTTAGCAACCATCAGGTGTGTTCCACGCGATTGAAAATGGCGGCCAGTATACACAGCCCCAAAGGCCCACCAAAGCCCGTAGGCCAGGCAGGCGAACAGCTTTCATTGCAGCTGGTCGGGACGATGGTCGGGCAGCACGATGAATTTTCGCCCCAGATGGCGTATTTGCCCTAAAATGCGTGTCTTTATCATCTTCTAGCAACCGTGAGTGGGATTGATGACGAGCACGCCTAAACCCCTGGTCCTGATCATCCTGGATGGTTTCGGTCACAGCGAAAGCCCCGAGTACAACGCCATCTTTGCAGCCAACACCCCGGTCTACGATCGCCTGCGGGCTACCCAGCCCAACGGCTTGATCTCCGGTTCTGGCATGGATGTCGGCTTGCCCGACGGCCAGATGGGCAACTCTGAGGTCGGTCACATGAACCTCGGTGCCGGGCGCGTGGTGTACCAGGACTTTACCCGGGTGACCAAGGCCATCCGTGACGGCGAGTTCTTCCACAACCCCGTGCTGACCGGTGCCGTGGACAAGGCCGCCAGCGCCGGCAAGGCGGTGCACATCCTCGGCCTGCTCTCCGACGGCGGCGTACACAGCCATCAGGACCACCTGGTCGCCATGGCCGAACTGGCCGCACAACGTGGCGCCGAGAAAATCTACCTGCACGCCTTCCTCGATGGTCGCGACACCCCGCCGCGCAGCGCCCAGTCGTCGATCGAACTGCTCGACGCGACCTTCGCCAAGTTGGGTAAAGGCCGAATCGCCAGCCTGATCGGCCGCTACTTCGCAATGGACCGTGACAACCGCTGGGACCGCGTCAGCGCCGCCTACAACCTGATCGTCGACTCGGTGGCCGATTACACTGCCGATACCGCCGTGGCAGGCCTTGAAGCCGCCTACGCACGCGACGAGAGCGATGAGTTCGTCAAAGCCACGCGCATTGGCGAAGCGGTCAAGGTTGAAGATGGCGATGCGGTGATCTTCATGAACTTCCGCGCCGACCGTGCCCGCGAGCTGTCGCGCGTGTTCGTCGAGCCGGACTTCAACGAATTCCCGCGTGCCCGCCTGCCCAAGCTTGCCGCCTACATCGGCCTGACCCAGTACTCGGCCAAGATTGCTGCCCCTGCGGCCTTTGCCCCAGCCAGCCTGGACAACGTACTGGGCGAGTACCTGGCGAAAAACGGCAAGACCCAGCTGCGTATCGCCGAGACCGAGAAATACGCCCACGTGACGTTCTTCTTCTCGGGCGGGCGTGAAGAGCCGTTCGAAGGCGAAGAGCGCATCCTGATCCCGTCGCCGAAGGTCGCCACTTACGACCTGCAGCCTGAAATGAACGCCCCTGAAGTGACCGACCGCATCGTCGAAGCCATCGAGCAGCAGCGCTTCGATGTCATCGTGGTCAACTACGCCAACGGCGACATGGTCGGCCATACCGGCGTGTTCGAGGCAGCGGTCAAGGCTGTCGAGGCGCTGGACACCTGCGTTGGGCGCATCGTCGAGGCACTGGACAAGGTTGGCGGCGAAGCGCTGATTACCGCCGACCACGGCAACGTTGAACAAATGGAAGACGAGTGCACCGGCCAGGCGCACACCGCTCATACCACCGAGCCGGTGCCGTTCATCTATGTTGGCAAGCGCAAGCTCAAGGTCCGCGAAGGCGGCGTGCTGGCGGACGTGGCGCCGACCATGCTGCAACTGCTGGGCCTGGAAAAGCCAGCAGAGATGACCGGAACCTCGATCCTGGTTGACTAATTCACCTGGGAGCGGGCTTGCCCCGCGATAGCGCCGGCAGGTTCACCCCGTGCTGAAGCTGCCGGCGCTATCGCGGGGCAAGCCCGCTCCCACGTTGCAGTTCCAGCCCACTGCCGCGATTACCAGCGCTTTCCAGACAAACGCCTCGCCGCAGATGCCGCGAGGCGTTTTTTTTGCAGGCCCAGGCGGGCATACTAGGCCAGTCTCCATCCCTGGTACGCCCAACCTCATGCTTCGCGCCCTGATTCTTCTCGCCCTGTCTTGCCTGCTCAGCCCGGCCTTCGCCGATGAGCGTGCGCAGACCCAGCAACAACTGGACGCCACCCGCCAGGACATCGCCGAGCTCAAGAAGATGCTGGGCAAGCTCCAGGAGGAAAAGTCCGGCGTGCAAAAAGACCTCAAGAGCACCGAGACCGACATCGGCGCGCTGGAAAAACAGGTGGAGGCGTTGCAGCAAGAACTAAAAAAGACCGAGGGCGAACTGGAGCGCCTTGATACCGAGAAAAAAAAACTCCAGTCCGCCCGCGTTGAACAACAACGCCTGATCGCCATTCAGGCCCGTTCGGCCTACCAGAACAATGGCCGCGAGGAATACCTCAAGCTGCTGCTCAACCAGCAGAACCCTGAGAAATTCGCCCGCACCCTGACGTACTACGATTACCTGAGCAAGGCGCGCCTGGAGCAACTGCGCACCTTCAACGAAACCCTGCGCCAGCTGGCCAATGTCGAACAGGACATCGCCAGCCAACAGGCGCAACTGCTGGCCCAGCGCGGCAATCTCGACAGCCGCCGCCAAGAACTCGAAGCCGAGCGCAGCAAGCGCCAGCAGGTGCTGGCCAAGCTCAACAGCGACCTGAAAGCGCGCGACCAGAAGCTGCAAGCCCGCGAGCAGGATCAAGCCGAGCTGGGCAAAGTCCTCAAGACCATCGAGGAAACCCTTGCTCGTCAGGCCCGCGAAGCCGAGGAGGCGCGCCAGAAGGCCTTGCTCGCTCAGCAGGAGGCTGAGAAGCGTCGCCAGCAAGAAGCCCTGGCCGCTCGCCAAGCGCCAGAGCCGCCGAAGAAAAAGGCCCTGACCACCCTCGGCCCACTGGTTTCTGGTGATGGCGCCAACTACGGCGGCGCATTTTCTGCCGCTCGGGGAAAACTTCCATGGCCAGTCAATGGTCGACTACTGGCACGCTTCGGCGATGCACGCGGTGGCGATGCCCGAGCCAAATGGGATGGCGTGATGATCAGCGCCGCCACCGGCACCCAAGTGCGCGCTGTGCACGGCGGTAGAGTGGTATTTGCCGACTGGTTGCGCGGCGCTGGACTTCTGGTCATTCTCGACCATGGTAATGGTTACCTGAGCCTGTACGGCCACAACCAGAGCCTGCTCAAGAGCGCCGGTGACGTAGTCAAGGCCGGCGAAGCCATCTCCACCGTGGGTGACAGCGGTGGCCAGGATAGCGCAGGCTTGTACTTCGCCATTCGCCAGCAGGGCCGCCCCAGCGACCCCGCGCAATGGTGCCGTGGCTAGGCATTTTATTTTTACGGTGGCTGCACCGTGGCTCCTGCGGGAGCGCCAACAGGATCAGGAGTTCGTTCGACATGCTGCACTCGCCTCGCCTCACCCAACTGGCCCTGACCATCGCCCTGGCGATCGGCGCGCCCCTGGCCGTTGCCGCCGAGCCGGCCAAGCCAGCCGCGGTGCCAGCGCCGGTGCCTGCCACCGAGGTGACGGCCAAGTCGCCGCTGCCGCTTGAGGAGCTGCGCACCTTTGCCGAGGTCATGGACCGGATCAAGGCGGCCTATGTCGAGCCGGTGGACGACAAGACCCTGTTGGAAAATGCCATCAAGGGCATGCTCAGCAACCTCGACCCACACTCCGCCTACCTCGGCCCTGAAGACTTCCAGGAGCTGCAGGAAAGCACCAGCGGCGAATTCGGCGGTTTGGGCATCGAAGTCGGCATGGAAGACGGCTTCGTCAAAGTCGTCTCGCCGATCGACGACACCCCGGCCTCCCGCGCAGGCATCGAGGCGGGCGATCTGATCGTCAAGATCAACGGCGCGCCAACCCGCGGCCAGACCATGACCGAAGCGGTCGACAAGATGCGCGGCAAGATCGGCGAAAAAATCACCCTGACCCTGGTTCGCGATGGTGGTACGCCGTTCGACGTCACCCTCGCCCGCGCGGTCATCCAGGTCAAGAGCGTCAAGAGCCAGCTGCTCGAGAACGACTACGGCTACATCCGCATCACCCAGTTCCAGGTCAAGACCGGCGATGAAGTCGGCAAGGCCCTGGCCAAGATGCGCAAGGACAACGGCAAGAAGCTGCGCGGTGTGGTCCTGGACCTGCGCAACAACCCAGGCGGCGTGCTGCAGTCGGCGGTCGAAGTGGCCGACCACTTCCTCACCAAGGGCCTGATCGTCTACACCAAGGGCCGTATCGCCAACTCCGAACTGCGCTTCTCGGCCAACGCCGCCGACGCCAGCGAAGGTGTGCCGTTGGTGGTGCTGATCAACGGTGGCAGCGCCTCGGCCTCGGAGATCGTCGCCGGCGCCCTGCAAGACCAGAAGCGCGCCGTGCTGATGGGCACCGACAGCTTCGGCAAAGGCTCGGTTCAGACCGTGCTGCCGCTGGCCAATGACCGCGCCCTGAAGCTCACCACCGCCCTGTACTTCACCCCTAACGGCCGCTCGATCCAGGCCCAGGGCATCGTTCCGGACATCGAAGTGCGCCCAGCCAAGCTGACCGCCGAAGCCGATACCGAGAACTTCAAGGAAGCCGACCTGCAAGGCCACCTGGGCAACGGCAACGGCGGCGCCGACCGCCCGACCGGAAGCAGCAAACGCAAGGATCGCCCACAGGATGATGACTTCCAGCTGAGCCAGGCCCTGAGCCTGCTCAAAGGCCTGAACATCACCAAGGGCGATTGATCCTCTCGATGCGTTATCTGCTGTTTACGCTGTTCTGGCTGCTGGCTGGCACCGCCCATGCGGCGCCAGCCAAGGCTTATATGAGCATCATCATCGACGACCTGGGCCAGAACACCGAGCGCGACAATCGCACGCTCGCCCTGCCTGGGCCGGTCACCATGGCGATCATGCCCGACACGCCGCATGCCATCGATTTCGCCCGTCAGGCGCACAAGGCCGGCAAGACGGTCATCCTGCACATGCCGATGGATCCGGCCACCGGCCCCTACGCCTGGCACCCCGATATCCCTTTGCCGGAACTCGCTAGCCGGCTCAACGCCGCCCTGGCGAAGGTGCCCCACGCTGCCGGCATCAACAATCACATGGGCAGCCGCATGACCGCCCAGCGCACGCCAATGACCTGGTTAATGGCTGAGTTGCAGCAGCGTCACCTGTTCTTCGTCGACAGCCGCACCAGTGCCGCCACGGTCGCCGCCGCCGAAGCTCAGGCGATCGGCCTGGCGCATGTGTCGCGGGATGTGTTCCTGGATGATGTGCGCACCACAGAAGCGATCACCGCCCAGCTCCAGGTGGGTATTGCCCAGGCCCGCAAGCAGGGCTCGGCGGTACTGATCGGCCACCCCTATCCACAGACGCTGGAGGTTCTGCAACGGGAAATTCCGCGCCTGAAGAGCCAGGGCGTCGAGCTGATCGAGCTTTCACAGATGATTGCCGAGCGTGGTAACCAGGCCATGCCCGGACATGGCAAAAACGGCCGCTACAGCAACCGCTGACTATCTGTCAGATCTATCTACCGCTTGCCGCCCAGGCAGTTGAAAACAATGGAACTCCAAACATTACGGAGACTTCCATGTTCAAGCGCCACCCTTTCTGCCTGGGCGCAGCCCTGATCAGCCTGGCCATAACGGCCAGCGCCGAAGATACCGTCCAGCCTTCGGCCCCCACCCCTGAGCTGCTGACCAATGCCCACGGTGAGCGTCGCCAATGGACCGGCATTGGCCGCCTGACCCGGCCAGGCGGTAGCCAATGCATTGCCAGCCTGATCGACAGCCGCGCGCCCGGAATGGCCGCATCAGGCCCCGCCTACCTGGTCACCGCGGGGCATTGCGTGGACAAACGCAACGGCGTGATCGGCCATGACACTGAGATCGAAGGCAGCATCAGCTTCAACTTCTTCGTAGACACCCAGGACCAGCGCCACACCTTCGCCCTCAAACGCACGGTGTGGAGCAGCATGCAGGGCCTCGATCTGGCCCTATTGGAGCTGGACGCGAGTCTCAGCCAGGTCATGGCGCACGGCATTGTGCCGTTAGCGCTAGCCGCAGATTCTCCCCCTGGCGCAAACGTGCATGTCATCGGCGAGTCATCCGCCAATGAGCTTGGCTTGCGCCTGACAACCTGCAGCCAGGCCACTACCGACTTCGTGATCGCAGCCCCGTGGGTATGGCGCAACATCTACAGCAACGACTGCCTAGGCCTGGGACCCGGCTCCTCCGGCAGCCCAGTGATCGATGTGCAAAGTGGCCGCCTGCTCAGCGTGCTCAACAGCGTTTCTGAACCGATAAGCGGCAAAGTTGCCCCTTGTTCACTGAGCAGCCCCTGCCAAGTGCCGGTTCAAACCGATAAACCCGCGTTGACGACGGGCTTTTCCATACCACTGGGCCGCTTGCAAGGGTGTTTCGCTCAAGGCTTTGCCAATCTGTCACTGGACAGTTGCCAACTGCTGCCGGGCTTTGAGTTGATCGTCGAAAAAAATCCCCGATCGCTCACCAAGATCGCGACCGATGCAGAGGGTAACGAGCGTCTACCCAGGTGGGGCCTTAGCTTTTCCCTGAATACGCCACGCTACCGATACAAAACCGTGCGCAACCCGCTCGCCTGTGAAAACCCTGAGGGCTACAGCGGCACTATCGCTGCTGAGCAAAATCACATTGACGAGCCCATCGGTCCAGAACCAGGCTGGCACTTCCTCTGCCTGATCGGCGTGGACTCAGCCGAGCACAAGCCCTCCCCGGCCTTGATGGGCAATAGCCTGAGCCTAGCGACCCAGCTGCTTCCCGCAGCTCCCGTGCCAGACCCCGACATGACCGTCACAGCGCTGCCCAATGGCAATGTACAAGTCAGTTGGCGCACCGCACCGCCGCACCTGACCCTGTACCGGGTAAAGCGCGGGCCACCTGCGACGACTGACTGCCAGGATCCCGCTGGCTTTCGTCACCTGCGCCATAAGCGCTATGAGTTCAAGGCCCAGCAACTACCACTGACGCTGTGCACGGTCAGTGAAGACTTGATAGAGCAACGCTCTGCAGTACGCACCGATCTGTTACAACCAGCGGCTTCAGGGAAAAAATGAGCGGCGCAACGAGAAAGGGCCCTGTTCTCACGAACAGGGCCCTTCTCTTTTGCTTCAACCGTTGTCAGCTATAGACACGGCCAAGCAACTGGCGATGGCTCTCGAACTGATCGAGCACATCACGCACCACCTGCTCCGGGGTAAAGCCCATCAGGTCGTACTCCTGGCTGCCGTCGTGCAGGTACACCTCGGCGCGGTAGAAACGCTGACGGACTTCCGGCTCACCTTCGACCGGTGCCTCGCTCGGCGCGGCCATGTAGCCGTCCAGGCTCACTTCATAGACGAATGGATTACCCTCTTCCATCATCACCCGCAGGCCCATCATGTTGCGCGACTGGCCCACTCGGGTTTCGACCTCGAAGCCCAGGGTGCGCAACTGTGCGGCGGCATCCTTGAGCGCAGGGCTGACCTGCTTGTCCATGAAGCGCTGAACCACGGCCTGAGTCGGCTGCAGGTCCATCGCACTGAGGCGCTCGCTGAAACCGCGACGACCACGGGCGGCCAGTTCGGCACGCTCCTGCTCAAGCTGCGAATCCTGCTTCATGGCCTTGTACAGGCCAAACATGAACAGCACCAACACCACCGAGAACGGCAGCCCGGCCAGTACCACCATGGTCTGCATCGCCGCGAAGTTACCCGCGAACAGCAAACCGATGGTGACCAGGGTAATCACCACCGACCAGAACACCACCATCCAATGCGGCGCGTCTTCGTCGACCTGGCCACCTTTGCACGACAGGTTGGCCATCATCACCGCGCCGGAGTCGGCTGGGGTGAGGAACAGCACGAAGCCCACGAACACCGCTACACCAATGACGATCTTGGCCGCTGGGAAATACTCCAGCAGCTGGTAGATCGACATCGACGGCTGCTCCAATGCGGTTTTGCCCAACTCCACGGCGCCATGGTTCATCACCAGGTCCAGCGCAGTGTTGCCGAAGATCGACAGCCAGGCCAGGGTGAAGCCCAGCGGGATCAACAGCACGCCCGCGACCAGCTCACGCACGGTGCGGCCTTTGGAAATACGGGCAATGAACATGCCGACGAATGGGCCCCAGGAGATCCACCAGGCCCAGTAGAACACGGTCCACAGGCCCAACCAGCGCTCGGACTTGCCGGCCTCGCCTTCATAGACGTAGAGGTCGAAGGTCTTGAGCACGATGCCGTTGAGGTAGTCGCCAATGTTCTGCACGAAGCCGTTGAGCAGGTGCAGGGTGTCACCCGCCAGCAGGACAAAGATCAACAGGCCGCTGAACAGCAGGATGTTCAGGTTGGACAGACGGCGGATGCCATTTTCCACACCGGAAACCGCCGCCACCGTGGCGACCGTGGCCATGACCAGGATCACGATCAGCAGGTTGGTCTTGCTGTGGTCCATGCCGAACAGGTATTCCAGGCCCGAGGCCACCTGCATCGAGCCGATACCCAGGTTGGTCACCAGGCCCAGCAGGGTCACGAACATACCGAAGATGTCCACTGCGTGACCGGCGCCACCCTTGACCCAACGCTCGCCCATCAATGGGTACAGCGCCGAGCGCAATGCCAGCGGCTGGTTGTGGCGGTAGGCGAAGTAACCCACGGCCAGGCCGACCAGGGCGTAGATCGCCCAGCCATGCAGGCCCCAGTGCAGGAAGGTCAGTTGCAGGCCCTGGCGCGCAGCCTCGGCGCTGGCCGAAGGTCCTTCAGGCGGATTGAAGTAGTGGTCCAGCGGCTCGGAGGCGCCAAAGTACAGCAGCGAGATACCGATACCGGAGGAGAACAACATGCCAGCCCAGGCGCCGTAGCTGAAGTCAGGCTGGTCATCCTTGCCGCCAAGCTTGAGCTTGCCGAAATTGGAGAAGGCCAGGACCACCACGAATACCAGGTATCCGCCGATCACCAGCATGTAGTACCAGCCGAAAGTGCGGGTCAGCCAAGTCTGGGCGACGTTGAGAGCTTCACCGGCTTTTTCCGGTACAGCGATAAGCAAGGCAGTCAACACAAGGATCAGCAGCGCGGAGGTGATGAACACCACGTTGTTGACCCGGACCCTCTCGGCGGGGGGTTTGGTTAGGGAGGCAGAACTCATTGCACGAATGCTCCGGGGAGTGCGGCTGTGGAGGCTAATCAGTCATTTCCCGCGCAATTGGTGCAATAGCCCTACTGCGTCAGGTGTTATAAAAGCACCTTGGAAACCGTGATCCCGAATCGAAACGTTGCAAAAAACCAGACAGATGGCCTGTGTGCGAGCCGCCTCCCATGCCTGGGTGCGCGCATTAGCCACAGCTCATCTCGCCCGCTCCAAGGGCCTGTCGCACGGTCAGTGACCGTTCGGCAGAATCTGTCATTCGCATCGCTCTAGCCCGTCAACGCCTTGTATTCCGGGGGTTACACGATTTCCTGGGGTGACAATCAGTGCCGCTTGAAACAGCTGAAAAACTGTCAATGGCACAAATTGTCGCAGAGCTTATTCTTTATTGATTGAACGTTCAATCAAAACAAAATAGACTGGCCTTCGCCGAGGCAGCCGCTTGTCGTCTGCCCGCAGGCCTGAGGAGAAAGCAAGATGCCCAAGGTCGGTATGCAACCCATCCGCCGCCAGCAGTTGATCGAAGCCACCCTGCAGGCGGTCGATCAGGTCGGACTGGGGGACGCCAGCATTGCGCTTATTGCCCGTTTGGCCGGGGTGTCGAATGGCATCATCAGTCACTACTTTCGGGACAAGAACGGCCTGATCGCAGCGACGATGCGTTACATCATGAACATGCTCAACGAAGGCGTAAGAGCACGTCGCCAGGCCCTGACGGACGACAGCCCGCGCGCTCACCTGAAGGTGATCATCGAGGGCAACTTCGATGCCAGCCAGGTGAACGGCCCGGCAATGAAAACCTGGTTGGCCTTCTGGGCTTCCAGCATGCACCAACCGGATTTGCACAGGTTGCAGCGGATCAACGATCACCGCTTGTATTCCAACCTGTGCTGTCAGTTCCGCCGCGCCCTGCCGCTCTACCATGCGCGTAAGGCAGCCCGCGGGCTGGCAGCGCTGATCGACGGCCTTTGGCTGCGTGGCGCTCTGTCGGGAGATGCATTCGACACCGAGCAGGCAATACGAATTGCCTACGAATACATGGATCTACAACTGGCTAAGCAGCACACCCTGGCCACAACCGACCAGGCCGCTGAACAAGCGCGCACGGCACTTGCCCACCCGGCAGGAGCGTGACGCGCAAAGCCAACCACACACTGCACTTGCGAGGACACTATGGCCCGTTTCGGAACGCAAAAACTCTACATCGATGGTGGTTATGTCGACGCTGGCTCTGACGCCACCTTCGAAGCCATCAACCCGGCTACCGGCGAAGTCCTCGCCCACGTGCAGCGTGCTACCCAGGCTGACGTCGAAAAAGCCGTCGAAAGCGCCGAGCGTGGCCAGAAAGTCTGGGCGGCGATGACCGCCATGCAGCGTTCGCGCATCCTGCGTCGCGCCGTCGACATCCTGCGCGAGCGCAATGACGAGCTGGCCCAGCTGGAAACCCTGGACACCGGCAAGTCGTACTCGGAAACCCGCTACGTCGACATCGTCACCGGCGCCGACGTGCTGGAATACTACGCAGGCTTGGTACCGGCCATCGAAGGCGAGCAGATCCCCCTGCGTGAAAGCTCCTTCGTCTACACCCGTCGCGAGCCGCTGGGCGTCACCGTCGGTATCGGCGCGTGGAACTACCCGATCCAGATCGCCCTGTGGAAATCCGCTCCAGCCCTGGCCGCTGGCAACGCGATGATCTTCAAGCCGTCGGAAGTCACCTCGCTGACCACCCTGAAACTGGCTGAAATCTACACCGAAGCTGGCCTGCCAAACGGCGTCTTCAACGTTCTGACCGGCAGCGGTCGCGAAGTCGGCACCTGGCTGACCGAGCACCCGCGCATCGAGAAAGTTTCCTTCACCGGCGGCACCACCACCGGCAAAAAAGTCATGGCCAGCGCTTCGAGCTCCTCGCTCAAGGAAGTGACCATGGAACTGGGCGGTAAATCGCCGCTGATCATCTGCGCCGACGCCGACCTGGACAAGGCAGCCGACATCGCCATGATGGCCAACTTCTACAGCTCCGGTCAGGTCTGCACCAACGGCACTCGGGTGTTCATCCCTGCCGCGATGAAAGCCGCCTTCGAAGCCAAGATCGCCGAGCGCGTTGCGCGCATCCGTGTCGGCAACCCAGAAGACGAGAACACCAACTTCGGCCCGCTGGTCAGCTTCCAGCACATGGAAAGCGTGCTGGGTTACATCGCCAAGGGTAAAGAAGAAGGTGCCCGCGTCCTGTGCGGCGGCGAGCGTCTGACCGAAGGTGATTTCGCCAAGGGCGCATTCGTTGCCCCAACCGTGTTCACCGACTGCACCGACGACATGACCATCGTCAAAGAAGAGATCTTCGGCCCAGTGATGAGCATCCTCTCCTACGAGAGCGAAGAAGAAGTCATCCGCCGCGCCAACGACACCGAGTACGGCCTGGCCGCTGGCGTATGCACCAACGACATCAGCCGCGCCCACCGTATCATCCACCAGCTTGAAGCTGGCATCTGCTGGATCAACGCCTGGGGTGAGTCGCCAGCTGAAATGCCAGTGGGCGGCTACAAGCAGTCGGGCGTTGGCCGTGAAAACGGCGTCAGCTCGCTGGCCCAGTACACCCGCATCAAGTCGGTCCAGGTTGAGCTGGGCGGCTACTCGTCGGTCTTCTGACCAACCGTTTCCAGCTGCTAGCTTCAAGCTGCAAGAAAGAGCCGGTCGGCGTCATGCCACCGGCCCTTGCAGGCCTCATCCATTCGCGAGCTTTGCACAACTGCTTTTCTTGCAGCTTGTAGCTTGAAGCTTGCCGCTCAAATGGGAGAAACCCATGGAATACGATTACATCATCGTCGGCGCAGGTTCGGCTGGTAACACGATCGCCACCCGCCTGACCGAAGACGCCAACGTCAGCGTACTGCTGCTCGAAGCCGGCGGTCCGGACTACCGCTTCGACTTCCGCACCCAGATGCCAGCCGCCCTGGCCTTCCCGCTGCAGGGCCGCCGCTACAACTGGGCCTACGAGACCGATCCAGAGCCACACATGGACGGCCGCCGCATGGAATGTGGCCGCGGCAAGGGCCTGGGTGGCTCCTCGCTGATCAACGGCATGTGCTACATCCGTGGCAACGCCCTGGACTTCGACGGCTGGGCCAAGTTGCCAGGGCTGGAAGACTGGACTTACCTGGACTGCCTGCCGTACTTCCGCAAAGCGGAAACCCGTGACATCGGCCCGAACGATTACCACGGCGGCGAAGGCCCGGTCAGCGTCACCACGCCTAAAGCCGGCAACAACCCGCTGTTCCACGCCATGGTCGAAGCCGGCGTGCAGGCCGGCTACCCGCGCACTGAAGACCTCAACGGCTACCAGCAGGAAGGTTTCGGTCCGATGGACCGTACCGTGACCAAGAAAGGCCGTCGCGCCAGCACCGCTCGCGGTTACCTGGACCAGGCCAAGAAGCGTCCGAACCTGACCATCGTCACCCACGCCCTGTCTGACCGCATCCTGTTCGACGGCAAGCGCGCCGTGGGCGTGACCTACCTGGTCGGCGACAGCGAAGAGCGCGTCGAAGCGCGTGCCCGCAAGGAAGTCATCGTCAGCTCCGGCGCCATCGCTTCGCCGCAACTGCTGCAACGCTCCGGCGTCGGCCCCCGCGCCCTGCTGGAAAGCCTCGACGTACCGGTGGTGCACGACCTGCCGGGCGTCGGCGAGAACCTGCAAGACCACCTGGAGCTGTACCTGCAGTACGCCTGCACCCAGCCGGTCTCGCTGTATCCGTCGCTGCTGTGGTGGAACCAGCCGGCCATTGGCGCCGAGTGGTTGTTCAATGGCACTGGCATCGGCGCCAGCAACCAGTTCGAGGCCGGTGGTTTCATCCGTACTCGTCCTGAGTTCGAGTGGCCGAACATCCAGTACCACTTCCTGCCGGTAGCGATTAACTACAACGGTTCCAATGGCGTGAAGGAACACGGCTTCCAGGCGCACATGGGCTCGATGCGTTCGCCAAGCCGCGGCCGTATCCAGCTCAAGTCCAAGGACCCGCGCCAGCACCCGAGCATCCTGTTCAACTACATGGCCACCGAGCAGGACTGGCAGGAATTCCGCGACGGCATCCGCCTGACCCGCGAGATCATGGCCCAGCCAGCGCTGGACCCGTACCGTGGTCGCGAGATCAGCCCGGGTGAGCATGTGCAAACCGACGAAGAGCTGGACAAGTTCATCCGTGAGCACGCCGAGACCGCGTTCCACCCATCCTGCTCGTGCAAGATGGGCAGCGACGAGATGGCGGTGGTCGACAACGAAGGCCGCGTGCATGGCATGCAAGGCCTGCGCGTGGTCGATGCCTCGATCATGCCGATCATCATCACCGGCAACCTCAACGCCACCACGATCATGATCGCCGAGAAAATCTCCGACAAGATCCGTGGTCGCAAGCCACTGCCGCGCAGCACGGCCAAGTACTACGTGGCTAATGGTGCACCGGTCAAAGGCAAGCCGATGCGTGAAGTCAAGCAAGGCTGATTTGCGTGTTATCCGCTTTGGGGCTGCTACGCAGCCCCAAGCTTCATCATGAGCACACGCTCAGGTTGGGATAGGGAAAAACCGCCGCATCAACGAGTCATCATCTGTCCCCAGTCGCCGCGCCAACACCTCCCGATCAAACACCTCCCCCGTACGCATCTCATACACCCTCGCCCCGGCCGGCACCTGACCCAATCCCTTCAGCCGCACCTCCATGAACCGATGGTTCGCCCCCTGCACAGCGGTCACTTTCTCGACCTGGAGATAACGCCCCGGCAGCATCAACGACTCGACCTCATCCGGCCGTCGCGAGAACGGCGCCACAGGTGTAGCCTCAACAAACACGCCTGGTTCCAGCACATACACCACCGCATGGTCATCAAATACCGTCTTGCCGCTAACCTGCGCCTGTGGGTTGTTGAACACTTCCCAAAGCGCGTAGGGGTTCTCGGTGAACGAGGTGAAATCGGTGGTCACCAGCACATCACCCACCCCTACCCCACCCTCGCGAAACACCGACGTGCCGGTACCGCGTAATACCGACGCTGCCCGGTACAGCGTTAACTGATTGTTCACCCCAATCTGGCCCAGCGCATGCGCCAGGTCGTGGCTTCGCTGAACACTGACGCTGCGCCTGCCCTCGAGCGGCAAGCCACGCCAGAGGTTGTTGTAGCGCTCCGGTGAGCTGGTGTATTCGGCGATGGCTGCCGAACCATAGCCATACTCGTCGCGGTACACCGGATAGGGCTCGCTGAAGGCATCCAGGTATTCGCCACTAGTACCCAATACATCCAGATCAGCCCAGGGCACTGCGCCCATCAGCGACTCTTGACGCGCCAGAGCGCGATCGGAATACGCCAGAAGCTCATCTGCTGCGGGCAGCATGTAACGCTCCCAGTCAGGCCCGGAAACGGCCAGTTCGCTCTGCGCGCCGATCCGCAGCGGTTGCCGCGCACCGGCAAACAACTCGCCACTGCGCATCATCGCCGCGTCCAACAAGATGAACAGGATATCCAGCACCACTGCCGACCACGCCGCTGTGCGCCAGGCCGACTTACCATTGATGGCGCGATCCAGATGCAAGCCAAGACTGCCCACGCCAAGCCCCAGCGAAGTCAGCACCACCGGCCATCCAAACGGCGCCATGGGTGCGATGATCAGGCTGGTAGCCTGCAACCCGGCCAGCCAATCCGCCTTGCGCAGTTCGGCATTACTGGTCAGGCGCTCATGGGCGTTGTTGACCAGTTGCGCCATGGCTTGCTCGCGCAAGCGTACGAACAGATCGCCAGTGATGGCCTGCCCGGCGATGCCGATATCGCCCCGCGCTTGTGCCAACAACTTCAAGTAGTTGCGCAGGCGCGGCCGCAGTGATTGCGCCAGGACATCACCGCCGATGAAGTAGCCGATCAAATGCTCACGGCCCACGGACGTGCCCGCCTGTTCGCTCAACCACGCCTGCAGTGCGTGTCGATCATCGAACACCCGTAGCGAATCCTGCTCATCCGCCAGGTACAGGCAGCGCCTGCCCGTGCCGAGCGTTCGCTGGAACAGGGTCCGGGCGGCGATGCCGCCAATGCTCAAGGCACTCCAGCCGCTCTGCGCCGAGGCCGCACAGCTGCGACGCAGCGCCTGCACAGTGATTGGCACAGTGGCTATAACGAGGCTCGCTGCCAGCACCTCGGCGCGCTCCGCCTCGGTAAGCGCCGACCGTTCAAGCGCGGCCAGAAACCGCGCCCGGGCCAGCACACAGAAGTCCTCACTGTGTTGCGCCTGAAAAGCTTGCAGCAGCTGCGTGTAGCGATCAGAGAAGTTCATCTGCCAGAACATATCCAGCACCGCTTGGGGCGCCAGGCGAACTTCGTTGCGCTCGTCATATTCGCCATGGCTGGCATCCACCCGATAGAAACCGCCATAGACAGACAGCTGGTCAGCGTCGGTTTGCTGCGCCGGACTGAATCGCTGCATCACCAGCTCAGTTAACGTCAGCGAGCGCCGCGGCGGCCCCCGATGACGCCAGCCGGTGTAACTCAGCGAGCTGCTGGCGGCCGATTCGAACTCATGCCAATAGAGCGTGTCAGGATCGAGCCAGTACCCCAGCAGGCGCTGCAGCACGTGGCCGGCAGCCTGCCGGGCAAGGCCATGCAAATCAGGAAATCGACCCAGGAAACGCTGGGCAATGTGTTCAAGTGTCTGGTTGTTGCCGCTACTCATGGTGCTCTGCCTAAGTGAAGGTGGAGCAGCACTTCAGCTCAAGTCGCCTGCCGCCATGCGGTAACGCTTTACAGCCCGCGCCGGCATCAGGTTAGAATCGATTGGCACGCAACCTGCGTGCTCGGCGTCAGCCTTCCCTTCGCGTTTCCCCCGGAGTACTGCCTTTGGATGCAAGCACCATCAATAGCCTGTTCCTGATCGGCGCATTGCTGGTGGGTGCAAGTATCCTGGTCAGTTCGCTGTCATCGCGCCTGGGCATCCCTATTCTGGTCATCATCCTCGCGGTCGGCATGGTCGCTGGAGTCGATGGTGGCGGCATCATCTTCAACAACTATCCAACCGCCTACCTGGTGGGCAACCTGGCCTTGGCGGTGATCCTGCTCGACGGCGGCCTGCGCACGCGGGTGGCGAGCTTTCGCGTAGCCTTGTGGCCGGCGTTGTCGCTGGCCACAGTGGGCGTTTTGATCACCACGGCGTTGACCGGCATGGTCGCCGCCTGGCTGTTCGACCTGAGCCTGATCCAAGGGCTGCTGATCGGCGCCATCGTCGGTTCGACCGACGCCGCAGCGGTGTTCTCGCTGCTCGGCGGCAAGGGTCTGAACGAACGGGTCACCGCTACGCTCGAGATCGAATCGGGCAGCAACGACCCGATGGCGGTGTTTCTCACCGTCACCCTGATTGACATGATCGCCAGCGGCCAGACTGGCCTGCACTGGAGCCTGTTGACCCACCTGCTGCGCGAGTTCGGCATCGGCGGCCTGCTGGGCCTGGGCGGCGGCTGGCTGATGTTGCAGCTGGTCAACCGGATCAACCTGGCCGGCGGCCTGTACCCGATCCTGGTGGTCGCCGGTGGTTTGGTGGTGTTCTCCCTGACCAACGCCCTGCATGGCAGCGGCTTCCTTGCTGTGTACCTGTGCGGCCTGGTGTTGGGCAACCGACCCATTCGCAGCCGTCACGGCATCCTGCACATGCTCGACGGCATGGCCTGGCTGGCGCAGATCGGCATGTTCCTGGTGCTCGGCCTGCTGGTCACGCCGCACGACTTGCTGCCGATCGCCCTGCCCGCGCTGGGCCTGGCGCTGTGGATGATCCTGGTCGCCCGCCCCCTTTCGGTGGTCGCCGCCCTGTTGCCGTTCAAGGCTTTCCATGGCCGCGAGAAAGGCTTCATCTCCTGGGTTGGCCTGCGCGGTGCAGTGCCGATCATTCTTGCGGTGTTCCCGCTGATGGCCGGGCTGCCGCAGGCGCAGCTGTTCTTCAACCTGGCGTTCTTCATCGTGCTGGTATCACTGCTGGTGCAGGGCACCAGCCTGCCGTGGATGGCCAAGCTGCTGAAGGTTACGGTGCCGCCGGACCCAGCGCCGATCTCCCGCTCCGCGCTGGAGGTGCACGTCACCAGCGAGTGGGAGCTGTTCGTCTACCGCCTGGGCGCTGAAAAATGGTGCATCGGCGCCGCCCTGCGCGAGCTGAAGATGCCTGAAGGCACGCGAATTGCCGCGCTGTTTCGCGGCGAGCAATTGCTCCACCCCTCGGGCAGCACCGTGCTGGAGGTGGGCGACATGCTCTGCGTAATCGGTCATGAGCACAATCTGTCGGCGCTGGGCAAACTGTTCAGCCAAGCGCCCCAGCGGGGTTTGGATCTACGCTTCTTTGGCGACTTCGTCCTTGAAGGTGATGCCGAGCTGGGTGCAGTGGCGGCACTTTATGGCCTGAAACTCGATGGCCTGGACGCGAAAATGCCGTTGGCGCAGTTCATCCGACAAAAGGTCGGAGGCGCTCCAGTAGTAGGGGATCAGATCGAATGGCACGGCACAATCTGGACCGTCGCGGTGATGGACGGGAACAAGATCCACAAAGTCGGCGTCAGATTCCCGGAAGGTACTCGGCCTGGCCCCGGGTTGTTCCTCTAGACTTCGACTTGCCTCGTTTTACAAGAACCCTGCACAAGACTCTGCCTATGTCCCTGCGCGTGTATCTCCGCGCAGCCCTGCTCGGGCTGTGCTTGTCCCTCTCGTTCGCCGTCAGCGCGGCCGAGGCTCCAACCACCGCCGGCATCCAGAACAGCCTCGACAAGATTGCCGATCGCAAGCTTCCGGAGGCCGAGCAGAAGGCTCTGCAGCAGGTCCTCGAAGACACCTTGAGCCTGCTCGGCAGCAAGGAAGACAGCGAGAAGAAGCTCGCCGCGCTCAAGCAACAGCTGGCCGACGCCCCGCGCCTGACCAGCGAAAGCCAGCGCGAACTGATCAAGCTCAAGACCAGCAAGACCGTACCGGTCGCCCAACGCTACGCCAGCCTCAGCGTGCCGCAGTTGGAACAGCTGCTCAGCGAACGCAGCACCCTTCAGGGTGAGCTGCAAAAAGCGCTGTCCGAAGCCAACAGCCTGATCATCAACTCGCAGACCCGCCCCGAGCGCGCCCAACGCGAGATCAGCAACAACCAGACTCGCGCCCAACAGATCAACAGCAGCCTCAAGTCCGGCAAGGACAACGGCAAGACCCTGTCCGCCGACCAGCGCAACCAGCTCAATGCCGAACTGGCCTCGCTCAACGCCGTGACCCTGCTGCGCCGCCAGGAACTGGCTGGCAACGGCCTGCTGCAAGACCTGGGCAACGCTCAGCACGACCTCTTGATCGAACGCGCAGCGCGTCTGGAGCAAGAAATCCAGGACCTGCAGACGCTGATCAACGACAAGCGCCTGGCCCAGTCGCAGCAAACCGTCACCCAGCAGTCGATCGAAGCGCAAAAAGCCGGTGGCAGCAGCCTGTTGGCCACCGAGAGCGCTGCCAACCTCAAGCTCTCCGACTACCTGCTCAAAAGCACCGACCGCCTCAACGAGCTGACCCAGCAGAACCTCAAGACCAAGCAGCAGCTCGATAGCCTGACCCAGGCCGACCAGGCCCTGGACGAGCAAATCAACGTGCTCAAGGGCAGCCTGCTGCTGTCCAAGATCCTCTACAAGCAGAAGCAGACCCTGCCGCACCTTAAGCTCGACCGCGACCTGGCCGACCAGATCGCCGACATCCGCCTGTACCAGTTCGAGATCAACCAGCAGCGCGAGCAGATGAGCAACCCAGTGGGCTACGTCGACCGCCTGCTGGCCACGCAGCCCGAGCAGGATGTCACCCCACAACTGCGCAAAGCCCTGCTGGAAGTGGCGATTACCCGCAGCGACCTGCTTGAACGGCTGAACCGCGAACTGTCCGCCCTGCTTAACGAGTCGATCACCCTGCAGCTCAACCAGAAGCAGCTGCTGAGCACTGCCCAGGGCCTGCGTACCACCCTGGAAGAGCAGATGTTCTGGATCCCCAGCAACAAGCCGCTGGATTGGGAATGGCTGCGCAGCGTGCCGCAACGCTTCGTCGACCAGGTCGCCAACCTGCCCTGGGGTTCGGGGATCAAGGAGCTGACTGACGGCCTGATCCAGCGGCCGCTGCTGTTCCTGCCGCTGTTCCTGGTCATCGGCGGGCTGTTGTGGCGCCGCAAATACCTGTACCAGCGGCTGGGTAAGGTTCACCAGGACATCGGCCACTTCAAGCGCGATAGCCAGTGGCATACGCCCCAAGCCATCCTGATCAACATTCTCCTGGCCTTGCCGGTCAGCATTGCCCTGGCCCTGGGCAGCTACGCACTACAGATCGACGCGCGTGGGCAGAACGCCAACCTCGGCGCGGCCCTTTGGCAACTGGCCCAGGCCTGGTTGGTGTTCTACACCGCCTATCGCATCCTTGCCCCGGGCGGAGTGGCAGAAATCCACTTCCGCTGGCACAAGCCGCAAGTCGAGTTCCTGCGTGGCTGGGTGCGCCGCCTGGGTACCGTGGTGCTGGCATTGGTCGGCGTGGTGGCGGTGGCTGAACACCAGCCCTCGGCGTTGGCCGACGACGTCCTGGGGATCGGCGTGGTGCTGACCTGCTACGCGCTGATGGCCTGGCTGCTCAGCCGACTGCTGCTCAGCAGCCCGGCGCACCGCGATACCTCGCTGTTCCGCAAAGCAGTCGGGGTGGCCTTCACGGCCCTGCCGATCGCGCTGTTCGTGGCCGTGTGCTTTGGTTACTACTACACCGCGCTGAAGCTCACCGACCGGCTAATCTACACCCTCTACCTGCTGCTGTTCTGGCTGGTGATCGAGGCCGCCTTCGTCCGGGGCCTGTCGGTGGCCGCTCGGCGCCTGGCCTACCAACGTGCGCTGAGCAAGCGCCAGGCGACCAAGGAAGGGCTCGATGGCGAGGTCATCGCCGAGGAGCCGACGCTGGACATCGAGCAGGTCAACCAGCAGTCGCTGCGCCTGATTCGCCTGGCCCTGCTTGGGGGGTTCATTGGCGGCCTGTACTGGGTCTGGTCGGACCTGATCACGGTGTTCGCCTACCTCAACAACTTCACCCTCTACGAGTACACCAGCGGCACCGGTGCCGCCGCCAGCATGGTGCCGATCAGCCTCGGCGATCTGCTTGGCGCGCTGGTGATAGTCGGTATCACCTTCGCCCTGGCGGGCAACTTGCCTGGCTTGCTGGAAGTGTTGGTGCTGTCGCGCTTGAACCTGGCCCAGGGCAGCGCCTACGCCACCACCACGTTGCTGTCGTATGTGATTGCCGGGGTGGGCTTCGTCAGTACCCTGTCGACCCTCGGGGTGAGCTGGGACAAGTTGCAATGGCTGGTCGCCGCGCTATCGGTGGGTCTGGGCTTTGGCATGCAGGAGATCTTCGCCAATTTCATCTCCGGCATCATGATCCTGTTCGAACGCCCGGTGCGCATCGGCGACACCATCACCATCGGCAACCTGTCCGGCACGGTGAGCAAGATCCGCATCCGCGCCACCACCATCACCGACTTCGACCGCAAGGACATCATCGTCCCCAACAAGACCTTTATCACCGGCCAGCTGATCAACTGGTCGCTGACCGACACGGTCACCCGGGTGACCTTGAAGCTGGGCATCGACTACGGTTCGGACCTGGACCTGGTGCGCGACCTGCTGCTCAAGGGCGCCCATGAGAACCCGCGGGTGCTCAAGGATCCGGAGCCGCTGGTGTACTTCCTCAACTTCGGCGAAAGCTCGCTCGATCACGAGCTGCGCATGCACGTGCGCGATCTAGGCGACCGCAACCCGACCCTGGATGAGATCAACCGCTACATCAACCGCGAGTTCAAGGCGCACAACATCAAGATTTCGGTACGTCAGGTCGAGGTGTTCCTGATGGATACCCAGGGGCAGAAGCAGAAGTTGATTGCTGTCGAGGGGGGTGATGGCACTGCACCGCAGAGCACTCGGCCGGTGTAACTGGACTCCAAAGGGCGTGAACCGCAGAATTGCGTCGAGGGCTACGCCCTCGTTCGCAGGCAAGCCCGCCCCACAGGAGCCGCATAATCCCTGTAGGCGCGGGCTTGCCTGCGAAGGGCCGCACCGCGGCCGCCAATTCTCCAACCAGGAGCCGGCCCTTGAAAGCCCTCGACCAACTGACCTTCGACAACCGCTTCGCTCGCCTGGGCGATGCGTTCTCCACCCAGGTCTTGCCCGACCCGATCGCCGACCCACGGCTGGTCGTCGCCAGCCACTCAGCCATGGCCCTGCTCGACCTCGACCCCGCGCAAGCCGAGCTGGCGCTGTTCGCCGAGCTGTTCAGCGGGCACAAGTCATGGCAAGACGCCGACCCACGGGCGATGGTCTATTCGGGCCACCAGTTCGGCTCCTACAACCCACGCCTGGGCGACGGCCGCGGCCTGCTGCTCGGCGAAGTGGTCAACGATGCTGGCGAGCACTGGGACCTGCACCTCAAGGGCGCCGGCCAGACCCCTTACTCACGCATGGGCGATGGCCGCGCGGTGCTACGCTCGTCGATCCGCGAGTTCCTTGGCTCCGAAGCCCTGCACGCCTTGGGTATCCCCAGCAGCCGTGCCCTGTGCGTAGTCGGCTCCAGCACGCCGGTCTGGCGCGAAACCCGCGAAAGCGCGGCGATGCTCCTGCGCGTTGCTCAAAGCCATGTCCGTTTCGGCCACTTCGAGTATTTCTACTACACCCGTCAGCCAGAACAGCAACAGCTGCTGATCGATCATGTGCTGGAACAGCATTACCGCGAATGCCGCGAGGCCGAGCAGCCGTACCTGGCCATGTTCCGCAGCATCGTCGAGCGCAATGCCGAGCTGATTGCCCGCTGGCAAGCCTATGGCTTCTGCCACGGGGTGATGAACACCGACAACATGTCGATTCTGGGTATCACCTTCGACTTCGGCCCGTTCGCCTTCCTCGACGACTTCGACGCCAATTTCATCTGCAACCACTCCGATGACCGAGGCCGCTACAGCTACTCCAACCAGGTGCCAATCGCCCACTGGAACCTCAGCGCCCTGGCCCAGGCCCTGACACCCTACATCGAGGTCGAGGCGCTCAAACAAGCGCTTGGGCTGTTCCTGCCGCTGTACCAGGCGCATTACCTGGACCTGATGCGCCGCCGCCTGGGTTTGACCAGCGCCGAGGACGATGACCTGGCGCTGGTCGAGCGCTTGCTGCAACGCATGCAAAGCGGCGGCGTCGACTACACGCTGTTCTTCCGCCGGCTTGGCGAGCAGCCGGTGGCCGAGGCGCTGAAGGTGGTGCGTGATGATTTCATCGACCTCGCCGGCTTCGATGCCTGGGGCGCAGATTATCTGGCCCGCTGCGAGCGGGAGCCTGGCAATGCCGAAGGGCGGCGTGAGCGGATGCATGCGGTGAATCCGCTGTATGTGCTGCGCAACTACCTGGCGCAGAAAGCCATCGAAGCGGCTGAGGGCGGCGATTACAGTGAAGTGCGGCGGTTGCATCAGGTGCTGAGCAACCCCTTCGAAGAACAACCCGGGATGCAGGCCTATGCTGAACGGCCGCCAGAGTGGGGTAAGCATCTGGAGATCAGTTGCTCATCGTAAACGGACCACTTTCGGGGGCGCAAAGCGGCCCAAAAACACCCAGGAGTTTCTATGTCAGAACCATTACTGATCCCCTGCCCGCACTGCAACGGCCTCAACCGCCTGCCCGCCGCACGCCTGAACGACGCCCCCAAATGCGGCCGTTGCAAACAGAACGTACTCCTGAACAAACCCTTCGACCTCAGCGAAAGCAGCTACACCAGCCAGATCAAAGGCGACCTGCCGCTCCTGCTGGACGTGTGGGCCGACTGGTGCGGCCCATGCAAATCCTTCGCACCGATCTTTGAACAGGCTGCCAGCCAACTCAGCGGCCGCTGCCGCCTGGCCAAGCTCGACAGCGAGGCCAATCGCAACCTCGCCGGGCAACTGGGCATCCGCTCGATTCCCAGCCTGATCCTGTTCAACAATGGCCGCGAAATCTGCCGCCAAGCGGGCGCCTTGCCACTCCAGTCATTGCTGGAGTGGTTGCGGAGCCAAGGGGTCTAGAGGGAAAACCTGGAGATGCTGGCGCTATTGATCAGGTGCCAGCCAAGAGAGACTCATACGGAATGCGCAGCCCATCATGAAGACGTTTGATCATGGACAGGCTCAGCCCGCGCTTGCCATTCAACACTTCAGAAACCCGTCCGCTTGGCCCGATGAATCGCTCCAGATCTCGCGGAGTCAGGCCCTGTTGATCCATGCAGAACTTAATGGCCTCAACAGGATTTGCGGGATGGATTGGATAGTGCTTGTTCTCATAGACCTCAATGAGGGTCACCAGCACTTCCATTTCGTCAGCTTCCGACGTTCCGGCATCTGCCTGGAAGATTGCCTCCAGCCGCTGAAAAGCAGCTCGCAGGTCCTCATCATTACGGATCGGTTTAATATTCATTGATCGTCTCCACGTCTATTTCGTCATAGCGCTTGTGCGTACCGATGAATTTCACCCAAGCGATACCGGCTCGATACTGCATCTCAACCACCAGCCGGTACTTGTTGCCCCCAATGTTGAAGACCACACGATTGTTGCCACAGATACTGGCATTACCGATATGTGCCTTGACGTCCTGTGGCGTCCGCCAATCAGCTTTCAGGGTTAAATCGTGCCAGCTTTCCAACGGTGCCTTGGAATCCTCGAACCCGGGTATTTCCCAAAACTTCACCAGGGTACTTTTGGCAATCACACGCATCCAAGCTTATCTCCCGTTTTGGGAGATAATAGTACCTTCACTCACTGCGCTCAAGCAGATCATGCAACTCGACAAACTGCTGAGTCAGCTTGTGCCGGGGCTCCAGATGGATCAGCGGCAAGCTGGCGTGGTGCGATTCGCGCATCTTCACCGAGCTGCTCAGGTACACCGGCAACACCGGCAAACCCTCTTCGAGTAGCTCGTCGAGCATCTGTTGCGGCAGAGTGGCGCGTGACTGGAACTGGTTGACGACAATGCCTTCAACCACCAAGTCTTCGTTGTGGTCATCCTTGAGCTCTTCGATCTCAGCCAGCAGGCCATACAGCGCCTGGCGCGAGAAGCTGTCGCAATCGAACGGAATCAGCACTCGATCGGCAGCGATCAACGCGGAAACTGCATAGAAATTCAGCGCAGGCGGGGTATCGATGTAGATGCGCTCGTAATCCTCATCCAGATCATCGAGCAGTTTGCGCAGCTTGTTGATCTTGTGTTTGGCCTCAAGCTTGGGCTGCAGGTCGGCCAGCTCCGGGGTCGCGGTGACCACGTGCAGGTTGTCGAACGGTGTTTCGTAGATATCGACCTTGTTCTTCTTGGCAAACGGCCCGCTGGACAGGCTCTGCTTGAAAAAGTCGGCGATACCCATGGGGATGTCCTCACCAGTCAGCCCGGTCAGGTATTGGGTCGAGTTGGCCTGGGCATCCAGGTCGATCAGCAGGGTCCGATAGCCCTCATTGGCGCTCACCGCCGCCAGGTTGCAGGCGATGCTCGACTTGCCCACACCACCTTTCTGATTGAATACCACGCGCCGCATGAGAGACCTCCGTGTATCAACGAATGCCCGAGTATGTGTGCAGCGGCCGGGCTTGACCAGTACCGTTGCTCAACCTTCTCCTACAACAACCGATACCTTGTCCAGGCACTGTTATCAGACGCATCTGGCTCGCCAGCAAAGCCATGTATCGCTAACCTCGTGATTTTTCCGCTGGCCACGGTCTAAGCATTTGCTACAGCTCGGCAGCACCGGGATAATGCGCGCCAGTCGGCGAATGCCAATTCCCTGTCAGGCCGTTGTGGCGCTCATTTCAATGGCGAACGCGTCTCCACAGGGCGGGAAACAGACACATCGTGATCACCTTCGACATCAGCCAATGGCGCGCTTGGGCTCCAGGCCTGCAGACGCTTGCCGATTGGCAGGCCTGGGCCGATGGCGCCGATCTTCCTGCAGATGACGGCCAAGCGCCAGACGTAGGGTTCTTGCCGGCCATGCAACGGCGGCGCCTGAGCTATCTGGCGCGCATGGCGTTTGCGGTCGGCTGGCCGCTGGCCGAAGGTATCGAGGCCTTGCCGCTGGTGTATGTCTCGCGCCACGGCGAAACCCCGCGCACCTTCGCCCTGCTCAGCGAGCTGGCCGAGCGCCAGCCGTTGTCACCCACCCAGTTCAGTTTGTCGGTGCACAACGCGGTGATCGGCTTGTGGTCGATCCTGCGCGGCGAAACCAGCGAAATGACCGCCCTGGCGGCGGCCGGCGACGGTTTCGAGCAAGGCGTGATCGAAGCCGCTGGCCTGCTCCATGAGGGGGCGCCGGCGGTCCTGCTGATCGTCGCCGAAGAGCAGCCGCCAGTCGCTTACCGGCCGTGGATCGACGATGTGCCCTGCGCCTACGCCGTGGCCCTGCTGCTAACCCCCGGCACGCAGTGGCAACTGACCCTCGGCCAAGCGGTCTCAGGGCAAGCAGCACCAGGCCCTGCGCCGCTGCCGCATGCACTGAGCTGGCTACGCGCCCTGCTCAGCGAGCAAACCCGCCTCACTCACCCAGGAAAGCAGCGCTCATGGACCTGGCAACGACAGCCATGAACACGCCTCGCGACGCCTACTATTGGCGCCTGCTGGCGACCGCCCTGAGCTTCTTGCTGTTCGGCGTCGGTGGCCTGTGCCTGCGGCTGCTGGTGTTTCCTTTGCTCGCCTGCCTGCCAGGTGATGCCGAGCGCCATCAACAACGCGCCAGGCGCACCATCGGCTGGCTGTTCTGGCACTTCATCCGCTTCATGCGTGCCAGCGGCGTGCTGACTTATGAGATCATTGGCGCCGAGCGCCTGGGGCGCCCTGGGCAGATGATCATTGCCAACCATCCGTCGCTGATCGATGTGGTGTTTCTTATCGGCCTGGTGCGCAACGCCAACTGCGTAGTCAAGCAAAGCCTGTTCGCCAACCCGTTCACCCGTGGCCCGGTCCGCGAGGCGCAGTACCTGGGTAACGATGGCAGCATGCAGATGTTCGATGCGGCAGTCGATGCACTGCACCAGGGCCAGCCACTGATCATCTTCCCGGAAGGCACCCGCACCGAACCCGGCAAACCACCGGCCTTTCATCGTGGCGCCGCCGCAATCGCCCTTCGCGGTGCGAAGATCATCACGCCTGTGACCATCAGCGTCAGCCCCACCACGCTGACCAAGAACGAGCCGTGGTACCGCATCGCCCGGCGCCGCGTGCACGTGCGCCTGAAGGTCGGCGGCGACATCGACCCGGCGACTTTCGCAGCCCAGGGCCCGGCGCCCATGGCCTCGCGCCGGCTCAACGACTATCTGCATCACTATTTCATCAAGGAGCTCGCCGAAGATGAGCGATCCACAGCAACACCTGAACCGTGATATCAAGCAGTTGATCATCGATGCCCTGGGCCTTGAAGACATCACCGTGCAGGACATCGACGACCAACAGCCCCTGTTCGGCGAAGGCCTGGGCCTGGATTCGGTGGACGCGCTCGAACTCGGCCTGGCCCTGCAGAAGCACTTCGGCATCAAGATCGACGCCGATGCCAAGGACACCCGTAGCCATTTCAGCAACGTCGCCAGCCTGGCGGCGTTCGTCACTGCCCGTCAGGCCGCCTGAGACCGCCCCATGCAAAACCGTGAAGACATCTTCAATATCCTGCGCGACGCCTTGGTCGAGCTGTTCGAAACCAACCCTGCCAGCATCACCCTGGACTCCAACCTGTACCAGGACCTGGAGATCGACAGCATCGATGCCATCGACCTGATCGACCATATCAAGCGCCAGACCGGCAAGAAGATCAGCGCCGAAGACTTCAAGAGCGTGCGCACCGTGGGCGATGTGGTCGAAGCCGTATTCCGCCTGGTCAACACGGCGGCATGAAACGCCTGGTCGGCCTGGGCCTGGTGCTGGCCGGCGTGCTGTATCCGTTTGCCGTGCATTTCGGTCTCGGCCATTTCGCGCCCTGGCAGTTCGCCGTGCTGCTCGGCGGCCTGTGGCTGGCCCGCAGCGTCAGCGCACCGCGCCGCCCCGGCAACCTGTGGATGGCGGCAGTAGCGCTGACGTTCTGCGCCGTGCTCGCGCTTTCCGACAGCAGCCAACTGCTGCGTTGGTATCCGGTGCTGGTCAACGCCTTCATGCTGGTGCTGTTCGGTTCGAGCCTGAAATACGGCCCGCCGCTGGTTGAGCGCTTGGCCCGCTTGCGCGAACCGCAGCTGCCTGAAGCGGCGCTCAGCTACACCCGCCGAGTGACCCAAGTGTGGTGTGGCTTCTTTGTGCTCAACGGCGGGATCGCTGCGGCTCTCACCCTCTGGGCGCCGCTGAACTGGTGGACCCTGTACAACGGCCTGATTGCCTATATCGCCATGGGCCTGCTGTTTGCCGGTGAATGGCTGACACGACAACAGGTGCGAGGACGCGCATGAACTGGATCAACCCCGAGCAGCTGTTGCGCCCCGTGGACGGGCCGCGCTTGGTCACGCAGGCGCCCGCCCTGACGCATGCCGAGCTGTGTGAACAGGCCCTGCGCCTGGCCGGTGGCCTGCAAGCGAAAGGTATCCAGCGCCTGGCGGTGCACCTGCAAGACGCTGCCGCGCTGGCCATCGCGTTGCTCGGTGCCTGGCGCGCCGGCGTGCAGGTCTTGCTACCGGCCGACCTGCAAGCGCAGACCCGCGCACGCTGGGACGATCAGGTCGACCTGTGGATAAGTGACCAGCCCGGTGACCTCAGCATCGCCGACCTACAGGGCGAACCGCTGTCGCCCGCCGAGCTGGATCTCGATAAGTGCCGGATTGGCCTGTGCACCTCAGGTTCCAGCGGCCAAGCCAAGCTGATCGACAAGCGCCTGCGCCAGCTGGCCAATGAAGTCGCCGCCCTGGAGCACCTGTGGGGCGCGGCCCTTGGCGATGCCTGGATCATCGGCAGCGTGGCCACCCAGCATATCTACGGCCTGTTGTTCCGCGTGCTTTGGCCTCTCTGTGCCGGCCGGGGTTTCCTGCGCCAGCCAATGCCCTTCCCCGAAGATCTGCAGCGGGCCAGCCGCGAACTGCCAAGCTTTGCCTGGGTGGCCAGCCCGGCGCTGCTCAAGCGCATGGGCGATAACCTCGATTGGCCAGCGTTGAGCCAGGTGCGCAAAGTGTTCTCATCAGGGGGCGAGCTGCCGGCCGCGGCAAGTGCACGTCTGCAGCAGCGGCTTGGCCAATGGCCCGTGGAGATCCTCGGCAGCTCGGAAACCGGCGGTATCGCCTGGCGAGAGGGCGGCGACCTGTGGCAACCCTTCGCAGGCGTGCAACTTGCTGTGGATGAACAGGGCGCCCTGCGCATCGCCTCGCCCTACTTGCCGCCTGGCCATATCGAACAAAGTGCCGACGCTGCTGAACTGTTCAGTGATGGCCGCTTGCGCCTGCTCGGCCGCCTCGACCGCATCGTCAAGCTGGAAGAAAAACGTATCGCCCTGCCCATGCTCGAACAGGCGCTGTGCCGCCACGCCTGGGTCAGCGAAGCGCGCCTGGGCGTGATCGAGGAAGGCCGTGCCTCGCTGGGCGCCTTGTTGGTGCTTAGCCCAGCCGGCGTGCACGCCTTGCGCAACCAGGGCCGGCGGACCTTGCTCGACAGCCTGCGCCAGCACCTGGCCCAGTATTGCGAGGCGCTGGCCCTGCCGCGGCGCTGGCGGCTGCTACGGCAACTGCCGATGAACGCCCAAGGCAAGCTAGCCGAGGCGCAGGTCCAGGCCCTGCTCAAAGCACCACGGGCGAATGATCCACAGGTGCTTGAGCGGCTGGAAGAGGGCGCTCTGCTGCGCCTGTGGGTACCTGCGGACCTGCCCTGCTTCACCGGCCACTTCCCGAGCACGCCGATCCTGCCGGGCGTGGTGCAGATCGACTGGGCCATTACCCTCGGCGCAGCACTGGTGCCGCCAGGGCTGCGTTTCGCTGGCATGGAAGTGCTCAAGTTCCAGCAACTGGTGCGCCCCGCAGACGAGCTCGAACTGAGCCTGCGCTTCGACCCGCAACGCAGCAAGCTGTACTTTGCCTTCAGCCGCGCCGGCCAACCCTGCTCCAGCGGCCGTATTGTGTTGGAGGCCGCCTGTGCATAAGCCTTGTGCGGTGATCCCGGTGTACAACCACGAACGGGCGGTGCCTGCCGTGGTCGCTGAATTGCGCCGGGCGGGCTTACCCTGCGTGCTGGTGGACGACGCCAGCCATCCGCCCTGCGCCGAAGTGCTACGCCAGCTGGCTGGCCAGCCGCAGGTGTTCCTGGTCACCCTGAGCAGCAACCAGGGCAAGGGCGGCGCGGTGATGGCCGGTTTGCGCGAGGCGGCGCGGCTGGGTTTTAGCCACGCCCTGCAAGTGGACGCCGATGGCCAGCATGACCTGGCCGATATCGCCACTTTCCTGGCCCATTCGCAGGCCCATCCACAGGCGCTGATCTGCGGTTATCCACAGTACGACGCCAGTGTGCCCAAGGGCCGCCTGTATGCCCGCTACCTGACTCACGTATGGGTGTGGATCAACAGCCTGTCGCTGGCGATCCCTGATTCGATGTGCGGTTTTCGGGTTTACCCGCTGCCAGCGACCCTGGCCCTGATCGACTCGGTGCAACTGGGCCTGCGAATGGATTTCGACACGGAAATTCTCGTGCGCCTGGCTTGGCGCGAGCAACCGATGCGCTGGCTGCCAACCCGTGTGCATTACCCGCGGGACGGCGTCTCGCACTTTCGCCTGGTGCACGACAACGCGCTGATTTCGCGCATGCACGCGCGCTTGTTCTTCGGCATGCTGCTGCGCGCGCCACTGATCCTCTGGCGTCGGTGGCGACGATGAACAGCCCATCACGGCACTGGGCCGAGCAACGCGAACGCGGCAGTTTCTGGTTGATGAAGCTGACCGCCGGGCTGGTGCGCCTGCTTGGCCGGCGCCTGCTCAGCCCGCTGATCCACGCCATCGTGCTGTACTTTTTCCTGTTCGGCCGCCGTGCCCGGCGCAGCGCCTGGCAGTATCAACAACGGCTGGCTGCGTACAGCGGCGCAGCCACGCCAGCGCCCAGCCACTGGCAGGTGTTTCGCCAGTTCATGGCCTTCGCCGACTCCCTGCTGGACAAGCTCGACGCCTGGAACGGCAAGCTGCGCCTGCAAGATATCGAAATCGACGACCCTGCCGGCCTGCGCCAGCAACTGCGTGGCAGCCGCGGGCAAATGCTGGTCGGCGCGCACCTGGGCAACCTCGAAGTCTGCCGGGCCTTGGCCGAGCTGGGCGAGCAGGTGACCATGAACGTACTGGTGCACACCCACCATGCCGAACGCTTCAATCGCTTGCTGGGCGAAGCCGGGGCCAGCCACCTGCGGCTGATCCAGGTCAGCGAGCTGGACCCGGCGATCATGCTGCAGCTGTCCGAACGCCTGGAGCGCGGCGAATGGCTGGCGATTGCTGGCGACCGCGTGCCCCTGCATGGCGCGCGTACGGTCGAGGTGGATTTCCTCGGCCATCCGGCGGCATTTCCCCAAGGCCCCTGGTTGCTGGCAGGGTTGTTGGGTTGCCCGGTCAACCTGCTGTTCTGCCTCAAGCGCGAAGGCCGCTATCGGATCACTCTTGAGCCGTTCGCCGAGCGCCTGCTCTGGCGGCGCGACAACCGCGAACAGGTAATCGGCGAATGGGCTGCGCGCTACGCTGCGCGACTGGGCCATTATTGCCAGCAGGCGCCCACCCAATGGTTCAACTTCTACCCCTTCTGGAAAGACCGATGACGACGCATGAGTCTGTAACCTTCGGCGAGGCGCCGCTCGCCATCGAGGATGTCCTGGCCCTGAGCCAGCGCCAAGCAGCCGCACGCCTGGAAGAGGATCCCGCCTATCGTGAGCGGATCGCTCGCGGCGCGCGTTTTCTCGACACCCTGCTGGACAAGGAAGGGGTGATCTACGGCGTCACCACCGGCTATGGCGACTCGTGCGTGGTGGCTGTACCGCCGGAGCACGTCGAAGCCCTGCCGATCCACCTGTACACCTTCCATGGCTGCGGCCTGGGCAAGCTGCTCGAGCCTGCGGCCACCCGCGCGGTGCTGGCAGCGCGGCTGCGCTCGCTGAGCCATGGGATGTCGGGGGTGCGCCTGGAGTTGCTGGAACGGCTGCGCGCGTTCCTCGAACACGACATCCTGCCGCTGATCCCCGAAGAGGGCTCGGTGGGCGCCAGCGGCGACCTGACCCCGCTGTCATACGTAGCGGCGACCCTGTCTGGCGAACGCGAGGTGCTGTACCGCGGTGAAAAGCGCAGCAGCGCCGAGGTACATCGGGAACTCGGCTGGCAACCGCTGGTGCTGCGCCCCAAGGAAGCCCTGGCATTGATGAACGGCACCGCCGTGATGACCGGCCTGGCCTGCCTGGCCTTTGGCCGCGCCGACTACCTGCTCAAGCTGGCCACCCGGATCACCGCACTCAACGTGATTGCGTTGCAGGGCAACCCTGAGCATTTCGACGAGCGCCTGTTCGCCGCCAAACCGCACCCCGGCCAGACCCAGGTCGCCGCCTGGCTGCGCCAGGATCTGGCCATCGACGCCCCAGCAGCCCCGCTGCACCGCCTGCAAGACCGCTACTCGCTGCGCTGCGCACCCCATGTACTGGGGGTGCTGGCCGACAGCCTGGGCTGGTTGCGCAGTTTTATCGAAACCGAGCTCAATAGCGCCAACGATAACCCGATCATCGACGGCGACGCCGAGCGAGTTCTGCATGGCGGGCATTTCTATGGCGGGCATATCGCCTTCGCCATGGACAGCCTGAAGACCCTGGTGGCCAACGTCGCCGACCTGCTCGACCGCCAGCTCGCGCTGCTGGTCGACGCACGCTACAACCATGGCCTGCCGAGCAATCTGTCGGGTGCCGAAGCAGGCCGTGCGATGCTCAACCATGGCTTCAAGGCAGTGCAGATCGGCGCCAGCGCCTGGACCGCCGAGGCGCTCAAGCAGACCATGCCCGCCAGCGTGTTTTCCCGCTCCACCGAATGCCACAACCAGGACAAGGTAAGCATGGGCACTATCGCCGCACGCGATGCCTTGCGCGTTCTTGAGCTGACCGAGCAGGTCGCTGCGGCAACCCTGCTGGCAGCCAATCAGGGCGTCTGGCTGCGTCGCCGCCAAGCAGGTGAGCGACCGCTGCCGCCGGCGCTGGCCGAGATGCATGCGGCGTTGCTGGAAGATTTCGCCCCCGTCATCGAAGACCGCGCGTTGGAGCGAGAACTGCGCCTGTGCCTGAGCCGTATCGCTGAGCGACATTGGAGGCTGCATGCGTAGCCCCGGCGTGTTCCACGTCGATACTGAGATCGTCGTGCCGTTCTTCGATGTCGACAGCATGCATATCGTCTGGCACGGGCACTACGTCAAGTACCTGGAAGTCGCCCGCTGTGCCTTGCTCGACAAGCTCGAGCACGACTATCGGCAGATGCACGCCAGCGGCTACATGTGGCCGGTGATCGACTTGCAGCTGCGCTACATCCGTGGCGCCACGTTCGGCCAGCGCCTGAACGTGCGCGCCAGCCTGGTGGAATGGGAAAGTCGACTGAAGATCAATTACCTTATCAGCGATGCCGCAAGCGGCGAGCGCATGACCCGCGCCAGCACAGTGCAGGTTGCAGTGCACATCGACAGCGGCGAAATGCAACTGGCCTCACCGCAGGTGATGCTGGACGCGGTGCAGAAGGTGCTGTCATGAAATGTGCCACTGGGCCTGCGTTGCAGGCCATCACAACACTGCAAAGCCTTGTGGGAGCGGGCTTGCCCGCGAAGGGTCGTAGCGCGACCGCAAACCCTCCAAACCACTCCATGGCGCTGGCGTTACGCGCCCTCACCACGTTAGCCCTGCTGCTCACCAGCCCACTAACCTTCGCCTTCACCCTCGAAGACCTGCAAAAGCAGCTAAGCGAACCCGCCGTAGTCAAAGGCCCCTTCATCCAGGAAAAACACCTGCGCGCCCTCCCCCAGCCCCTGGTCAGCCGCGGCCAATTCGTCCTGGCCCGCGACCACGGCCTGCTCTGGCTGTTGCAAACACCGCTGCGCCAGGACTACCGCATCAGCGCCAGCGGCATTGCCCGGCGTGATCCATCCGGCTGGCAAACCCTGCCCAGCCGTAGCGCCGGCGCCGAGCAGAACCGTCTGTTTTTCGCTGTCCTGCAAGGCGACAGCAGCGGCCTGCAACGCGACTTCGAACTGAACTTGCAAGGCACCGCCGAGCACTGGCAACTGCAGCTGAACCCTCGCTCGCTGTTGCTCAAGCAGATCTTCCGCCGTATCGACATCGCCGGCGGCCAGTACGTCGAGCGCATCGAGCTTGAAGAAAGCCAAGGCGACAGCACCGTGCTGCGCATGCCAGCCAGCAGCGGCGCCACCGCCCTGAGCGATACGGAGCGCAGCGATTTTGCCGATTGAACGTCTGTTGCCACGGCTGTTCCTGGCCTTGCTGATTGCTGTGCTCGCCGTCGCCGGCTGGCAGTGGCAGCGTGGCGCGCCGCTGTCGGGCGACTTGATGGCGCTGGTGCCGGGCGACACCCAGGATCCGTTGGTACAGCGCGCCGAGCAACGCATGCAGGCACCGCTGAACCGCGAGATGCTGGTGTTGGTCGGCGACCAGGACCGCCAGCGCGCCGTGGCGCTCGCCGAACGCCTGGCCAAACAGTGGCAAGCCAGCGGCCTGTTCGAAAAGGTCCAGTGGAGCTTGCAGACCGACCTGCAAGCAGTGCGCGAACAATTGCTGCAAGGCCGCCTGGCAATGCTTTCGGCCGCTGATCGCAGGCAGCTGGTCGAACAGCCCGAGGCCTTTATCGAACAACGCGTGCAAAGCCTGTTCGACCCCTTCACCGGCTTTAGCCTGGTCCCCAGCCAGGACGATTGGCTAGGCCTGACTGGACGCATCCAGGCCAGCCAGCCGAAGCCCGCCAATGTCCAGCTCGACACCGCCAGCGGTGCGCTGATCGCCGAGGCTGACGGCAAGCACTGGGTATTGCTGCGCGCGCGCAGCCAGGGCGATGCCTTCGACCTGAAGTTGCCGTTGCAGGTCGCCGACCTGCTGGCCGCCAGCCGGCTCCAAGCCGAGCAGAGCGGGGCCCAACTGATGGCGGTCAGCGGCCTGTTGCACGCCGCCAATGGTCAGCGCCAGGCCAGCCGGGAGATCACCTGGGTCGGCGGTGGCGCCACCCTGGGCATTCTTCTGCTGTTGCTGCTGGCGTTTCGCCGCTGGCGGGTGTTGCTGGCATTCGTGCCGGTGCTGGTTGGCATGCTGTTCGGCGCGGTGGCCTGCGTGGCGCTGTTCGGCAAGATGCATGTAATGACCTTGGTCCTGGGTTCCAGCCTGATCGGGGTGGCGGTGGACTATCCGCTGCACTACCTGTCCAAGAGCTGGAGCCTGCGCCCTTGGCGCAGCTGGGCGGCGCTGCGGCTTACCTTGCCGGGGCTGAGCCTGAGCCTGGTCACCAGCTGCATCGGTTACCTGGCCCTGGCGTTCACCCCGTTCCCGGCACTGACCCAGATCGCTGCATTCTCGGCGGCGGGCCTGGTCGGCGCCTACCTCAGCGCAGTGTGCCTGCTACCGGCACTGCTGCAGTCTGTCGAGCTGCGCCCGGCAGACTGGCCGCTGCGCATCGCCCAGGCCCTCACCGACCTACGTGAACGCCTGCTGAGCAAAGTCCCCAGTGCCGTGTTGCTGGGCCTTTTGATGCTGTTCTGCGCCGCAGGCCTGTGGCAACTGGACAGCCGTAACGATATCCGCCAGTGGGTCGGTAGCTCACCGCAGTTGCTGCAAGAGGCGCAGGCCGTCGCACGCATCACCGGTTACCAGCCGACCAGCCAGTTCTACCTGGTCCGCGCCGCCGACCAAGGCCAACTGCTCGAACGCTTGCAGGGGTTGAGTACACAGCTCGACGAGCTGGCTGAGCTGGACAAGCTCAAGGGCTACATGAGCCTCAGCCAACTGGTCGCCAGCGCTGGCGCTCAGCAACAGCTACGCCAGGCGCTGGCGCAATTGCCTGCCCATTGGCAACCGTTGCTGGCGCTGGGCGTGCCGCAAGATGCATTGGCCGCAGAGCTTGAACAACTGCGCAGCCTGCCCGATCGTTCGATCGAGCACGTCCTGGCTGGCCCGCTCGGCGAGGCTTGGCGACCGTTGTGGCTGGGCGAGGATGGCCATGGCGTGGCGGCGATCGTCAGCCTGCAAGGGCTCAATGATCCGGCGCTGCTGCGCTTGCAGACCGATGAACTGCCAGGGGTGCAACTGGTGGATCGGCTCGGTCAGCTGAACCAGTTGTTCGCCGCTACCCAAGTCAGCGCCGCTGAGTTGAAACTGCTGTCGTGCGCGCTGATCCTATTGCTGTTGGTCGTGCCCTTCGGTTTGGCTGGCGCCCTACGGCTGGTAGCCCTGCCGCTGCTGGCCGCGCTGTGCAGCCTGGCCAGCCTTGGCTGGCTGGGGCAACCGCTGACCCTGTTCAGCCTGTTCGGCCTGCTGCTGGTAACGGCGATCAGTGTCGACTACGCGATCCTCATGCACGAACGGATCGGCGGCGCTGCGGTCAGTCTGCTCGGCACCTTGTTGGCGGCGCTCACCACCTGGCTGTCGTTTGGCCTGTTGGCACTGTCCAGCACGCCGGCGGTGAGCAACTTTGGTCTGGCAGTGAGCCTGGGCCTGGCCTTCAGTTTCGTCCTGGCGCCTTGGGCCGCCGCCCGTGATAGAGAACCCGCGCAATCATGAAACCCCTGCTGCTGTTGCTGACCTTGCTGCTGAGCGCCTGCGCTGCGCGGCCACCGCTACCGGAGCGCCTACCCCAGCTGACGCTGCCGCAGCAATTGCACGTGCAACGCGAACAAGCCGGGCAACGTCAGGACTGGTTGTTGGTGGTGCAGCGTGAAAATGGCCACCTGCGCTGGTCGCTGCTCGACCTGATGGGCATCCCCCAGGCGCGGCAATTGCTCGATGGCCAGGACTGGCAAGCCGATGGCCTGCTGCCGCCCAACCCCGCTGCGCGCGAGTTGTTCGCCGCCGTGCTGTTCGCGCTAACTCCCGAGCAGCAACTGCTGCAGCTTTATCCACAGGCCCGGCAGCAGGAGCAGCGGCGCTGGCTGGATACGCGCTGGCAGGTCGACTATCGCCAGGCCGACCACTTCACCTTGAACCTCGGCCAGGGCCTGCGTTACCTCGTCAGCCCTCTGCCCAATGAGACTGCGCCATGACCACCTACCTCAATGCCCTGGGCCTGGTCTGCGCCCTTGGCCAGGGCCAGGCCGAAGTCGCCCGCAAGCTGTTCGCCGGTGACTGCTCAGGCATGCAAGCGCAGGACGGCTGGGTGCCGCAGCGCCGCCTGCCGGTCGGCGCCGTGGCCGGCCCGTTGCCGCAGCTACCCCTAGCAGGCCAGCAAAGCCGCAACAATCAGCTGCTGTATGCCGCTGCCCTGCAGATCGAGCCGGCCATCCGCCAGGCCATCGAGCGCCACGGCGTACAGCGGGTCGGCGTGGTGCTAGGCACCAGCACCTCGGGAATCGACGAAGCCAGCGCCGGCATCGCCCACTACCTGGACGCTGGGCACTTCCCTGCGGACTATCGCTATGACCAGCAGGAACTGAGCGCACCGGCCAACTTCCTGGCCGCTTGGCTGCAACTCGAAGGCCCGGCCTATGTCATCTCGACCGCCTGCACCTCCAGTGGCCGCGCCCTGTTGAGCGCACGCCGACTGCTCGATTTGGGCCTGTGCGATGCGGTGCTGTGCGGCGGCGTCGACAGCCTGTGTGGCCTGACCGTCAATGGCTTCAACGCCCTGGAGGCCGTCAGCTCACAGCGCTGCAACCCGTTGTCGGTCAACCGCGCTGGGATCAATATCGGCGAAGGCGCGGCGCTGTTCCTGATGACCCGCGAAGGTCCAGGCATTGCCCTGCTCGGCGCAGGCGCCAGCTCAGACGCGCACCACATTTCCGCCCCCGAACCGAGCGGCAAGGGCGCCTTGCAGGCCATGGGCAAAGCGCTGGACAATGCCCGTCTCAAGCCCGCGCAGATCGATTACCTGAACCTGCACGGCACCGCCACCGAGCACAACGACGCCATGGAATGCCGGGCCGTGCACAACCTGTTCGGCGCCCAGCTGCCTTGCTCATCGAGCAAGCCGATGACCGGCCATACCCTCGGCGCCGCCGGCGCCCTGGAAGCAGCCTTCTGCTGGCTGAGCCTGAGCGAGCACAACCCACTCGGCCTGCTGCCGCCGCATGTGTGGGATGGCCAGGCCGACCCACAACTGCCCGCGCTCAATCTGGTCGATGGCAGCCAGCGCCTGGCCCTGCACGGCCCGCGCCGGTTGATGAGCAATTCGTTCGCCTTCGGCGGCAACAATGTCAGCCTGATTCTCGGAGATGCACCATGACCACCTGGCCCCTGGCCGACCTGCTGCCGCACGCCGGTGACATGATCCTCATCGATGGCATCGACAGTTGTGACGAGGAGCAGATCCACACCCACGCAACGGTCCGTGCCGGCGGCCAATTCAACCGTGCCGACGGCAGCCTGCCCGCCTGGCTGGCGCTGGAGCTGATGGCGCAGAGCGTGGCGGCCTATGCCGGCTGTCGCGCACGGCGCCTGGGCCAGCCGGTGGAAATGGGCTTTCTGCTCGGCACGCGCAAGTTCGAGTGCTCAGTCGAACACTTCCCCGTCGGCGCCCAACTGCGTATCCATGCCCTGCGCTCGTTGGAAGACGACAACGGCATGGGTGTGTTCGAATGCCACCTGCGCGGCGACGGCATCCAAGCCAGCGCCCGCCTGAATGTCTATCGCCCGCCCCAGGCAAGCCAGTACCTGGCCGAGCCGGCACCCGAGGAACACCCGCATGACTGACACCATCCTGGTCACCGGCTCCAGCCGCGGCATTGGTCGCGCTATCGCCCTGCGTCTGGCCCGCGCCGGCTACGATCTGGTCCTGCATTGTCGCAGTGGCCGCAGCGAGGCCGAGGCGGTTGCCGAACAGGTCCGCGCGCTGGGGCGCCAGGCACGCATCCTGCAATTCGATATCGCCGATCGGGCTGCCTGCGCTGCCATCCTCAATGAGGATGTTGAAGCGCATGGCGCTTACTACGGCGTGGTGTGCAACGCCGGGCTGACTCGCGATGGCGCCTTCCCGGCCCTGAGCGAGGACGATTGGGACCAGGTCATGCGGACCAATCTGGATGGTTTCTACAACGTCCTGCACCCCTTGATGATGCCGATGATCCGCCGCCGTGCGCCGGGGCGCATCGTCTGCATCACCTCGGTTTCCGGGCTGATCGGCAATCGCGGCCAGGTCAACTACAGCGCCTCCAAGGCCGGCCTGATCGGTGCGGCCAAGGCCCTGGCGATCGAACTGGGCAAGCGCCGGATCACGGTCAACTGCGTCGCCCCAGGGCTGATCGACACGGCCATGCTCGACGAGCACGTACCGGTCGAGGAGTTGCTCAAGATGATTCCGGCCCAGCGCATGGGCACCCCGGAGGAGGTCGCCGGCACGGTCAACTTCCTGATGTCCAGTGAAGCGGCCTACATCACCCGCCAGGTCATCGCGGTCAACGGAGGGTTGTGCTGATGCGCCGTGTCGTGGTCACCGGCATGGCCGGCATCACTGCCCTGGGCAATGACTGGGAAACCCTCTCCAGGCATTTTGTGAACAACCGCAGTGGCATTCGCCGCATGCACGAATGGGACGTTTTCGAAGACCTCAATACCCGCCTGGGCGGGCCCATCGACGACTTCGCAGTGCCCGCGCACTGGACCCGCAAGCAACTGCGCAGCATGGGCCGGGTCGCCCGCCTGGCGGTAGCGGCTGCAGAACGAGCGCTGGCCGATGCCGGTCTGCTCGACGACCCGAGCATCCGCGATGGCCGCATGGGCGTGGCGTGCGGCTCCTCTGCTGGTAGCACCGACGAGATCAAGGCGTTCGGCAACATGCTGCTCAACGCCAGGGCCGATGGCCTCAATGCCAACTCCTACGTGCGCATGATGCCGCACACCACTGCGGCCAACATCAGTATCTTCTTTGGCCTCACCGGCCGGCTGATCCCCACCTCCAGCGCCTGCACCAGTGGCAGCCAAGGGGTCGGCTATGCCTACGAGGCGATCAAGTTCGGCCGCCTGCCGATGATGCTCGCTGGTGGCGCCGAAGAGCTGTGCCCGACCGAGGCCATGGTGTTCGATGCCCTGTATGCGACCAGCCTGATGAACGACACCCCTGAACTGAGCCCGCGCCCTTACGACAGCGCGCGCGATGGGCTGGTAGTGGGTGAGGGTGGCGGCATGCTAGTGCTGGAGGAGCTGGAGCATGCGCTGGCCCGTGGCGCGCGCATTCATGCCGAGATCATTGGTTTTGGCAGCAATGCCGACGGCCAGCACATCACGCGTCCTGAACAGACCACCATGCGCCGCGCCATGGAGCTGGCGCTGGAGGATGCCGGGTTGGCGCCCGAGGCGATTGGCTACGTCAACGGCCATGGCACGGCCACTGAACAGGGCGATATCGCCGAGACCCTGGCTACCAGCGAACTGTTTGGGCCGCGGATGCCGATCAGCTCGCAGAAGAGCTTCCTCGGCCATACACTGGGCGCCTGTGGTGCGCTGGAGTCGTGGTTCAGCATCGAGATGATGAATCGCGACACGTACGTGCCCACCCTTAACCTCGACAACATCGACCCGCGCTGTGGCGAGCTCGACTACTTGCGTGGCGGCATGCGGGTGATGAGCAATGAGTACGTGATGAACAACAATTTTGCCTTTGGCGGGGTGAATACCTCGTTGATCTTCCGGCGCTGGCCAAGGGCTTAACGGCGCCTGCATCGGCCTCTTCGCGGGCCAGCCCGCTCCCACAGGGTCCGGTGGTGCTGCATATCTTTGTGGAGGCGGGCTTGCCCGCGAAGAGGCCAGTACGGGCTACAGGGTACTTTCGCGGGTCAGCAGCTCGGCAAATGCCCTGGCCATCGCCGAGCCACCCGCCTGACGCTGGACCAGCCACACCGCTGTCCCCGCGCCCTCATCGAGCAGGGTGCGATACACCACGCCATCAATACGCATGCGCTGGAACGACGCCGGCAGCACCGACACCCCCAACCCCGCCGACACCAGGCCAATGATGGTCATCGCCTCCCCCGCCTCCTGGGCAAAATGCGGGCTGAACCCCGCTTGCCGGGCCAGGCTCAATAACTGCGCATGCAAGCCGCTGCCATAGCTGCGCGGAAAGAACACGAACGGCTCATGGGCCAGCGCCGCCATGTACACGCCCTGCTCGCTCCCCTGCGCCAGCGGGTGCGAGGCGTTGATCACTGCCACCAGCGGCTCTCGGAACAACTCAGTGACGACCAATCCCTCTGGCAGCGGCATTGGCCGCATCAGGCCGACTTCGATCGACTCGTCGAATACCGCCTCGGCGACATCTCGACTGCTCATCTCCTTGAGGTTCAAGTGCACGGCGGGAAAGCGCTGGCGAAATGCATGAATCGCCTTGGGAATCTTCGAGGTAAACGGCGCCGAAGAGGTGAAGCCGATCTTCATCTCACCCAACTCGCCCAGTTGCGCTCGACGGGCGACATCAGCGGCTTTTTCCACTTGGGCGAGTACCTGGCGCGCCTCCTCTAAAAACAACCGGCCCGCTTCGCTCAGCTCGACCCGACGATTGGTGCGCTCGAACAGACGCGCGCCCAGCTCCTGCTCCAGCGCCTGGATCTGCTGACTCAGGGGGGGCTGGGAAATCCCCAGCTGCTGCGCGGCGCGGCCAAAGTGCAGCTCCTCGGCAACGGCGATGAAGTAGCGCAGGTGACGCAATTCCATGAGCAGCTCCAAACAAGTCGTACAACGTCTTAAATAGGTCGAACAATATATTGGATCTAATCATTAGCCAGCTATATGCTTTTTACAATTCGCAACACCGGCCCGCGTGCCCGAGGGACCCCTTCGTGAAAACTGCTGTAGCGCCTCTACCTGTCGACCCTGAGCCTGCCCCGCTGAACGAGATCTGGATCGAGAAAGGCACTCCCGCCTTCCTCAAGACCGTACTGGCATTGTTCAGCGGCGGCTTTGCCACCTTCGCCCTGCTCTACTGCGTGCAACCGATGATGCCGCTGCTGTCGCAGGAGTTCTCCATCAACGCCGCGCAGAGCAGCCTGGTGCTGTCGGTGTCGACGGCGATGCTCGCTTTTGGCCTGCTGGTCACCGGGCCGATCTCGGACCGGATCGGCCGCAAGCCGGTGATGGTATTCGCCCTGGTCTGCGCTGCGCTGTCGACCCTGGCCAGTGCGGTTATGCCAAGTTGGGAGTTGGTGCTGGCGACCCGGGCCTTGGTTGGCTTGTCGCTAAGCGGCCTGGCAGCGGTGGCAATGACCTACCTGAGTGAGGAGATTCATCCGCAGCACATCGGCTTGGCCATGGGCCTGTACATCGGCGGCAACGCCATCGGCGGCATGAGCGGGCGGCTGATCACTGGCGTGCTGATCGACTTCGTCAGCTGGCACACGGCGATGCTGACCATTGGCGGGCTGGCCCTGGCAGCGGCGGTGGTGTTCTGGAAAGTGCTGCCCGAGTCGCGCAACTTCCGCCCACAAGCGATGAACCCGCGCAGTCTGCTCGACGGCTTTGTCATGCACTTTCGCGACGCCGGGTTGCCGTGGTTGTTCCTTGAAGCGTTCCTGCTGATGGGCGCCTTCGTCACCCTGTTCAACTACATCGGCTACCGCTTGCTGGCCGAGCCGTATCACATGAACCAAGCGCTGGTGGGCTTGCTCTCGGTGGTTTACCTGTCGGGTATCTACAGTTCGGCGCAGGTCGGTGCCCTTGCTGACAAGATGGGGCGGCGCAAGGTGTTCTGGGCGAGCATCCTGGTGATGGCAGGTGGACTGTTGCTGACCCTGTCCAGCCCGCTGGTAATGGTGATCCTGGGCATGCTGGTGTTCACCTTTGGCTTCTTTGGCGCGCACTCGGTAGCCAGCAGCTGGATTGGCCGACGCGCATTGAAGGCCAAGGGCCAGGCGTCTTCGCTGTACCTGTTCTGCTATTACGCCGGATCGAGTGTGGCCGGGACGGCCGGTGGGGTGTTCTGGCACATGGCCGGATGGAATGGGATTGGCCTGTTCATTGGCAGCCTGTTGGCGGTGGCGTTGCTGGTTGCGTTGCACCTAAGCCAATTGGCGCCCAAGACCACGTGAAGCCGGGGCCGCTTTGCGGCCCTTCGCGGGCAAGCCCGCTCCCACAGAGTCTTGCAGCGCTGTCGAACCCTGTGGGAGCGGGCTTGCCCGCGAAGGGTCGCAAAGCGACCCCAGTCCTCTGGATCAGTTAATGATCTCGACGATATCCACATCCACTTCGCGGCTCATCAGGTTCTTCTCGACTTCACCGGTCAGCTTGACCTTGGTCTTGTCGTTGAAGCCTGCCGCTGGCATGTCCTCATCGTCGATCTCGACTTTGATGGTGCCGGTGTTGTCCTTGAATTCGTACTTGTCGTCGTTATCCAGCTTCTTGGTCACGAAGCCTTGCAGGACCACGCGGGTGTCGTCAGCGGCGTCGTTGGCAGCAGCCACAGTGGTGACCGGTTGAGCACCTGGACCGGTGTAGGTATTGGCCAGGGCAGCGGTGCTGAACAGCGGCGCGAGAATCAGGGCGAAGTAGCGAGCTTTCATGAGGTTCAGGTCCTGTATCGGTTGAGATGGGACCAGATTAACGACGATCGCTGAATTAAACCTTAATCCAAACGCATCGCGGGGCAAGCCCACTCCCACGCCTCGTCCCTGAGGACTTTTGCGTAGGAGCGGGCTTGCCCCGCGATAAATTCAACGCTTACTGATGATACTGCGCGGACAGCTCGTGCACCGCGTTGATGAACGCGCCTGCGTGCTCTGGATCGACCTCTGGGGTAATGCCATGCCCCAGGTTGAATACATGCCCAGTGCCCTTGCCGTAGCTGGCCAGAATCCGCGCAACTTCCTGGCGAATCGCGGCAGGCTTGGCATACAGCACGGTTGGGTCCATGTTGCCCTGCAGGGCCACCTTGTCGCCGACCCGGCGGCGGGCATCGCCAATCTCGCAGGTCCAGTCCAGGCCCAACGCGTCAGCGCCAGCCTCGGCGATGCTTTCCAGCCACATGCCGCCGTTCTTGGTGAACAGGATCACCGGCACCTTGCGCCCGTCGTGCTCGCGGATCAAGCCGCTGACGATCTTGCGCATGTAGGCCAGGGAGAACTCCTGGTAGGCCGCCGCCGACAGGTTGCCACCCCAGGTGTCGAAGATCTGCACCGCCTGGGCACCGGCCTGGATCTGGCCGTTGAGGTAGCTGGTGACCGACTGGGCCAGCTTGTCCAACAGCAGGTGCAGGGCCTGCGGGTTGTCGTAGAGCATGGCCTTGGTCTTGCGGAAGTCCTTGGAGGAGCCGCCTTCAACCATGTAGGTGGCCAGGGTCCAGGGGCTGCCGGAGAAGCCGATCAGCGGTACACGACCATTGAGCTCACGGCGGATGGTGCTGACCGCGTCCATCACGTAGCCCAGGTCTTTGTGCGGATCAGGGATCGGCAGCGCTTCGATGTCCGCCAGGGTGCTGATGACCTTCTTGAAACGCGGGCCTTCGCCAGTTTCGAAGTACAGGCCCTGGCCCATGGCATCGGGGATGGTGAGGATGTCCGAGAAGAGGATCGCTGCGTCCAGCGGGTAACGGTCCAGCGGCTGCAGGGTAACCTCGCAGGCGAACTGCGGGTTCATGCACAGGCTCATGAAGTCACCCGCCTTGGCCCGGCTGGCGCGGTACTCCGGCAGGTAGCGGCCGGCCTGGCGCATCATCCAGACTGGAGTGACGTCTACGGGTTGCTTGAGCAGTGCACGCAGGAAACGATCGTTCTTCAGGGCAGTCATGTCGGCATCCGGAAAAAAAGTGCGGGCATTTTCTCAGACGTACAGAGAAAAGGCACGGTTGTTTGTCTATCCGTCTGCCTTGGATCAATTATTTTTGTATACAAAACGCATCGCGGGGCAAGCCCGCTCCCTCGCAGCACACTCATCTGCATGGGAGCGGGCTTGCCCCGCGATAGCGATGGGTCAGACTTCGAGGTAGTCCAGGATCCCTTCGGCAGCGGTGCGCCCTTCGAAGATCGCCGTCACCACCAGGTCAGAACCGCGCACCATGTCGCCACCGGCAAACACTTTAGGATTGCTGGTCTGGTGCTTGAACTTGGCCTTCTCAGGTGCAACCACCCGCCCTTGGCTGTCGGTTTGAATGCCGTACTGCTCGAACCACGGCGCTGGGCTCGGACGGAAACCGAAGGCGATCACCACGGCATCGGCCGGTAGGATCTCCTCGGAGCCCGGAATCGGCTCAGGGCTGCGACGGCCACGGGCATCCGGCTCGCCGAGACGGGTCTCGACCACCTTTACGCCTTCGACCTTGTCTTCGCCAACGATGGCGATCGGCTGGCGGTTGTAGAGGAATTTCACCCCCTCTTCCTTGGCGTTCTTCACCTCTTTGCGCGAACCGGGCATGTTCGCCTCGTCACGACGATAGGCACAGGTCACCGACTTGGCGCCCTGGCGGATCGAGGTGCGGTTGCAGTCCATCGCGGTATCGCCACCGCCAAGCACCACCACCTTCTTGCCCTGCATGTCGACGAAGTCTTCCGGCGACTTTTCAAAGCCCAGGTTGCGGTTGACGTTGGCGATCAGGAAGTCCAGTGCATCGTGCACGCCCGGCAGGTCTTCACCCGGGAAACCGCCCTTCATGTAGGTGTAGGTGCCCATACCCATGAACACTGCGTCGTACTCGGCGAGCAGTTGTTCCAAGGTGATGTCCTTGCCCACTTCGGTGTTCAGGCGGAACTCGATGCCCATGCCGGTGAAGACTTCGCGGCGATTGCTCAGCACGGTCTTTTCCAGCTTGAACTCGGGGATGCCGAAGGTCAGCAGGCCACCGATTTCAGGGTTGCGGTCGAACACCACCGGAGTCACCCCGGCACGCACCAGCACGTCAGCGCAACCCAAGCCCGCAGGGCCGGCACCGATGATGGCGACACGCTTGCCGGTCGGCTTGACCTTGGACATGTCCGGACGCCAGCCCATGGCGAAGGCGGTGTCGGTGATGTACTTCTCCACCGAGCCGATGGTCACGGCGCCAAAGCCGTCGTTGAGGGTGCAGGCACCTTCGCACAGACGATCCTGCGGGCACACGCGGCCACAGACTTCCGGCAGGGTGTTGGTCTGGTGCGACAGTTCCGCCGCGGCCAGGATGTTGCCCTCGGAGACAAGCTTCAACCAGTTGGGGATGAAGTTGTGCACCGGGCATTTCCATTCGCAGTACGGGTTGCCGCAACCCAGGCAACGGTGCGCCTGGTCGACGGACTGCTGGGGCTTGAAGGGTTCGTAGATCTCGACGAACTCCTTCTTGCGCTGACGCAGCAGCTTTTTCTTCGGGTCTTTGCGCCCGACTTCGATGAACTGGAAGTCGTTATTCAGACGTTCAGCCATTTTTCAAAACCTCTCAACAGCAGCTGCAAGCGATAAGCTGCAAGCCGCAAGACGATCACGTAAGCCCGGCAAACCTCGCACTGCGGTCACTTGCAGCTTGAGGCTTGCCACTTGCAGCTGCTTTTACTGCGGGTTGGCACGGGTACTGGACAGCAATTGCTTGAGATTGGCCGCCTTCGGCTTGACCAGCCAGAAGCGCCGCACGTAGTCGTCCAGGTTCTCCGAGAGCTCACGCCCCCACTCGCTGCCAGTCTCTTCGACGTATTCGGCAAGGACCCGCGCCAGGTGGCTACGGTAAGCCTCCATCGCTTCACCACTGATACGCTGGATTTCCACCAGCTCGTGGTTGAGCTTGTCGACGAAGCTGTTGTCCATGTCGAGCACGTAGGCGAAGCCGCCAGTCATGCCAGAACCGAAGTTGTAACCGGTCTTGCCCAAGACGCAGACAAAGCCGCCGGTCATATATTCACAGCAGTGATCGCCGGTGCCCTCGACCACAGCGTGGGCGCCGGAGTTACGTACAGCGAAGCGCTCACCTGCGGTACCGGCAGCGAACAGCTTGCCGCCAGTGGCACCGTACAGGCAGGTATTGCCGACGATGGCGCTGTCCTGGGTTTTAAACGGGCTGCCAGCAGGCGGCACGATGGTCACCTTGCCACCGGTCATGCCTTTGCCGACGTAGTCGTTGGCATCGCCTTCGAGCAGCAGGTTCAGGCCACCGGCGTTCCACACGCCGAAGCTCTGCCCGGCAGTACCCTTGAAGCGGAAGGTGATCGGCTTGGCGGCCATGCCCTGGTTGCCGTACAGCTTGGCGATTTCGCCAGAGATGCGCGCACCAATCGAACGGTCGCAGTTGCAGATGTCCAGGCTGAACTCACCACCGGCCTGGTCGCGGATCGCCGGCAAGGCCATCTCGACCATCTTCTCGGCCAGCTCGCCTTGGTCGAACGGCGGGTTCTTGTCGACTTCGCAGAACTGCGGCTTGTCAGCCGGGATGTGCGAGCTGCCCAACAGCGGGCTGAGGTCGAGGTACTGCTGACGCTCGGTGTCGCCTGGCAATACTTCGAGCAGGTCGGTGCGACCGATCAGCTCGCCGAGGCTGCTGACGCCGAGCTTGGCCAGCCACTCACGGGTTTCTTCGGCGACGAAGGTGAAGAAGTTGATCACCATGTCGACCGTGCCGATGTAGTGATCCTTGCGCAGCTTGTCGTTCTGGGTGGCGACGCCAGTGGCGCAGTTGTTCAGATGGCAGATACGCAGGTATTTGCAGCCCAGGGCGATCATCGGCGCGGTGCCGAAACCGAAGCTTTCGGCGCCGAGAATGGCGGCCTTGATCACGTCCAGGCCGGTTTTCAGGCCACCGTCGGTCTGCACCCGAACCTTGCCGCGCAGGTCGTTGCCGCGCAGGGTCTGGTGGGTCTCGGCCAGGCCCAGCTCCCACGGTGCACCGGCGTACTTGATCGAAGTCAGCGGCGAAGCGCCGGTGCCGCCGTCGTAGCCGGAGATGGTGATCAGGTCGGCATAGGCCTTGGCCACGCCGGCGGCGATGGTGCCCACGCCAGCTTCAGCGACCAGTTTGACCGAGACCAGCGCCTGCGGGTTGACCTGCTTGAGGTCGTAGATCAGCTGGGCCAAGTCTTCGATCGAGTAGATGTCGTGGTGCGGCGGCGGCGAGATCAGGGTCACGCCCGGAACCGCATAACGCAGCTTGGCGATCAGGCCATTGACCTTGCCGCCCGGCAGCTGACCACCTTCGCCCGGCTTGGCACCCTGGGCCACCTTGATCTGCAGCACTTCGGCGTTGACCAGGTATTCGGGGGTGACACCAAAGCGGCCAGTGGCGACCTGCTTGATCTTGGAGCTACGCACGGTGCCGTAACGCGACGGGTCTTCACCGCCCTCACCGGAGTTGGAGCGCGCGCCCAGGCGGTTCATCGCCTCGGCCAGGGCCTCGTGGGCTTCTGGCGACAGCGCCCCCAGGGAGATACCGGCAGAGTCGAAGCGCTTGAGGATCGCCTCCAGCGGCTCGACCTGATCCAGCGCCAGCGGCTGCTCGGCCACCTTGACCTTGAGCAGGTCGCGGATCATCGACACCGGCCGGGTGTCGACCAGCGTGGTGTATTCCTTGAACTTGGCGTAGTCGCCCTGCTGCACGGCGGCCTGCAAGGTGTTGACCACATCCGGGTTGTAGGCGTGGTATTCGCCACCATGGACGAACTTGAGCAGCCCGCCTTGCTGGATCGGCTTGCGCGCGCTCCAGGCTTCGGCGGCGAGCAGCTTCTGGTCGCCTTCCAGGTCGACGAAACGCGCGCCCTTGATGCGGCTCGGCACGCCCTTGAAGCTCAGGCCGACCACTTCGTCGGACAGGCCGATGGCTTCGAACAGCTGCGCGCCACGGTACGAGGCGATGGTCGAGATACCCATCTTCGACAGGATCTTCAGCAGCCCCTTGGAGATGCCCTTGCGGTAGTACTTGAACACTTCGTCCAGATCGCCCAACACTTCGCCGGTACGGATCAGGTCGGCCAGCACTTCGTAGGCTAGGTAGGGGTACACCGCCGAGGCACCGAAGCCCAGCAGCACGGCGAAGTGATGCGGGTCGCGGGCGGTAGCGGTCTCTACCAGGATGTTGCTGTCGCAGCGCAGGCCCTGTTCGGTCAGGCGGTGATGCACCGCGCCCACGGCCAGCGAAGCGTGCACCGGCAGTTTGCCAGGGGCGATGTAACGGTCGCTCAGCACCAGCTGGGTCTTGCCAGCCCGCACCGCTTCTTCAGCCTGATCGGCGATGTTGCGGATGGCAGCTTCCAGGCCAATGCTTTGTTCGTAGTTGAGGTCGATCAGCTGGCGCTCGAAGCCTTCGCGCTCCAGGTTCATCAGCGAGCGCCACTTGGCTGGCGAGATCACTGGCGAGCTGAGGATCACCCGCGAAGCATGCTCCGGGGACTCCTGGAAGATGTTGCGCTCGGCCCCCAGGCAGATCTCCAGCGACATCACGATCGCTTCGCGCAGCGGGTCGATCGGGGGGTTGGTCACCTGGGCGAACTGCTGGCGGAAGAAGTCGTACGGCGAACGCACGCGCTGCGACAGCACTGCCATCGGCGTGTCATCACCCATAGAGCCGACCGCTTCCTGGCCCTGCTCGCCGAGCGGACGCAGGACCTGGTCACGCTCTTCGAAGGTGACCTGGAACATCTTCATGAATTGCTTGAGCTGGTCAGCATCGTAGCTGGCCGCGCCTTGGTCATCGCTCAGGGTCGCCTGGATGCGCGTGGCGTGCTGGCGCAACCAGCGCTTGTACGGATGGCGCGACTTGAGGCGGTTGTCGATGGCGTCGGTGTCGAGGATCTGCCCGGTCTCGGTGTCCACGGCAAAGATCTGCCCCGGACCAACCCGGCCCTTGGCGACCACGTCCTCTGGTTTGTAGTCCCACACGCCGATTTCCGAGGCGAGGGTGATGTAGCCGTTGCGCGTGGTGACCCAGCGCGCCGGGCGCAGGCCGTTGCGGTCGAGCAGGCAGACGGCATGGCGACCTTCGGTCATGACGATACCGGCCGGGCCGTCCCACGGCTCCATGTGCATGGAGTTGTATTCGTAGAAGGCGCGCAGGTCGGCGTCCATGGTCTCGACGTTCTGCCACGCTGGTGGCACCAGCATGCGCACGCCGCGGAACAGGTCGATGCCGCCGGTGACCATCAGTTCGAGCATGTTGTCCATGCTCGAGGAGTCCGAACCTACGCGGTTGACCAGCGGGCCAAGCTCTTCGAGATCGGGAATCAGGTCGTTGGCGAATTTGGTGCGACGGGCCATGGCCCAGTTGCGGTTGCCGGTGATGGTGTTGATCTCGCCGTTGTGGGCGAGGAAGCGGAACGGCTGGGCCAACGGCCATTTCGGCAGGGTGTTGGTCGAGAAACGCTGGTGGAACACGCAGATCGCGGTTTGCAGGCGTGGGTCATCGAGGTCTGGATAGAACGCCGCGAGATCGCGCGGCATCATCAGGCCTTTGTAGATGATGGTCTTGTGCGAGAAGCTGCAGATGTAGTGGTCGCTGTCGTGGGCGTTGGCCACAGACGAGCGACGACGGGCACTGAACAGCTTGATGGCGAACTCTTGGTCGCTCAGGCCTTCACCGCCGATGAATACCTGCTCGATCTGCGGCAGGCGCTCCAGGGCCAGGCGGCCGAGCACGCTGGTGTCGATCGGCACTTTGCGCCAGCCGACCAGCTTCAGGCCAGCGGCGAGGATCTCGCGGTCCATGTTTGCGCGCGCGGCTTGCGCTTTAACCGGGTCCTGGTTGAAGAACACCATGCCTACCGCGTACTGCTTGGGCAGCTCGACGGCGAAATGCTCTTGGGCCACGGCGCGCAAAAACTGATCGGGCTTCTGCATGAGCAAGCCGCAACCGTCGCCGGTCTTGCCGTCGGCGTTGATCCCACCGCGGTGGGTCATGCAGGTCAACGCCTGCATGGCAGTTTGCAGAAGGTGGTGACTTGGCTCGCCCGTCATATGGGCGATCAGGCCGAAACCACAGTTGTCCTTGAATTCTTCCGGATGGTACAGACCTGTTTTCATAGACACATTCTCACCAGGTTCACCTCTCGACGGAGGCAAATCTCTTTTTAGTACAACCACTTACCATCCACACCGGTCGAATGCCAGCTTTTTTGCGGGGGGCAACGTGAAACCATTGTTGCACAGCGACAGTGAAGCTCACAAATTCTAACGACGAATCGTTGTAAATTTATGTCGCAATTTTGAATGTTTTTGACCTGTCACCGTGGTACGGCATTGATCGGAGTCTGAAGCGTTTCAGCCTGGACTGCAAGAGAGGGCTTGTGGCCGGCAGTCTGGGACAGAAAAGCCTGCCGCGTTTGAACGCAGCAGGCTAGACGAAAGTCAGGAGTCGCTCAGCATCTGGGCAGCGGGGTGGTGCCGCCCGGAAGGTATCAGCGAGCCGTAGCCAGCTCTTGTTGGACGCTGGCAACGGTACGTGGCCAAGGTTTACCAGCCTGGACCTTCGCTGGCAAGTTCTTGATTGCCGCAACCGCTGCATCACGGTTGGCGAAGTTGCCGTAAGTGACGACGTACAGTGGCTTGCCCTGCAGGGTTTTCTTGAAGTAGCGATAGTCGCCACCCTGCGCTTTGACGAACGATTGGGCCGATGCCTCGGAGCTGGTGCCGAGGATCTGCACCACGTAATTGCCTGGTTTCTGGCCCGAGTACCAGCCGCTGTTGCCACTGCCACCGGCAGCAGGTTTAGCCGCAGGCTTGGCGGTTGCAACCTGAGTCGGAGCTGGCGCGGGCTTGGCAGGCGCTACCGGTTTGGCCGGCTGGGTTGCAACAGGCTTTGGCGCAGGCGCAACCGGCTGGCTTGGCGCGCTGGCGATTGGCTGCGCAGGCGCCGCAGCTGGCCCCGCAGGAACACCTTCAGGCGGCGCAATGGTGGTAACGGTCGGCGGGTTGGCGGGTTGTAACGCAGTGTTGCCAGCTGGACCGCCCTCTTCGCCATCGCCCATGCCTGCGGCCTGGGCTAGCGGCTCGCGCATGACCGGCTGCGACTGACCTACCAGCGGCAGTGGCATTGGCTGGGAGGAGCCGGAGAACTCGATGGCAGGGTTGCCATTGTTGGCCTGGGCGTTGCCCGGCTGGCCTTCACCCAACGGCAGCTGGGCCTGGGCCGCAGGCGCGTCGGTAGGGGCTTTATCGGCGCCCTTCTTGGGCATCAGGACCGCCGCAGCAACGGCGACCACTACGACAGCAGACAGCGCGAGCACGTGTTTTTTAGGCATTTTGAACCCCATGGATGGTCGCTTCGCCGTACTGCGGGTGGCGATCATGGCTTCGATCAAGGTATCGCGGGCGACCTGGTTGATAGTGCCAGGCCAGCCGTCCGAATGTTCATGGATATCGACGATCTGTTCAGCGCTGAACACCTCGATGCCCCGGCCAGCGCCCTCCAGGCGTTGCTCCAGATACTCGCGGGTTTCTTCCTCGCTGTAGGGGGCAAGCTCGATGACGTGGAAACGATCACCATCAGCATTGAGCTCATCCAACCCTGCGATCAGCGAGGGCTCACCGAACAGGAACACGTGCGGACGCCCTTCCGGAACCCCCGCCGCCAACTCCAGCAACGCTTGGAGTGCCGACTCGCCGAGTTGTTCCGCATCGTCCACCAACAGATAGACTTCCTGGCCGGTCAGCGCCAGTTGTACCACCTGGGACAGAATGGCTTGCACCTCGGCCTGGGCTACCCCAAGCGCCTGGGCCACCTGGCCGAGCACGCTGGCAGCATCGCTGGCGCCACGGGCAGAAACCACCACGCTCTGTACCGACTGTTTGTTGGTGCTTGCCACCAGCGCCTGGCGCAGCAGGGTCTTGCCGCTGCCCACCGGGCCGGTGACTACCAGCATCAGCTGGCTGTAGCGGGCCAGGTGATGCAGTTGCCCCAACACCGGCTTGCGCTGGGCGGGGAAGAACTTGAAGCCGGGCACACGCGGCGCGAACGGATCGTGGCTCAGTTGGTAATGGTCGAGAAACGCCTCATCGGCATGCAAACTGGTCATTGCGCTGTCACAACCTCAAAGCTGGGCCACGATCGCGCGGTAATCCGCTGCCAGCGTGGCCTGAAGGATCTCTTTCGGATAGTCGTCGGTAATCACGGCTTCGCCCAGCTGGCGCAACAGCACCAGGCGCAAGCGACCGTCGAGAACCTTTTTGTCGACCGCCATATGCTCCATGAAATGCGCCGGGGTCATTTCCTGTGGGGGCACCACCGGCAATCCTGCGTCCTGCAGCAGGCGAATAGCGCGATCACGCGCCGGCTGGTCGATCCAGCCCAGGCGCATGGACATTTCCAGGGCCATTACCGTGCCTGCTGCCACGGCTTCGCCGTGCAGCCAGACGCCGTAGCCCATGTGGGTCTCGATGGCATGGCCAAAGGTATGACCCAGGTTGAGGGTCGCACGCACGCCAGACTCACGCTCGTCAGCCCCGACCACCGCAGCCTTGGCCGCGCAGGAGCGGCGAATGGCCTCGGTCAGGGCAGCGTTATCCAGGCCACGCAGGGCCGTCATATTTTCTTCGAGCCAGTCAAGGAACGGCTTGTCGCAGATCAGGCCGTACTTGATGACTTCGGCAAGCCCTGCCGACAGCTCGCGCTCTGGCAGGGTCTTGAGGGTAGTGGTGTCGATCAGCACCGCATTGGGCTGATAGAAGGCACCGACCATGTTCTTGCCAAGCGGGTGGTTGATGCCGGTCTTGCCGCCAACCGAGGAATCGACCTGGGACAACAGCGTGGTCGGCACTTGAATGAAATCGACACCGCGCTGATAGCAAGCGGCAGCGAAACCCGCCATGTCACCGATCACCCCTCCGCCCAGTGCGACCACGGTGGTACGCCGATCATGGCGTGCGCTGAGCAGGCCATCGAAGATCAGTTGCAGGGTTTCCCAGTTCTTGTAGGCTTCGCCGTCGGGCAGCACCACATGCACCACCGAGTAGGCGCCCAGGGTGCGACTCAAGCGTTCGAGATACAGCGGCGCGACGGTCTCGTTGGAAACGATGGCGACTTGCCGGCCGGCAATGTGCGGTGCCAGCAACTCAGGCTGGTCCAACAGGCCTTCGCCAATGTAGATCGGGTAGCTGCGTTCGCCCAGATCGACCTTTAGTGTCTGCATGTATCCCCACAATGTGCTTGGGCGCGGCATCGCCAGTGCAATCCGCGCGGTAACGTTGAACCCTGCCTCGGCATTGGCTGCCGAGGATAGTCCCCGGCTCAGCGGGGCGGCAACTTCTCCAGGCGCTCGAGGATGTCGAGCACCACCATGCGCGGTGGCCGTTCGTCGGTTTCCACCACCAGGTCAGCGATCTCGCGGTAGAGCGGATCGCGCGATTCCAGCAGCGCACGCAAGGTCGCCTCGGGATTGGCTGTGCGCAACAGCGGGCGATTGCGATCACGTGCGGTGCGGCCGACCTGCTGCTCCACCGAGGCGTGCAGGTAGATCACTCGTCCGCCGGCGTGCAGTGCCTGGCGATTGGCCTCACGCATCACTGCGCCGCCACCGGTGGCCACCACCACGCCGTCCAGCTCGCAGAGTTCGGCGATCATCGCCTCTTCACGATCACGGAAACCCGGCTCGCCTTCCTTGTCGAAGATCCACGGGATATTGGCGCCGGTTCGCAGCTCGATTTCCTTGTCGGAATCCTTGAACAGCAAACGCAGCTCTTTGGCCAAAAGGCGACCGATGGTGCTTTTACCAGCACCCATGGGGCCTACAAGTATCAAATTTCGCACAGAATCAACGACTCACAGCAATCGCCTGGTCACTCATGATACGCGGAGTCAGGAAGACCAGCAGCTCGGATTTTTTCTCTTGTAATGCATCGCGTCGAAACAGCCGCCCAACATACGGCAGATCGCCGAAAAATGGCACCTTGTCGACTACATTGTTTTGCGAAGTCGAGTAGACGCCACCGATGACAATGGTTTGGCCATCAGCCACCCGGACCTTGGCATTGACCTCGTTCTTGCGAATCGGCGGTACGTTGTTCAAGGCATTGACGAAGTCTGGCTCGTCCTTGGTCACCTTGACCGTCATGATAACGCTACCGTCTGGCGTAATTTGTGGGGTGACCTCCAGCGACAACGATGCCTCGCGAAAGGAGATAGAGGTCGCGCCGTTTCTGCTGGTCTCCTGATAGGGCACCTCGGTGCCCTTGAGGATGCGGGCAGTCTCCTTGTCTGCCGTAACCACTTTGGGCTGGGAAATGATCTCGCCATTGCCGCTTTTTTCCATGGCACTGAGCTCAAGATCGAGCAACGTATCGCCACGCAGCAACCCCAAACCCACACCGGATGTGGCGCGATCGACGCCAAGGTCGACAAACAGGCCGTTAGTCAGCTGCGCATCGCCCGCCGAGAATGACGCGCCCCAACGCACACCCAGGCTTTTCTCGTAATCGACATTGGCCTCGACGATGCGCGCCTCGATCATGACCTGACGCACAGGCACATCCAGTTGCGCGACCAAGCGTCGCAACTCTTTGAGTCGCGCTGCCGGCTGGTGGGCAACCAAGGTGTTGGTGCGCACATCCACGCTCAGGCTGCCGCGCCCAGCTTCTCCCGCTTCGGCGAGCGTGGCCCGCAACAGCTCGGCAAGTTCGCTCGCCTTGGCGTGATGGATGGGCAGCAGCTCGCGAACCAGCGGCTGCAACTGTGCATCGAGCTCCAGCCCCAACTGCGCCTCGCGTGACTGCCCCGCCAACTCGGCCACTGGCGCTACCAGCAGGACACTCCCCTCTTGGCGCCGGGCCAGCCCCTTGCTGCGCAGTACCAGGTCCAAGGCCTGATCCCAGGGCACCTGCTCCAGCCGCAAGGTGATGTTGCCAGTGACCGAGTCGCTGACCACCAGATTGATCCCGGCGTAGTCAGCCAGCACTTGTAGGATCGAGCGCACTTCTACGTCCTGGAAGTTCAACGACAACGGTTCACCCTCGTAAGTCGCCGCTGACGCCCCCTGAATCCACAGGATCATTGCCACTACCCACACCGACAGCTGCTTCACGCTCATCCTTGACCCCTTTGCCCGCGCGCTTCCTGAGCGCGAGATACGTCGACCGGTGCTGCCAGGCACCCCCGAGGAACACTCGTTCAAGCACTTCTATCTGGCGCTCATCGATGCGCGTGACGACGCCCTCATCCCTGCCCAGGGGATCGCCCACCTTGACCCGATAGATTCGGCCCGCTGACCACACCAGCGCCTGCGATTGGCCAGCACGCGAAAGGCTGCCGACCATTTCCAGTTGTGCCAGCGGCACCCTGGCCAAACCATCCACTGCGAGCCTCGATGACCAAGATTGGAACGGATCTGAGCGAGGCGCCTCGGTGGCTTCCCGGGCTGGTTCATGAGCCAGCGACAATGGCAGCGGCAGCGTCTGCCCGGCGTGATAAGCCTGAACCTGCAGACGCATCCGCAACACGCCTGTGCGGCCCTGCGCTGCTTCCAGGCGCAGCCCTGAGGGGCGCAACAAGCGCATTTGCCCCAGCCACTCGTCGAGCCACATGCGCAACGCCGAATAGCTACCCATGACTTCAATCTGCAAAGGCGCAACCCAATAGTCGCTGGCCTGGACCTCCTCCAGCACATCGAGCCGTTCGAACGACAGTCCATGGGCGTGTCCGGAACTGGCCAATTGGTCGAGCAGATCACTCATGCCCTCTCCCGCCGCGAGGCGCCAACGGGCGTCTTGTAGCTGGACTTGGCTATCAGCCAGCGCGGCCTTGATAGTCGGCAGATCCTGCATCTGCTGCGACTTTTGCGCGTGCGCCCGCGCCAACTCGACGAGCACCTCAGAACCCTGCCGATACGATTGCTGTGGCTCTTGCAGTCGTAACAGCCAGCCCAGGCCCAACACCAGCAAGGCGGGAGCAGCCAGGGCCGCTACCTTGAACGCTCGAGAACTGACAGCAAGCCCCTGCCATTCGGGCAACCACGCGCCAATCACCTGGAAAGCGCCGGCAAACGGGCCAGCAGCAGGAACTCATCGCCCTGGGAATGCGCCTTGATTTGCTTGAGTTCCAACCCTTCAAGTAGCCGTGACTGTTGCAGTTCGCGCATAAACTGAGCGACCACAGCCGAAGACGCCGCCAGCCCGGTCAATTCAAGCTGCCCGTCTTGCAAGGACAGGTCGGTGAGTTGCAGCCCGGCCGACAACGCCCTTTCCAACTCGGCGAACAGTCTTGGCAGTACGCCCTGGTCCACCCTCAAGGCCGCCAGGGCGGCTGATTGTGCCAGCGTGCGCTCACGCGCCTGGCGCAACTGAGCAAGGCTCTCCAGTTGTACATCCAGCTGCGCGAGGCCAGCTTGGCGCTCAGCAATCCTTGAGGCTTGCTGGAGCCCACGCTGACGCGCCATATGGTCCAGCACCATGACCGCGCAAAGCGCGAACAGCAGGCTAACCACTAGACCACGCTGAAACCGTCGCACTGCCGCCAGTCGCTGTCGCTCACGCCAGGGCAATAGATTGAGGCGAACCATCATTGCCCTCCTCCCAGCGCCAAGCCGCAGGCCAGTGCCATGGACGGCGCGAACAAAGAGAGTTCTTTTACATCCGCCCGCACCCCATGTAGAGCGCGGAACTGATCGCAAGGTATCCCCAAGCGCTGCTGTAAGCCGTCGATCCAGCCAGGCTCTATAGGTTGCGTTGCAACCATCAGCCCCTGGGGGGTGGCACCACGGAAAAGCTGGGCAGCCCGCGCCAGACGCGCTTCGCAAGGTTCAGATGGAGCAAAGCGCACCTCCTGACGTTGCGGCAAGCCCGTGTCAGACCAGGTATGCAGAGCTGCACCAGCCGATTCAATCCGCAGCAAAGCGTGGTTGCCAGCCGGTAGAACCCGTCGCAGGGCGATACTGTCGACCTCCACCGCTACGGCCTGCAAACCTGCCTCTTCAAACACCTGCTCCAACAGCTCGAGTGAGCGCTGACGACAGGCAGCCACCAGGACATCCACATGCCCCTCAGCCTGCGGCGAAGCGCCCATTACCTGAAAATCCATGGCCAGGTCTTCGAGTGGAAAAGGAAACAGCCGCTCTGCGTCTGCGAGCAGCCGCTCCTCCAGCTGCGCGGCGGTCAGCCCTGCCGGTAGAGAGCAAACCTTGCAGATCACCTCAGCACCAGGCAGCGCTACGGCGACTTGCTGGCGCTTGCAGCCACTGCGCAGATAGGCGCTGCGCAGCGCTTTGATCAGTGGCTGATAGTCTTTTGACCAATCTGCGTGCAATGGCACGTCCAGCGCTTCTTGCGCCCAGGCGAGTACCCGGTAGCGCCCTTGTCGACGCTGCACTTGCAGCATGCGTATCGAATCATGGGCTATTTCCACCCCCAGTAGTGAACCGGCATCCTTGCCAAAGCGTCCAAGCATCGCTGCCTCCCTGCTCCATCGTCGCCAAACCGCGCCCACCGATCCGGCGGCCAGGGCCGGCCGGTCGCCCGGAAAGGCGAAAAATGCTTATAATGCCCAGCGTTTTTTTCTGTCCGCCGGACCCGCGTGCAATCCACTTCTCAATCTGGACACCCCAAAGCCTTGATACGCCTGCTGAAGTTTTTCTGGTGGTCTTTCGTCGCAGTCATCTGTGCGCTCGTACTCGGTCTGAGCGGTGCGTTTCTGTATCTTAGCCCCAGCCTGCCTTCGGTCGAGTCGCTACGAAGCATCCAGTTGCAGATCCCCCTGAGGGTGTACAGCAGCGATGGCAAGCTGATTGCCGAGTTCGGCGAAATGCGGCGGTCTCCAATCCGTTTTGCGGAAATTCCCCCACAGTTCATTCAGGCGCTTCTGTCAGCCGAGGACGACAATTTCCTCAATCACTATGGCGTCGATCCGAGCAGCTTGATGCGCGCCGCGACCCAGTTGGTGAAGTCTGGTCACATCCAGACTGGCGGCAGCACCATTACCATGCAGGTGGCGAAGAACTTCTTCCTCACTAGCGAGCGCAGCTTCTCGCGCAAGACCAACGAAATTCTCCTGGCCCTGCAGATCGAACGTGAGCTGACCAAGGACGAGATCCTTGAGCTGTACGTCAACAAGATCTACCTGGGCAACCGCGCCTACGGCATCGACGCCGCCGCACAGGTCTACTACGGCAAATCGATCCGCGATGTCAGCCTGGCGCAGATGGCCATGATCGCCGGCCTGCCCAAGGCGCCGTCACGTTTCAACCCGCTGGCCAATCCGGTGCGCGCCAAAGAGCGCCGCGACTGGATCCTGGGCCGCATGTACAAGCTGGGCAAAATCGACGAAGCCAGCTATCAGGCCGCCTTGGCCGAGCCGCTCAACGCCAGCTATCACGTGCCAACCCCGGAAGTGAACGCGCCCTACATCGCCGAAATGGCCCGCGCCGAAATGGTTGGCCGCTATGGCAGCGATGCCTACACCGAAGGTTTCCGCGTGACCACCACGGTGCCGAGCGACATGCAGAACATGGCCAACAATGCCGTGCTCAATGGCTTGTCCGACTATGACGAGCGCCATGGCTACCGCGGGCCGGAATCGCGCTTCCCCGGCAAGACCCATGCAGCCTGGCTGCAAGAGCTGAGCAAGCAGCGTACCCTCGGCGGCCTGGAGCCGGCCATCGTCACCCAGGTCGACAAGGCTGGGCTGAAGGTACTGACCCGCAACGGCGAAGAGCAGGATGTCGCCTGGGAGACCATGAAATGGGCCCGGCCGTATCTGAACAACAACGCCCAGGGCCGTGCACCGCAGTCGCCGGCAGACGTGGCCCAGATCGGTGACCTGATCCGCGTCCAGCGCCTGGAAGAAGGCAAGCTCAAGTTCAGCCAGGTGCCTGCCGCGCAGAGTGCCCTGGTCACCCTCGACCCTTATAACGGTGCTATCCGCGCCCTGGTCGGCGGCTTCTCGTTCGAGCAAAGCAACTACAACCGCGCCATGCAGGCCAAGCGCCAACCGGGCTCGAGCTTCAAGCCGTTCGTTTATAGCGCGGCCCTGGACAACGGCTACACCGCCGCCAGCCTGGTCAACGACGCACCGATCGTGTTCGTCGACGAGTACCTGGACAAAGTCTGGCGACCGAAGAACGACACCAACACCTTCCTCGGCCCGATCCGCATGCGTGAGGCGCTGTACAAGTCGCGCAACCTGGTGTCGATCCGCCTGCTGCAAGCGATGGGCGTAGACCGCACCATCGATTACATCGCCAAGTTCGGTTTCAACAAGCAGGACCTGCCGCGCAACCTCTCGCTGGCGCTGGGCACTGCGACCCTGACGCCCATGGAGATCGCCACCGGCTGGAGCACCTTTGCCAACGGCGGCTACAAGATCAGCCCGTACCTGATCGAGCGCATCGAGAGCCGCAGCGGTGAAACCCTGTTCACCGCCAACCCGGCTCACGTGCCGCAAGGTGGTGGCGAAGACCAGGCCGGCATTGCCGCGCCAGAGCAGCCGATCAGCACCGTCGCCATGCCGGGCGAAGCGCCGTCGGCCCTTGGCCAGGTCGCGCCTGCCCCGCAGACACCGGTGATTGCCGAGCAGATCATCGATGGGCGCACCAGCTACATTCTGACCAGCATGCTTCAAGACGTGATCAAGCGCGGTACCGGGCGCCGCGCCTTGGCGCTGGGCCGTACTGACCTGGCAGGCAAGACCGGTACCACCAACGAGTCCAAGGACGCCTGGTTCTCTGGCTATAACGCTGATTACGTGACCACTGTGTGGGTCGGCTTCGACCAGCCGGAAACCCTGGGCCGGCGTGAGTACGGTGGTACGGCAGCGCTGCCGATCTGGATGAGCTTCATGGGCGCCGCCCTCAAGGACAAACCGAACCATCCACCTGCCGAGCCTGAGGGCATTCTCAGTCTGCGGGTCGACCCGGTCAGCGGTCGTGCGGCTACGCCGAATACGCCCAATGCCTACTTCGAGCTATTCAAGGCTGAAGACTCGCCGCCGTCGGTGGATGAGCTGGGCAATGGTGCAGCGCCGGGCAGCCCGCTGCCAGCGGATGAAGCGGCGCCGATGGATTTGTTCTGATACCGGCCCGGCCTCTCCTTATCAAACGACGCTAGTATTTGGGGCTGCTTTGCAGCCCCAAAATCCCCACAAAAAAGCCCCGGCTCTCGCGAGCCGGGGCTTTTTCATGACGCTACGGACAATCAGCCGTTGAACACGTCATCCACGCTTTTCAGCGGGTAGTGCTGCGGGTACGGCAGGGTCGCCACGCCGCTTTCGATCGCGGCCTTGGCCACGGCATCGGATACCAGAGTGATCAGGCGTGGGTCCATTGGCTTCGGAATGATGTACTCTCGACCGAATTCCAGGGCCTGAACGCCGTAGGCCTCGCACACTTCCTTCGGCACTGGCTGCTTGGCCAGGTCTTTGAGGGCGATTGCAGCGGCGATCTTCATCTCTTCGTTGATGCGCTTGGCGCGAACGTCCAGGGCACCACGGAAGATGAACGGGAAGCCCAGTACGTTGTTGACCTGGTTCGGGTAGTCGGAGCGACCGGTAGCCATGATCACGTCATTACGCGTGGCGTGGGCCAGCTCAGGCTTGATCTCTGGGTCCGGGTTCGAGCAAGCGAACACGATCGGGTTGGCAGCCATCGACTTCAGGCCTTCAGGGCTCAGCAGGTTCGGGCCGGACAGGCCAACGAACACGTCTGCGCCTTGCAGGGCGTCGGCCAGGGTGCGCTTGTCGGTAGCGTGGGCGAACTGGGCTTTGTACTGGTTCAGGTCGTCGCGGCCAGCGTGGATCACGCCGGTACGGTCGATCATGAAGATGTTCTCGACCTTGGCACCCATGCTGACCAGCAGCTTCATGCAGGAGATAGCGGCAGCACCGGCGCCGAGGCAGACGATCTTCGCCTCTTCGAGGGTTTTACCAGCGATTTCCAGGGCGTTGATCATGCCGGCCGCGGTGACAATGGCCGTGCCATGCTGGTCATCGTGGAAGACCGGGATGTCGCACTGCTCGATCAGGGTGCGTTCGATTTCAAAGCACTCAGGCGCCTTGATGTCTTCCAGGTTGATGCCACCGAAGGTGATCGAGATGCGGCGCACGGTGTCGATGAACGCTTGCGGGCTTTCCGACTCGACTTCGATGTCGAATACATCGATACCTGCGAAACGCTTGAACAGCACGCCCTTGCCTTCCATGACCGGTTTGGAGGCCAGTGGGCCGAGGTCACCCAGGCCAAGAATGGCGGTACCGTCGGAAATCACTGCGACCAGGTTGCCCTTGCCGGTGTACTTGTAGGCCAGCTCTGGATCACGACCGATCTCGCGCACGGGTTCGGCGACGCCCGGGCTGTAGGCCAGGGACAGGTCACGCGCGGTGGCGGTCGGTTTGGTGAGCTCGACGCTCAGTTTCCCCGGACGAGGCTGAGCATGGTATTCGAGAGCGGCGGTTTTCAGGTCTGACATGGTGGGCAATTCCGCTATTTACTGTTCTGACGGACCGCCGAGGATACGCAAAGAGCCGGGGGGCGACAAGACTGCCCGGTCACTTGTGTCAAGGCCCTTGGCCTACGACTTTACGCTATAACCCACGGGGCATGCGGGCTTCAGTGTGTACAATCCAATATTGAAATGTCTACAATTTTTTAGTCAGAAGTGCGCTCCAGCATGCTCGGGTCGGTCAGCGGCAAAACCCAGCGCCGCTGTCCGGGCTGCAAACCACCCTTGCGGGAACGATCCAGCACCCAGCCGCGCGCTTCGACCTCGCGCCCTTTGAGGTTATCGAAGAAGCTGGTGGGGAAGTTGCGTTGCAGACGAGCGGGTACTTGCAGCACCAGAGCATCGTCGAGTTCCAACCAGACTCCGCCACGATTGCGCTGGATACCTTGAATTTTGCCGCCGATAACCGCAAAGCCCGATTGTTGGATATCGCGGTCGCGCTGCACCGGTGATTGCCGCCAAAGCCCTGCACGGACAGCGCGGGCAGCCTGTTCGGCATCCTGCTGACAGCCGGCAAGGCTGACATTAGGGGCCACTGCAACGCGGTAGCCGAGCCCCTCACTGAGCAGCACAGCCTCGAAATTGTCGCCACGCTTGCCGTAGATGTGGGCCAGGGTCCGCCCATATTTGTCTTTGGCTTCTACCCCAGGGACCAAGCCCACCTGGCCATCACTGGCTTTCACCAAGGCCTGGAGACGCCGCTTGGCCGCCTCGGCATAGGGCTCGCTGGTGCGCCCCTTGCGGCCGATCTCAGGGGCGTTGATGCCAATCAGGCGCACGCTGCGCCCGTCGTTCAGGCGCAGGGTATCGCCATCCACCACCTGGCGAACGGCTACCCGTTGGGGCTGCTCAGGCAGCGGACAAAATGCCAGGGCTGGCAACTGCCAGATCGCGCCCACAAAAAAAGCGCCCACAAGGGGCGCCTTTTTTAGCAGCAGCGCGAAACCCGAAGGGTTCGCCATGCGCATAATTACTTCTTGGTACCGAACATACCGAAGCGATCGGCGAACTTCTGTACGCGACCACCGGTGTCCAGGACTTTCTGCTTACCAGTGTAGAACGGGTGGCACTGGGAGCACACGTCGATCGCCAGCGGTTTGGCCAGGGTCGAACGGGTTTCGAATTTGCTGCCGCAGCTGCAGGTGACTGCAACTACTTCGTAGTTCGGATGAATATCTGCTTTCATGGTCACTTCCTCGAGCTGCGTGCCGCCACCCAACACCTATTGTTGAATACCGCACGTAATTAGGCGGCGAATAATACCAGAGCTCAGCCTCAGCGCAAGTTGTCGCTTGCACCGACTGTCGTCTGCTAGGCTCGGCGCATTCCGTACCCGTCCCCAAATGCCCTTCAGAGACCTTCTGCGTGTCCGACGTCATCCTGCGCCTTGCCCTGCCCTCGCCCCTGCGTCGCCTGTTCGACTACCGGGCCACGGCCGCGATGGCGCGCCTGCCGCTGACGCCGGGAATGCGCTTTCGGGTGCCATTTGGCCGGCGCGAGATGATTGGCGTGCTGGTGGAGGTGTGCGACAAGAGCGAAGTGCCCGCCGACAAACTCAAGCCCGCCAGCGCCCTGCTCGACCCGGTCTCACCGCTGCCGCCAGCACTGTTCAAGCTGTGCCTGTGGACTGCCCAGTACTATCAGCACAGCCTGGGCGACACCTTGAGCTGGGCCTTGCCGGTGCTGCTGCGCCAGGGCGAGCCGGCCGAGATACGCCAGGAGCGCTTCTGGCAGGTGACCCCGGGCGCGCGCCTGGAAGATCCGCGCATCGCCCGCGCACCGCGCCAGCGTGATGCCCTCAAGACCTTGTCCCAGCACCCGCACGGCGTGGCTCATAGCCTGTTGAGCAAGCTGGGGCTGAACAAAGACAGCCTCGACCTGCTGCTGGCCAAGGAGCTGGTCCAGCTGGAAGTGCGCCGGCACCTGCCGGCCGCGCGCCATGAACACTGGCTGGCCCAGCCTGAACTGCCGCTCAACGAAGAGCAGCTGGCCGCATTCGAAGCCGTGCGTTCCGGCTTCGGCAGTTTCCACGCATTTCTCCTCGCTGGGGTCACCGGCAGCGGCAAGACCGAGGTCTACCTGCAACTGATCCGCGAAACCCTGGAGGCCGGCAAGCAGGCGCTGATCCTGATCCCGGAGATCAACCTCGGCCCGCAAACCCTGGCGCGCTTCGAGCAGCGCTTCAACGCGCGCATCGCGCTGCTGCACTCGGCGGTCAACGACCGCGAGCGCCTGGATGCCTGGCTGGCGGCCCGCGACGGCGAGGCCGATATCATCATCGGCACGCGCTCAGCGTTGTTCACACCGATGAAAAACCCCGGCCTGATCATCATCGACGAAGAACACGACGGCTCGTATAAACAGCAAGAAGGCCTGCGCTATCACGCCCGCGACCTGGCGCTGGTACGCGCACACCAGGAAAACATCCCGATCCTGCTCGGCTCCGCCACGCCGTCGCTGGAAAGCCTGCACAACGCCCATACCGGGCGCTATGGCCTGCTGCGCATGAATCAACGCGCCGGCGGCGCCCGGCAGCCACGTTTCATGCGTCTGGACGTTCGCAGCCGGCCGCTGGACAGCGGCATCAGCGGCCCCTTGCAGCAGGCTATCGGCCAGACCCTGCAAGCCGGGCAGCAGGTGCTGGTGTTTCTCAACCGCCGTGGCTTCGCCCCGACCCTGTTGTGCCACGACTGCGGCTGGCTGTCCGAATGCCCGCGCTGCGATGCGCGAATGACCGTGCACCAGCGCTCCAATGTGCTGCGCTGCCACCACTGCGGTTACGACGAACGGCTGCCGCTGCAGTGCCCCAAGTGCGCGCATGTCGACCTGCGGCCGGTCGGCGCTGGCACCGAACGCGCCGAGGAGCGGTTGAAGATTCTGTTCCCGGACTACCCAGTCCTGCGCGTCGACCGCGACAGCACCTCGCGCAAGGACGCCATGCACAACCTGTTCACCACCATCCAGCGGGGCCAACCGAGCATCCTGGTCGGCACCCAGATGCTAGCCAAGGGGCACCACTTCCCTCGGGTGACCCTGGTGGCCATTCTCGATGCTGACGGCGGGCTGTTCTCGGGCGATTTTCGCGCCAGCGAACGCATGGCTCAGCTGATCGTCCAAGTCGCGGGCCGCGCCGGTCGCGCCGAAGAGCCCGGCAAGGTGATCATCCAGACCCACCTGGCCGAGCATCCCTTGCTGGTCCAACTGACCGAGCAAGGCTACTTCGCCTTTGCCGAGCAAGCGCTGAGCGAGCGCCGCGCTGCCGGCCTGCCGCCGTTTGCCCACCTCGCCTTGCTGCGCGCCGAAGCGCACAAGCCAGGCCAGGCCGAAGGGTTCCTCGATGAGGCGTGCAGCGCTGCCGAGCGCATCGTGGCGGAACAAGGCCTGCAAGGCATCGAACTGCTCGGCCCGGTGCCCGCCCCGATGGAGCGACGAGCGGGGCGTTTTCGCGCGCAACTATTGCTCCAGGCCAATGCCCGAGCGCCCTTGCATCGACTGATCAGTGCCTGGTTGCTAGTGTTGGAGCAGATGCCAGCAGGGCGCCAAGTACGCTGGTCGCTAGACGTGGATCCAGTCGATCTCTATTGACGCCATGGGAGCGGGCTTGCCCCGCGTTTACCAAGCATCGTTCACCTCCGCAATCGCGGGTCAAGCCCGCTCCTACACGGCACCCGCTCAGCCGGACATGCCCTGAAAGGTTGGCAACCGCGGCCCAGCCACGGATAATGCTCAGTTTTTCCACCTGCGCATCGAAGCGCCCCGCCGCGCTTGCGGTCGAAAAGAGAATCTCATGAAAGACACCATTCGCCAGCTGATCCAGCAAGCCCTCACCCAACTCGTCACCGACGGTGTGCTGCCTGAAGGGCTGACGCCGGCGATCCAGGTGGAAAACGCCCGTGACAAGACCCACGGCGACTTCGCCAGCAACATCGCCATGATGCTGGCCAAGCCAGCCGGCATGAAGCCGCGCGACCTGGCCGACAAACTGATCGCCGCCTTGCCTGCCAGCGCCGACATCAGCAAGGTCGAGATCGCCGGCCCCGGCTTCCTCAACTTCTTCCAGAACACCGACGCCCTGGCCAATCGCCTCGACGCCGCCCTGGCAGACGCCCACCTGGGCGTGCGCAAGGCCGGCCCGGCCGAGAAAGTCGTCATCGACATGTCGGCGCCAAACCTTGCCAAAGAGATGCACGTTGGCCACCTGCGCTCGACCATCATCGGCGACAGCGTTGCCCGCGTGCTGGAGTTCCTCGGTGACAACGTCATCCGCCAGAACCATGTTGGCGACTGGGGCACTCAGTTCGGCATGCTGATGGCCTACCTGCAAGAAAACCCGATCACCAGCGACGAGCTGTCGGACCTGGAGAATTTCTACCGCGCGGCGAAAAAGCGCTTCGACGAGTCCGAAGAGTTTGCCACCCGGGCCCGTGGCCTGGTGGTCAAGCTGCAGGCTGGCGACGCGGAATGCCTGGCCTTGTGGACGCGCTTCAAAGACATCTCGCTGTCGCACTGCCAGAAGACCTACGAGCTGCTCAACGTCAAACTGACCATGGCCGACGTGATGGGCGAGAGTGCCTATAACGACGACCTGGCCAACGTCGTCGCCGACCTCAAGGCCAAGGGCCTGCTGGTCGAGAGCCAAGGCGCCCAGTGCGTATTCCTCGACGAATTCAAGAATGCCGAAGGCGAACCGCTGCCAGTGATCGTGCAAAAGGCCGACGGCGGCTACCTGTACGCCACCACCGACCTGGCGGCTGTGCGCTATCGCAGCAACACCTTGCAAGCCGATCGCGCCCTGTACTTCGTCGACCAGCGCCAGGCCCTGCACTTCAACCAAGTGTTCGAAGTGGCCCGTCGTGCCGGCTTCGTCGGCCACCCGATGCAAATGGAACACATGGGCTTCGGCACCATGAACGGCGCCGATGGCCGTCCGTTCAAGACCCGTGACGGCGGCACCGTCAAGCTGATCGACCTGCTCACCGAAGCCAAGGAGCGCGCCTACGCCCTGGTCAAGGAAAAGAACCCGAGCCTGGCCGAAGACGAGCTGCGCCATATCGCTGAAGTGGTTGGCATCGGCGCGGTCAAGTACGCCGACCTGTCCAAGCACCGCACCAGCGACTACAGCTTCAACTTCGAGCTGATGCTCAACTTCGAAGGCAACACCGCGCCTTACCTGCTGTACGCCTACACCCGTGTGGCAGGCGTGTTCCGCAAGCTGGGCAAGGGCTACGACGAAGTCGACGGCCACATCGTATTGCAGGCAGCTCACGAGCAGGACCTCGCGGCGCGCCTGGCGCAGTTCGGCGAAGTGCTCAACAACGTGGCTGAAAAAGGCACTCCACACGTGCTGTGCAGCTACCTGTACGACATCGCCGGTTTGTTCTCCAGCTTCTACGAGAACTGCCCGATCCTCTCCGCCGAAACTGCCGAACAGCAGCAAAGCCGCCTGCGCCTGGCTGCGCTGACCGGTCGTACGCTCAAGCAAGGCCTGGAGCTGCTCGGCCTGGAAACCCTGGAGCGTATGTAAGTTGGCTGCCAAGAAAAAACCCGCACCCAAGCGCGGCGCCAGCCGCCAACAGGCGCCGGCCAAACAGCCGATCCCAGGCTGGGTTTGGCTGGCTGTCGGCCTCACCGTGGGCGCGTTCATCGTCTTCCTGATGAAGCTTGAGCCCGGCGGCGATGACATCAAGCGCGCCAAGCCTGAACAGCAGAAGCCGGCCAAAGTCGCCGAAACGGCGAAAAACACCGCCCCGACGCCACAGCAGCCGGTCAAGCCGAAGTACGACTTCTATACCCTGCTGCCAGAGTCGGAAGTGATCGTGCCGCCTGAAGCGGTGCCGGAGAAAACGCCGCCCGTGCCTGCCCAACCGGTCACCCCCGTGACGCCGGCGGAAGCGGCCAAGATCGATACCGCTCGCGCCCAGGCTGCGCTGCTGGGGCAAACCCCACCACCGCCACCACCGGTGATCAAGCCGGCAGCGACCACCCTGTTCTTCCTCCAGGCCGGCTCATTCCGCAAGCAGGCCGATGCCGACAAGGTCCGCGCACAGATCATTCTGCTCGGCCAGGCGGTGAAGGTGGAGTCGGGAACGGTCAAGGAAGAGACCTGGTACCGGGTTCTGGTCGGCCCGTTCAGCAACCGCGAACAGCTGACCGTGGCGCAGAAGCAGTTGGCCGGCGCAGGCTTCAGCAACCTGCTCTTGCAACAGCGACAGACCCGCCAGTAATGAAAAGGCCTTGCTGCTCCCGTGCGACAAGGCCTTTTTTCTTAAGCTCTACCAGCGTTGACTTCGGAAACCTGCCGGTTCAGCGTCCAGAAGTCGTAGAGCACACCCAGCAGGAACAACCCACCGGTGAAGAAGTAGATGATCGCGCTGATCCACTTGCCCTGGTACAGCCGGTGCGCGCCGAAGATGCCGAGGAAGGTCAACAGGATCCAGGCCAGGTTGTAGTCCACCCGCCCGGCCTGGAAGCGCATATCGGCCTCACGATCCATCGACGGGATCAGGAACAGGTCAATCAGCCAGCCAATTCCGAGCAGCCCCAAGGTGAAGAACCAGATGGTCCCGGTAATCGGCTTGCCGTAGTAGAACCGGTGCGAGCCGGTGAAGCCGAAAATCCACAGCAAATAGCCGAGGACCTTGCTGTGGGTGTCGTGAAACGGCGCCCCTTGTTGATAACTGTTCATTCTTAGCCCTCGTGGCTTAGCCAAAAATTTTCCAAGAAAAAATGTGACTTTTTCGTGTGAAGTCGACGTGTGGCACCCTGCCAGTCGACCAACGGATCATTTTTTGAGCAAAAAGCTGTTATAAAGTTGCGCGCCAATACCTAATTCAAACATATCAAGAGCTTCAACTATGCCGCCTTTGTTCAAGACATGGCTGACCCTCTGCCTATTATTGCCCCTGGCCGCCCACGCCACCAACCGTGAGCAACGTCTTCCCAACGGCTTCACTGGCTATACCACCAACGCCACCGTGAAGCGCGCTCCGGTCAAGCATGCCAACACCCTGCGTGCTCGCCCAAGCAATGCCGCCAAGGCTCGTGACGGCTTGCCTGCCGTCGCCATGTCGGCCAAGCAAAGCAGCGATGTACTCAGCCGCGCCGTCAATGTCCTCGGTACCCCCTATCGTTGGGGCGGCAGCAGCCCAAGTAAAGGCTTCGACTGCAGCGGGCTGGTCAAATATGCCTTCAACGACGTGGCTGACGTCGACCTGCCGCGCACCTCCAATGCCATGGCCCAAGGCCACGGGGTCAAGGTGGCACGCAGCGATCTCAAGCCTGGCGACCTGATCTTCTTCAACATCAAGAGCCGCCGGGTCAATCACGTTGCCATCTACCTGGGCAACGACCGCTTCATCCACGCACCGCGCCGTGGCAAGCGAGTGAGCATCGATCAACTGAGCAAGCCGTATTGGCAGAAGCACTATGTAGTGGCCAAGCGAGTGCTGCCTAAAGACCAGCAGCTGAGCCTGGCCAAACGCTGATCATTTTCACCTCATCGCGGGGCAAGCAAGCCCGCTCCCACGCAACTCGACCTCACGCGTGGGAGCGGGCTTGCCCCGCGATAAGGTCGCTGCTCAAATCAGAGCGACTCAATGACACCCTGCGCACGCAAACACTGCAACGCCGCATCCATCGTCTGCATCCCCGCCGCCCCACCCGCCTGCATCACTGAATACAGCTGCGCCATCCGCCCCTCGCGAATCAGGTTACGCACCGCAGCAGTGGCCACTAGCACCTCCCTGGCCGCCACCCGCCCGCCACCAACGCGCTTGACCAGCACCTGCGCCACCACCATACGCAGCGACTCGGCGAGCATGGCCCGTACCAGCGGCTTCTCCTCGGCAGCGAACACCTCTACCAGCCGGTCGATGCTGTTGACCGCAGAACGCGTATGCACGGTGGCCAGCACCAAATGACCCGTCTCCGCAGCCCGCAACGCCAGGCGGATGGACTCAAGATCACGCAGCTCGCCGATCATGATCACATCAGGGTCCTGGCGCAGGGCACTGCGCAGCGCCTGGGCAAAGTCGCGACTATCGCGGCCAATCTCACGCTGGGTGAGCAAGCTGCGCTGGCCGCTGTGGATAACTTCGACGGGATCTTCAAGGGTGATGATGTGCAGCGAGCGCTCGCGATTGAGCCAATCGATCAGCGCGGCGAGGGTGCTCGACTTGCCACTGCCGGTCGGCCCACCCACCAGCACCAGCCCGTCCGTGCAGTGCGCAATAGGTTGAAACACATCAGCCAAGCCCAGTTCATCCAGCGTCGGCACGCCACTGGGAATCAGCCGGAAACTGGCCGCCAAGCCATTGCGCTGGCGAAACAGATTCACGCGCAGGCGACCCAGTTGGGGCAGGCTCAAGGCCAGGTCGAGCTCATCGCCCGCCAGCCATTGGCGCCGCTGCTCCTGCTCTAGCCAAGGGGCCAGGCCCTCCTCCAGCTGGCAGGCCTGCAACGGCGGTAGCTGCATACGCTGCAATTGCCCATCCAGGCGCAGCATCGGTTTCTCGCCCACGGCCAGGTGCAAGTCGGATGCCCTTGCAGCAGCGGCGTGGGCCAACAGGTCAGTCACGTCCATGAGACTCCCCAAAGGCCTTCAAGCAGGTAGAATGCCGCAGACCCCTGAGCCGTCGGCATTGATCCATGTCCACCATAGCAGACAACCTTTGCGCGCTCGCCGCACGCATCAGCCAGGCAGCGCAAGCCTGCGGGCGCGATCCAGCCAGCATCCAGTTGCTGGCCGTGAGCAAGACCAAACCCGCCGCCGCCGTACGCGAGGCCTACGCTGCCGGCGTGCGCGACGTCGGCGAAAACTACCTGCAAGAAGCCCTGGCCAAGCAGCAAGAATTAACCGACTTGCCCTTGACCTGGCACTTCATCGGCCCCATCCAGTCGAACAAGACCCGTGCAATTGCCGAACATTTCGACTGGGTACATTCCGTGGATCGCTTGAAGATTGCCCAACGCCTGTCAGAGCAACGCCCTGCCGAGCTGCCAGCGCTGAACATCTGCCTGCAAGTCAACGTCAGCGGCGAGGACAGCAAGTCTGGCTGCGCACCGGCCGACCTGCCGGCGCTGGCCGCTGCCGTTGCGGCCCTGCCCGGCCTGCGTCTGCGCGGACTGATGGCGATCCCCGAACCGACTGATGACCGCGCCGCCCAAGAAGCTGCCTTCGCTCGCCTGCGTGAGTTGCAAGAGCAACTCACGCTCGGCCTGGACACCCTTTCGATGGGCATGAGCCACGACCTGGAAGCGGCGATCGCCCAGGGTGCGACCTGGGTACGCATCGGCACCGCCCTGTTTGGCGCGCGTGATTACGGGCGCGCCTGAAACCATGCTTTACTCACTCTTTCCCTCAAGGACCTGACATGAGCAACACACGTATTGCCTTTATCGGCGCCGGCAACATGGCCGCCAGCCTGATCGGTGGCCTGCGTGCGCAGGGCCTGGATGCCACGCAGATCCGCGCCAGCGACCCGGGCGCAGAGACCCGCAGCCGCGTCCACGCCGAGCACGGCATCGAGGTATTCGAAGACAACGCCCAGGCTGTCGCTGGCGCGGACGTAATCGTCCTGGCGGTCAAGCCACAGGTCATGAAGAGCGTCTGTCAGGCCCTGCAGCCGAGCCTGCACGAAGGCCAACTGATCGTTTCCATTGCCGCCGGCATTACCTGCGCCAGTCTGCAAGATTGGCTGGGCGCCCGCCCGGTGGTGCGCTGCATGCCCAACACGCCGGCGCTGCTGCGCCAGGGCGTCAGCGGCCTGTACGCGACCGCCCAGGTGTCGCCGGCGCAACGCCAGCAGGCCCAGGAGCTACTCTCGGCCGTGGGCACTGCCTTGTGGCTGGACCAGGAGCAGCAACTGGACGCCGTCACGGCTGTTTCCGGCAGTGGCCCGGCCTATTTCTTCCTGCTGATAGAGGCCATGACCGCTGCTGGCGAGAAACTCGGCCTGCCGCGTGAGACGGCCTCCCAGCTGACCCTGAAAACCGCTTTGGGCGCCGCACACATGGCCGTGGCCAGTGATGTCGACGCTGCCGAACTGCGCCGCCGGGTGACCTCGCCAGCCGGCACCACCGAGGCGGCAATCAAGTCCTTCCAAGGCAACGCTTTCGAGGCCATCGTGGAACAGGCGCTGCAGGCTGCGGCTACCCGTTCCGCCGAGTTGGCCGAACAATTGGGCAAATAAGGAGCTGTTGATGAATGCACTGTCCGGCGCCGCGATCTTCGTGGTGCAAACCCTGGTCAGCCTGTACCTGGTGATCGTCCTGCTGCGCTTCGTCCTGCAGCTGGTCAAGGCCGATTTCTACAACCCGCTGAGCCAGTTCGCGGTGCGCGCCACCCAGCCACTGCTCAAGCCGATCCGCCGGATCATCCCGAGCATTGCCGGCCTGGACACCTCGTCGCTGTTGCTGGCGATCCTGATCCAGGCGTTGCTGATGGCCTTCGTGCTGATGGTCAGCTACGGCACTTTCGGCGATGTCCTGCACCTGCTGCTGTGGGCGATCATTGGCATCACCTCGCTGTTCCTGAAGATCTTCTGGGTGGCGATGATCGTCATGGTGATCGTTTCCTGGGTCGCCCCAAACAGCCACAACCCCGCTGCCGAGCTTGCCTACCAGATTAGCGAGCCGGTGCTGGCGCCGTTCCGCCGCCTGGTGCCGAACTTGGGCGGCATGGACATTTCGCCGATCTTCGCCTTCCTGGCGATCCAGGTGATCCAGTCGTTCGTCATGCCGCCGCTGGCTGCCTATGCCGGCATGCCGCAAGAGCTGTGGCGGATGATTTGACCCACATCCCCCTAGCGGCAAGCCTTTGCTTGCCGCTAGGGGGAGTGCTCTTTAGACTTACGCCTCCGTCAAGCGTGAGCAGGGTCGATGTCCACTGTCCTTCCCGAAGATTCCGTCGGTCTGGTAACACCGCAGATCGCCCGGTTCGATGAACCGCTGGCCCTGGCCTGTGGCCGATCGCTGGCCAGCTACGAGCTGGTCTATGAAACCTATGGCACGCTCAACAGCACGGCCAGCAACGCTGTGCTGATCTGCCATGCGCTGTCCGGCCATCACCATGCCGCAGGCTACCATGCCGACACCGACCGCAAGCCCGGCTGGTGGGACAGCTGCATTGGCCCCGGCAAGCCGATCGATACCAATCGCTTCTTCGTGGTCAGCCTGAACAACCTCGGCGGCTGCAATGGCAGCACCGGTCCGAGCAGCGTCAACCCGGCCACCGGCAAGCCCTATGGCGCCGACTTCCCGGTGCTGACCGTGGAAGACTGGGTGCACAGCCAGGTGCGCCTGGCCGACCGCCTGGGCATCGGCCAGTGGGCTGCGGTGGTCGGCGGCAGCCTGGGTGGCATGCAGGCGCTGCAATGGACCATCACCTACCCGGATCGAGTGCGTCACTGCGTCGACATCGCCTCGGCGCCAAAACTGTCGGCACAGAACATCGCCTTCAACGAGGTGGCGCGCCAGGCGATCCTCACCGACCCGGAGTTTCACGGCGGCTCGTTCCAGGACCAGGGCGTGATCCCCAAGCGCGGCCTGATGCTGGCGCGCATGGTTGGCCACATCACCTACCTGTCGGACGACTCGATGGGTGAGAAATTCGGTCGTGAGCTCAAGAGCGACAAACTCAACTACGACTTCCACAGCGTGGAATTCCAGGTCGAGAGCTACCTGCGCTATCAAGGTGAGGAGTTCTCCGGGCGCTTCGACGCCAACACCTACCTGCTGATGACCAAGGCCCTGGACTACTTCGACCCGGCCGCAGCGCACGCTGGCGATCTTGCCGCGACCCTGGCCCACGTTAGCGCCGACTACTGCATCATGTCGTTCACCACCGACTGGCGGTTCTCGCCGGCCCGCTCGCGGGAGATCGTCGATGCCCTGATGGCGGCGCGCAAGAACGTCTGTTACCTGGAAATCGACTCCCCCTACGGGCACGATGCCTTCCTGATCCCCACGCCTCGCTACATGCAGGGATTCTCGAACTACATGAACCGCATCGCCATCTGAGGACAGCATGAGAGCCGACCTGGAAATCATCCACGACTGGATCCCCGCCGGCAGCCGGGTACTTGACCTTGGCTGCGGCAACGGCGAGCTGCTGGCTTCGTTGCGCGACCGTAAAGGCGTTACCGGCTACGGCCTGGAAATCGACGCCGACAACATCGCCGCCTGCGTGGCCAAGGGCGTCAACGTCATCGAGCAGGACCTGGACAAAGGCCTGGGCAACTTCGCCAGCAACAGCTTCGACGTAGTGGTCATGACCCAAGCGCTGCAGGCCGTCGAGTATCCCGACCGGATTCTCTCGGAGATGCTGCGAGTGGGCCGCGAGTGCATCATCACCTTCCCCAACTTCGGCCACTGGCGCTGCCGTTGGTACCTGGCGACCAAAGGCCGCATGCCGGTCTCGGACTTCATGCCGTATACCTGGTACAACACGCCGAACATTCACTTTTGTACCTTCGCCGACTTCGAGAACCTGTGCCACGAGCACCGGGCCAAGGTCCTCGACCGTTTGGCGGTCGACCGTTTGCACCGTAATGGGTTGGGCGGGCGGGTATGGCCTAATCTTCTAGGTGAGATCGGCATCTATCGCCTCAGCAGCCCGGGCCTGACGGAACATCAGGTCGCGGTCTGATCTGCCCACCCCGGAGGAATGGCACCATGCGTCGTCTAGCTCTTTTCCTAATCAGCCTGTGCCTGGCCCTGCCAGTGCTGGCTGCCGATGCTGCCAAGCCTGAGCGCAAGCAGGACTTCGGCGACGTCACGGTGCACTACAGCGCCTTCACCTCGAGCATGCTGCAGCCAGAGATCGCCGACGCCACCGGCCTGATCCGCAGCAAGAATCAGGGCGTACTGAACATTGCCGTGCTCAAGGCCGGCAAGCCGGGCATGGCGGTGGTCAGCGGCACCGTCAAAGACCTGACCGGACGCAGCAGCCCACTGTCGTTCAAGCAGATCGCTGACAAGGGCGCGGTGTACTACATCGCGCAGTTCAAGATAGACCAGGCAGAAACCCTGACCTTCGACTTGAACATCGAGACTGGTGGCGTCAGTCATAAACTCAGCTTCAACCAGGAAGTGTTCCCAGGCGAATGATGAATTTTCAGCAACTCGTATTGGCCAGCCATAACGCTGGCAAGCTCAAGGAGCTCCAGGCCATGCTCGGCGCGTCCGTGCAGCTGCGCTCGATCGGTGAATTCAGCCAGGTCGAGCCGGAAGAGACCGGCCTGTCGTTCGTCGAGAACGCCATCCTCAAGGCCCGTAACGCTGCGCGTATTTCCGGCTTGCCGGCGCTGGCCGATGACTCGGGGCTGGCGGTGGACTACCTTGGCGGCGCACCGGGGATCTACTCGGCTCGCTACGCTGACGGCAAGGGCGACGCGGCGAATAACGCCAAGCTGCTCGACGCCCTCAAGGATGTCCCGGACGATCAGCGCGGCGCGCAGTTCGTCTGCGTCCTGGCCTTGGTTAGGCATGCCGACGACCCGCTGCCTATCCTCTGCGAAGGCCTGTGGCACGGCAGCATCCTGCATGCCGCCAGCGGCGAACACGGCTTTGGCTATGACCCGCTGTTCTGGGTTCCGGAGCGCGAGTGCTCCAGCGCCGAGTTGAGCCCTGTCGAAAAGAACCAGCTCAGCCATCGCGCCCGCGCCATGGTCCTGCTGCGTCAGCGTTTGGGACTGGCATGACCGAAAAGCCGTCCATCCAGCTGCTCCACCCCGGAGCGGCTGGGGCCAATCTGCACGTGCCACGCCTGGCACTGCCGGAACTGCCGCCGCTGTCGCTGTACATCCATATCCCCTGGTGCGTGCGCAAGTGCCCTTACTGCGACTTCAACTCGCACCAGGCCGGCCCACAGCTGCCAGAGGCTGAATACGTCGACGCCCTGCTGGCCGATCTCGATCAAGAGCTGACTGCCGTTCAGGGCCGAGCGATCAGTTCAATCTTCTTTGGTGGCGGCACGCCGAGCCTGTTCAGCGCCGATGCGCTGGGGCGCCTGCTGCGCAGGGTGGAGCAACGTATCCCGTTCGCTGCGGATATCGAGATCACTCTAGAAGCCAACCCCGGGACCTTCGAGCAGGACAAGTTCAAGGCCTACCGGCAGACCGGTATCAATCGGCTGTCGATTGGCGTGCAGAGCTTCCAGCCAGCCAAGCTTCAGAAGCTGGGCCGCATCCATAATGGCGACGAAGCAATTCGGGCAGCCGGCATGGCCCGTGCAGCGGGCTTCGACAACTTCAACATGGACCTCATGCACGGCCTGCCTGAGCAGTCGCTGGACGACGCCCTGGGCGACCTGCAACAGGCCATCGACCTCGGCCCCACGCACTTGTCCTGGTACCAGCTGACCGTGGAGCCGAACACGGTGTTCTGGAACCAGCCACCGGAGCTGCCCGAAGACGATATTCTTTGGGACATCCAGGAAGCCGGCCAGGCGCTGCTCGCCCAGCACGGCTTCGCTCAATACGAAGTCTCAGCCTATGCCCAGCCAGACCGGGCAGCGCGGCACAACCTCAATTACTGGCGCTTTGGCGACTTCATCGGCATTGGCGCGGGTGCCCACGGCAAGCTGTCGTTCGCCGATGGGCGCATCCTGCGCACCTGGAAGACCCGCCTGCCCAAGGACTACCTGAACCCGGCCAAGCCGTACAAAGCTGGCGAGAAGCTGCTGCCAGTCGATGAGCTGCCGTTCGAGTTCCTGATGAACGCCCTGCGCCTGACCCACGGAGTGGAAGCCGAGCTGTTCAGCCGCCGTACCGGCCTGCCGTTGGAGCAGCTTGCCCAAGCCCGGCGCGAGGCCGAACAAAAGGGCCTTTTGCAGGTCGAACCGGATCGACTGGCCGCTACCCCACACGGCCAGTTGTTCCTCAATGACCTGCTGCAGTATTTCTTGACCTAAGGATGACCCATGGACCTGGTACTTGACCTGCTTGCGACCGTATCGCGCTGGAGCCGCAGCAATTTGTCGGAGATTTCCCTGGCACTGGTAGGCTGCCTGCTAGTGCTGTTCGGCACTGATATCAAGGCATGGGTAGAACAGCGCCTGGGCGGCCTGGCTGGTGCGCTGCGCGTGCCGTTCATGGCACTGCTGGTGATGATCGGCAGTGGCGCGGCGCTGATCTATGCGACGCCGTGGGTGGTGAAGGGGCTGAGCCAGTTCAACAACTATGCGTTGGCGCCAGTGCTCTTGGTGGTGCTGGTGTTGATTGGCGTGGTGGCTGATCGGCGTGGATGAAGCCAGCGCGCGGGATAGGCCAACGCCACCCCCTGTAGGAACGGGCTTGCCCGCGAAGAGGCCGGTACATACCCATTGATGTAAGGAGAGGGCTTTACCCTCGTTCGCGGGCAAGCCCGCTCCCACAAGGGCCAACTCAATCAGTTAGCTGGCATTGATTCTGCTGAGGCCGGATCAAAAAAAACCGCCCCTCGCAGGGCGGTTTTTTTACCTGCGCTACAGCAGGTTCTGCCATCCAAAGGCCGGCTTGCAGCCCAGCGATCAGCTCAGCTTCTCGAACTTCAAGTCCCACACCCCATGCCCAAGTCGCTCGCCGCGGCGTTCGAACTTGGTGATCGGGCGCTCTTGCGGGCGCGGCACATAAGCACCATCGGCCGCCTGGTTGCGGTAGCCCGGCGCGGCGCTCATCACTTCCAGCATGTACTCGGCATACGGCTCCCAGTCGGTAGCCATATGGAATACACCGCCCGGCTTGAGCTTGCGTCGCACCAGCTCAGCGAACTCCAGCTGGACGATCCGGCGCTTGTGGTGGCGCGCCTTATGCCATGGGTCGGGGAAGAACAGCATCAACCGATCCAGGCTGTTGTCGGCCACACAGCGGTTAAGCACTTCGATCGCGTCGCAGTCGTACACACGCAGGTTCTTCAGACCCTGGGTCAGCACGCCATTGAGCAGCGCGCCGACACCTGGACGGTGGACTTCGACACCGATGAAGTCCTGCTCAGGCGCGGCAGCAGCCATCTCCAGCAGCGAATGGCCCATGCCAAAGCCGATCTCCAGGGTGCGCGGCGCCGAGCGGCCGAACACTTGGTCGTAGTCCACTGGGCTGTCAGCCAGGGGCAGGATGAACAGGGGGCCGCCCTGGTCCAGACCACGTTGCTGGCCTTCGGTCATGCGCCCGGCGCGCATCACGAAACTCTTGATGCGGCGGTGTGGGCGCTCTTCGCCGTCAGCGGTGATCGGCGTTTCTTGCGATTCAGTCATCAGGGGCTCTTACTTGATCAGACCATCCAGCGGCGACGAGGCGCTGGCATAGAGTTTCTTCGGCATGCGCCCAGCGAGATACGCCAGACGACCAGCTACGATTGCATGCTTCATGGCTTCAGCCATCAACACCGGCTGCTGAGCGTGGGCAATGGCGGAGTTCATCAGCACAGCCTCACAGCCCATTTCCATGGCAATGGTGGCGTCAGAGGCGGTACCCACGCCTGCGTCGACCAATACCGGCACCTTGGATTCTTCGAGGATGATCTGCAGGTTGTACGGATTGCAGATGCCCAGGCCGGTACCGATCAGGCCTGCCAGCGGCATGACCGCGATGCAGCCGATCTCGGCCAATTGACGGGCAATGATCGGATCGTCGCTGGTGTAGACCATCACGTCGAAACCGTCCTTGACCAGCACTTCGGCGGCCTTGAGGGTTTCGATGACGTTAGGGAACAAGGTCTTCTGGTCGGCCAGTACTTCGAGCTTGACCAGGTTGTGGCCATCGAGCAGCTCGCGGGCCAGGCGGCAGGTACGCACGGCTTCGACCGCGTCGTAGCAGCCTGCGGTGTTCGGCAGGATGGTGTAGCGATCTGGTGGCAGCACGTCGAGCAGGTTCGGCTCGCCCGGATTCTGGCCAAGGTTGGTGCGGCGCACAGCAACGGTGACGATCTCGGCACCCGAGGCCTCAATGGCCAGGCGGGTTTCTTCCATGTCACGGTACTTGCCGGTGCCGACCAGCAGGCGCGACTGGAAAGTGCGCCCGGCCAGGGTGAAGGGCTTGTCGCTACGAACGTTGCTCATCTGTGTTCCTCTGGAAAGGTTGCGGGGCGTTCAGTGAATTGCCGGGGCAGGCTTAACCGCCACCAATGGCATGGACCACTTCGACCTGGTCACCCTCGCTGAGCTGGGTGCTGTCGTGCTGGCTGCGCGGCACGATATCCAGGTTGAGCTCCACCGCCACCCGGCGACCGGTCAGCTCCAGCCGAGCGAGCAAGGCGGCAACGCTCTCGCCAGCGGGCAATTCGTAGGGTTCACCGTTCAGTTGAATGCGCATGCGCACGGCCACCATTGTTCTTTGGGGCCCGCATTCTAGCCCCGATCCACCGTTGAACCCAAGGGTGGCGGGCACCATTAGTCGCGATTGTGGACCAGTCGGTCAGCCCAGACGCCAAGCTGCCAGGCCCAGGCACAGCCAGCCTGCGAGGAAGCACAGGCCACCGATCGGGGTAATGATGCCCAGCTTGCCCAAGCCGCTCAGGGTCAACAGGTACAGGCTACCGGAGAACAGCACGATCCCCAGCGCGAACAGACCGCCGGCCCAGCCCACCAGGCGCCCCGGCAGGTGCGCGGCGAGCAGCGCAACACCAAAGATCGCCAAGGTATGCACCAGTTGATAGGTCACCCCGGTATGAAAGATGGCCAGGTACTCGGCGCTGAGGCGGTTCTTCAGACCGTGGGCAGCGAACGCACCCAGGGCGACACCGGTGAATCCGAAAAACGCGGCGAGCATCAGGAAGCTGCGAAGCATGGGACGACTCCTCGGAAGGGGTCTGTATAATGGCCCCTTCCATCGGTCCGGCCAAGCCATCGCCATGCTGTCATCTTTTTTCCGCCGCGTTGTCCGCGCCCTGCTCTGGTTTGCTGCTGGCAGTATCGTGCTGGTTCTGGTGCTGCGCTGGATACCGCCACCGGGCACGGCGCTGATGGTCGAGCGAAAGGTGCAGTCCTGGTTCAGTGGCGAGCCGATTGACCTGCAGCGCGACTGGGAGCCGTGGGAGCGCATTTCCGATGACCTGAAAGTGGCGGTGATTGCCGGCGAAGACCAGAAATTCGCCAATCACTGGGGCTTTGACATTCCAGCGATCCAGGCCGCACTGGCGCATAACGAGCGCGGTGGCAACATTCGCGGGGCCAGTACCTTAACTCAGCAGGTGGCCAAGAACCTGTTCCTGTGGTCGGGTCGCAGCTGGTTCCGTAAAGGGCTGGAGGCCTGGTTTACCGCATTGATCGAGCTGTTCTGGTCGAAGGAGCGGATCCTTGAGGTGTATCTGAACAGCGTCGAATGGGGGCCTGGGGTGTTTGGCGCCCAAGCGGCGGCGCGTTATCACTTTGACGTGGATGCCAGCCGCCTTACTCGCCAACAGGCTGCGCAATTGGCGGCGGTGCTGCCGAGCCCACTCAAATGGAATGCTGGCCGGCCCAGCGCCTATGTCGCGAGCCGGGCGGGGTGGATTCGGCGGCAGATGAGCCAGTTGGGCGGCACCAGCTATCTGATGCAGCTGGAGGCTTCACGGGGGCCTTGAGGCTCTATCGCGGGGCAAGCCCGCTCCCACGTTCTGTCCGGCACGTTCTGTCTCTCGTGGGAGCGGGCTTGCCCCGCGATAGCACTAGCACTGCCCCAAAAAAAACCGCCTGCCCCGTAAGGGACAGGCGGTTTTTTAACAGCCTGGCAACCAATCAGATGGCAATCAGCGCCTTGACCTTGTTCATCGCGTTCTTCTCCAGCTGACGAATACGCTCAGCCGACACGCTGTACTTCTCTGCCAGCTCATGCAGCGTGGCCTTTTCTTCGGCCAGCCAGCGCTGATAGAGGATGTCCCGGCTACGCTCGTCCAGGCCACTCAAGGCCTCGTGCAGGTTGCTGGTGGAGTTGTCGCTCCAGTCGGCATCCTCAAGCTGCATGGCCGGGTCGTAGCGGTGGTCTTCCAGGTAATGCGCAGGCGACTGGAAGGCGCTGTCGTCATCAGCCTCTGCGGCCGGATCGAAGGCCATGTCCTGACCGCTCAGGCGGCTTTCCATCTCGCGCACTTCACGTGGCTCGACGCCGAGGCTCTCGGCAACCCGATGCACTTCGTCGTTGTTCAGCCAGGCCAGGCGTTTCTTCTGGCTGCGCAGGTTGAAGAACAGCTTGCGCTGGGCCTTGGTGGTAGCCACCTTGACGATGCGCCAGTTGCGCAGGATGAATTCGTGGATCTCGGCCTTGATCCAGTGCACCGCGAAGGACACCAGACGCACGCCCATTTCCGGATTGAAGCGTTTTACCGCCTTCATCAGGCCAACGTTGCCTTCCTGAATCAGGTCGGCCTGGGCCAGCCCGTAGCCGGCATAGCTGCGCGCGATATGCACGACGAAACGCAGGTGGGCCATTACCATTTGCCGAGCGGCCTCAAGATCCTGCTCGTAAAAGAGACGCTCGGCCAGTTCACGCTCCTGCTCGGGCGTCAGCAGGGGAATGCTGTTGACCGTGTGCACATAGGCTTCCAGGTTTGCCCCGGGAACCAAAGCATATGCAGGTTGCAACGAAGTGGTCATTCAAGAACCTCCGACTCACTGGACTCGTGCCTTGTGGGCACTGCCAACATTGACCGGGAACCACGAAACAAGTTCCCAGAACGGTAAGAAAGTCAATGCTGGCGCAAAAACATTATCGTGGGGCCAGCTCATTCAAGTGGCGGGCCACCGCAATCCATGCACCGATATACCCTAACAACACTGCACCAATCAAGAGCGATAGACCATCGGACGCTGGCACTCCGCCAAGTGCGAAATCACTACCATACAGGCCAGAAAGGCCGACTACCGCGTCGTTGAGCCAGTCCAGCCCGAACGCCAGGATGCCCCAGGCCAACAGCCCGGCACCCAGTCCATACAGCGCCCCCATGTACAGGAAAGGCCGGCGCACGTAGCTGTCCGTGCCGCCTACCAGCTTGATCACTTCGATCTCGACACGGCGGTTTTCAATATGTAGACGAATTGTGTTACCGATTACTAACAGCAAGGCAGAAATCAGCATCACGGCCAAACCGAAGACGAACCGGTCGCCCAGCTTGAGAATCGCCGCCAGACGCTCGACCCAGACCAGGTCGAGCTGCGCCACTTCAACCCGTGGCAGCTCCGAAAGGCGCTGACGCAGGGCTTCCAAAGCCGGCTTGTCGACTTCGGTCGGGGTCACCACGACGACACCCGGCAAGGGGTTGTCCGGCAACTCACGCAGTGCTTCGCCCAAGCCGGACTGTTGCTGGAACTCTTCCAACGCCTGCTCGCGGCTGACGTATTGGGCATCGGCCACCCCGGGCATGCCCTTGATTTCATCGCGCAGCGCCTCACCTTCGCGGCTACCGGCATCGAGCTTCAAGTACAGCGAAATCTGTGCAGCACGCTGCCAGGAACCGCCCAGTTGCTCGACATTCTTCAGCAGCAGCGACAGGCCCATCGGCATGCTCAAGGCCACAGCCATCACCAGGCAGGTGAAGAAACTACCGATAGGCTGCTTGCCCAGTCGGCGCAGGCTGTCGGCCATGCTCGCCCGGTGGCTTTCCAGCCAGGCATTGAACAGGGTGCGAAAGTCCGGGCCGTCGTCATCGTGGCCGCCGCGCTTCTTGCTCGGCTGCGGATCAGCAGGCTTGGGCGCGACGCGCTCGGAAACCTTTGGTGTACGTGTGGTGCTCATTGCCCGGCCTCCCCATCGCCGATCAGACGGCCGCGTTGCAGGGTCAGCATGCGGTGACGCATGCGCGCGATCAGGGCCAGGTCGTGACTGGCGATCAAGACCGTGGTGCCCAGGCGATTGATGTCCTCGAACACGCCCATGATCTCCGCCGCCAGGCGTGGATCGAGGTTACCGGTCGGTTCGTCAGCCAGCAGCAAAGCTGGCTGATGGACGATGGCGCGGGCGATACCGACCCGCTGCTGCTGACCAGTGGACAAGTCTGCCGGGAACAGCTCGCCTTTGTCGCTCAACGACACGCGCTCGAGCGCCGAATCCACACGCTTGGCGATCTCGGCCTTGGACAAGCCGAGAATCTGCAGCGGCAGGGCGATGTTGTTGAATACCGTGCGATCGAACAGCAATTGGTGGTTCTGGAACACCACGCCGATCTGCCGACGCAGGAACGGGATCTGCGAATTGCTGATCTGGCCAAGGTCTTGCCCTGCCAGCAGCAGCTTGCCGCTGGTCGGACGCTCCATGGCCAGCAGCAGGCGCAGCAAGGTGCTCTTACCGGCGCCAGAGTGGCCGGTGACGAACAGGAACTCGCCCCGGCGCGCGCGGAAACTCAGTTCATGCAGGCCGACGTGGCCATTTGGGTAGCGCTTGGCAACCTGTTCGAATCGAATCATGAATGCTCCCGCTCGGCAAACAGGGCTTTGACGAAAGGCTCGGCCTCGAAGGTGCGCAGATCGTCGATGCCTTCACCGACGCCAATGAAGCGAATCGGCAGCTTGAACTGCTTGGCCAGGGCGAAGATCACCCCGCCCTTGGCGGTGCCGTCCAGCTTGGTCAGGGCCAGGCCGGTGAGCTCGACGCTCTGGTTGAAGTACTTGGCCTGGCTGATAGCGTTCTGGCCGGTACCGGCATCGAGCACCAGCAGCACTTCGTGCGGCGCGTCGGCATCGAGCTTGGCAATGACCCGGCGGACTTTCTTCAGCTCTTCCATCAGGTTGTCTTTGGTATGCAGGCGACCGGCGGTATCAGCGATCAGTACATCCGCGCCACGGGCCTTGGCGGCCTGCACGGCGTCGAAGATCACCGAGGCCGAATCGGCACCGGTGTGCTGGGCGATGACCGGAATCTGGTTGCGCTCACCCCAGACCTGCAACTGCTCGACCGCTGCGGCGCGGAAGGTGTCACCGGCGGCCAGCATGACTTTCTTGCCATCGAGCTGCAGCTTCTTCGCCAGCTTGCCGATGGTGGTGGTCTTGCCGGCGCCGTTCACGCCGACCACGAGGATCACGTAGGGCTTGTTCTGCGCTTCGACTTTCAGCGGCTGCTCGACCGGGCGCAGCAGTGCAGCCAGTTCCTCTTGCAGCGACTTGTACAACGCGTCAGCGTCAGCCAGCTGTTTACGGGCAACCTTCTGGGTCAGGTTCTGGACGATGGTCGAGGTGGCCTCAACCCCAACGTCAGCGGTCAGCAGGCGGGTCTCGATCTCGTCGAGCAGGTCGTCGTCGATGACTTTCTTGCCCAGGAACAGGCTGGCCATGCCTTCGCCGATGCTGGCACTGGTCTTCGACAGGCCTTGTTTGAGGCGAGCGAAGAAGCCGAGCTTGGACTGCTCATTGGCAACCCCCGCTGGGGCCTGCTCAGGTTCAGGCTCGGCGACGATCGGCGCGGCTTCCACAGCGAGCGTTGGCTGCGCTTGGAGCACTGGCGCCACGACAACCGGCTCTGGCTCAGCTACGGCAGCAGTAGCAACAACAGGCTCGACAGGCTGCGGCTCGATGACCGGAGCCACGGCGACAGCTTCAGGCTGCAGCGCAGCGGGCTCGGGCGCCTGCACCACCGGGGCCACAGGTTCGACAGCCGGGCGCAGCGGGATCGCCGGGGGCTCCATAGGCTCAAGGTCAGGAACCAGCGCCACAGGCTCTTCGGCCACCGGCAAAACCAGCGAGCTGACAGGGGTGTGAGCGGGCTCGGCAGTCGGCGCCACGGCCGCGGCCACAGGGTTCTGTGGTGGCTGCTCGATTTCTGCCGCTGGCGAGCTCTGCACAGGGGCAGGCTCGGGCTGCGTCACCTGCGCGTCCGGAGCAGGCAGCTCAACGGGCACAATCGGCTCGGCAGCCTGAGGCTCAGGCGTTTGCGGCTGTTCGGCGACAGCTTGCTGCGGTTTCTTGCGGAACCAGCCGAACAGGCCTTTCTTCTCGCCAGCCTCGGCCGGCGCTTTTTTGTCGTCGTTGGAACCAAACATGGAAGACGGCTATCTCAGGGTAGCGATGGGCCATTAGCGGCGCATCTGGAATTCTCTATCACGCAGAACAGACTATCTTGAATCCGGCTGGTTCATGCGCAACGTTTTGTCGTAGGTCCTGCGGGCCAGAACGGCGACAGGCATGGTCGCCAGGCAACCGGATCAGTATCCTAGCACCTCCTGGCCCGCCGACGCTAAACCGAAGCGGGCCGCCGTACAGGTTAATCAACGTATGAATGCTCTAGCCCGCCGTGCCGCTGGCCTGTTGCTCAGCACGCTCTGCCTGCCGCTGGCAGCCCTCGCCGCCGATCCGCAACCGACCCACGAGTTCATCCTCGACAACGGCCTGAAAGTGGTCGTGCGCGAAGACCATCGCGCGCCAGTGGTGGTCTCGCAGATCTGGTACAAGGTCGGTTCCAGCTACGAGACCCCGGGCCAGACCGGTCTGTCGCATGCCCTCGAACACATGATGTTCAAAGGCAGCGCCAAGCTTGGCCCTGGTGAAGCCTCGCGCATCCTGCGTGATCTGGGCGCGGAAGAAAACGCCTTCACCAGCGACGACTACACCGCTTATTACCAGGTTCTGGCCCGTGATCGGCTGCCGGTCGCCCTGGAGCTTGAGGCCGACCGCCTGGCCAGCCTGCGTCTACCGGCCGACGAATTCAGCCGCGAGATCGAGGTCATCAAGGAAGAGCGCCGCCTGCGCACCGACGACCAGCCCAATGCCAAGGCGTTCGAGCTGTTCAGCGCCATGGCCTACCCGGCCAGCGGCTACCACACCCCAACCATCGGCTGGATGGCCGACCTGGACCGCATGAAGGTCGAGGAGCTGCGCCACTGGTACGAGTCCTGGTACGCGCCGAACAACGCCACCCTGGTGGTGGTCGGCGATGTCACCGTCGATGAGGTCAAGGGCCTGGCGCAAAAGTACTTCGGTGCCATTCCCAAGCGCACGGTGCCGCCTTCCAAGCTGCCGCTGGAATTGGCCGAGCCTGGCCTGCGCCAACTCACCCTGCATGTGCGCACCCAGCTGCCGAACCTGATCTACGGCTTCAACGTGCCGGGCCTGGCCACTGCCAAGGACCCACGTAGCGTGCACGCCCTGCGCCTGATCTCGGCGCTGCTCGACGGCGGCTACAGCGCACGCATGCCCGCGCGCCTGGAGCGCGGCCAGGAGCTGGTGGCCGGTGCATCCTCCGGTTACGACGCCTTCACCCGCGGCGACAGCCTGTTCCTGATCTCGGCCACGCCAAACGTGCAAAAGCAGAAAACCCTGGCGGATGTGGAAAAAGGCATCTGGCAGCTGCTCGACGAGCTCAAGACCACCCCGCCGACTGCCGAAGAGCTTGAGCGCGTGCGCGCCCAGGTCATCGCCGGGCTGGTGTATGACCGCGATTCCATCAGCAGCCAGGCCACCACCATTGGCCAGCTGGAAACCGTGGGCCTGTCCTGGAAGCTGATCGACAGCGAACTGGATGAGCTCAAGCGCGTGACCCCGCAGGACATCCAGGACGCCGCCCGCACCTATTTCACCCGCGAACGCCTGAGCGTTGCCCATGTACTGCCCGAGGAGTCCGCTCATGAGTGATCGCAGCGCCCCACGCTATACCCTGATCGGCCTGGGCATCATCGCGCTGGTAGTGGCTGCAGCCTTCCTGCTGGCCCGCCCGGCCCAATCGGACAACGCGGGCAAGGCCGACAGCGCTGCCGCCCGCCCGACCAATACCCTGCAATCGCTGGCCGAGCTGGACGGCAAGACGCCCAGCCGACGCGAGCTGAACATCCAGAACTGGACCACCGCCGAAGGCGCGCGAGTGCTGTTCGTCGAAGCACGCGAGTTGCCGATGTTCGACCTGCGCGTGACCTTCGCCGCCGGTAGCAGCCAGGATGGCGACGTCCCTGGCCTGGCCACCTTGACCAACGCCATGCTCAACGAAGGGGTCGCCGGCAAGGACGTGACCGCCATCGCCGAAGGCTTCGAAGGCCTGGGCGCGGACTTTGGCAACGGCTCCTACCGGGACATGGCGGTCGCTACCCTGCGCAGCCTCAGTGCCCCGGACAAACGTGAACCGGCACTGAAACTGTTCGCTGAAGTCGCCGGTAAGCCGACCTTCCCTACCGACGCCCTCAAGCGTATCCAGAACCAGCTGTTGGCCGGTTTCGAGTACGAAAAGCAGAACCCAGGCAAGATCGCTGGCAAGGCGCTGTTCGCCAACCTGTATGGCAGCCACCCTTACGCGCACCCGAGCGACGGCACCGCCCAGAGCATCCCTGGGATCACTCAGCAACAGCTGCGCGACTTCCATGCCAAGGCCTATGCCGCAGGCAATGCGGTGATCGCCTTGGTCGGTGATCTGAGCCGTAGCGAAGCCGAAGCCATCGCCGCTCAAGTCTCCGCCGCGCTGCCTAAAGGTACCGCCCTGGCCAAACCAGCCGAGCCGAGCGAGCCCAAGGCCGGCGTCACCCATATCGACTTCCCGTCCAAGCAGACCCACCTGATGCTCGCCGAGCTGGGTATCGACCGCCAGGATCCAGACTGGGCTGCGCTGTCGCTGGGCAACCAGATCCTCGGTGGCGGTGCTTTTGGCACCCGGCTGATGAGCGAAGTGCGGGAAAAACGCGGCCTGACCTACGGCGTCTACTCGGTGTTCAGCCCGATGCAGGTGCGCGGCCCGTTCATGATCAACTTGCAAACCCGCGCCGAACTGAGCGAAGGCACCCTCAAGCTGGTGCAGGATATCCTCGCCGACTACCTCAGCAATGGCCCCACCCAGCAAGAGCTGGACGACGCCAAGCGCGAACTGGCCGGCAGCTTCCCGCTGTCCAATGCCAGCAACGCCAGTATCGTCGGCCAGCTGGGCGCGATCGGCTTCTACAACCTGCCGCTGACCTGGCTCGAAGACTTCATGCAGCAGTCGCAGAGCCTGACCGTCGAGCAGGTCAAGGCAGCCATGAACAAACACCTGGCGGCGGACAAACTGGTGATCGTCACGGTTGGCCCGAAAGTGCCGCAAAAACCACTGCCACCGCCTACTGACAAACCCGCCGAGCAGCCGCTTGGCGTACCGGAGCATTAATGGCCAAGCCATCCACCCCCGCTCGCGCCGCCCAGGGCGCGAGCCAAGGCCAGGGCCACCTGCGCATCATCGCTGGCGAGTGGCGTAGCCGTCGCCTGGCGGTGCCTGCGGGCCCAGGCCTGCGCCCAACCCCTGATCGCGTGCGCGAAACCGTGTTCAACTGGCTCGCCCCCTACATCGAGGGCGCCCAGGTGCTCGACGCTTTCACCGGCAGTGGCGCCCTGGTCCTTGAAGCGTTGTCTCGCGGCGCCGAAGATGCCGTGGCACTGGACAGCAACCCGGCAGCCATCAGCAACCTCAAGGACAACCTGGAACTGCTGCGCTGCCCGCGCGGGCAGATCCTGCAGACCGATGCCCTGCGCTATCTGGACGGCGAGGCGAAAAAGCAGTTCGACGTGGTGTTCCTCGACCCACCGTTTCACCAGGACCTGCTGGCCACCACCTGCAACCTGCTCGAACAGCATCAGTGGCTACGTGAGCGCGCCTGGATCTACACCGAAAGCGAAGCCGCGCCATCCTCGCTGCAGATGCCAGCCAACTGGCGCCTGCACCGCGAGAAGAAAACCGGCCAGGTGCATTACGCCTTGTGGCAACGCGGCTGAGCCCCCTACCCGCCTGCGTAACTAAGTAACGCAGGCGGGTGCCTCGATTGATTGAAGCTGCTGCGCTCCTACTGTTTCCCGGAGCTCATCAATCATGGCTACCCCCGATCCGTTGCAAGCCAGCCTCGCCTCCCTCCTCAGCCGCGCCCAGCTACCCATAGAACAGTTCACCTTGGACAACGGGCTCAAGGTTTACTTGCAGCAGGACCCTAGCAGTCCATTGGCCTGTGTTCAGCTGTGGTACCACATCGGCTCCAGTCACGAGCCCGCTGGCCATACAAACCTCAGCCATGTTCTGGAGCACATGCTGTTCGAAGGCAGCCGCAAGCTCGCCCCCGGCCAATACTCGAGGATCATCGACCGGCTGGGCGGCACCAGCAATGCTTCGACCCGGGATGATGCCACCGTGTACGAAGCGATCCTGCCCTCGTCTCAGCTGGAAGCGGCGCTGGAGATAATGGCCGACACCATGGCCAATGCCAGTCTTGATCAGGCAGCCTTGGTCAAGGCTGTCGAGGCGGTGAAGAACGAGCGCAGGCTCAAGGTCGATAACAATGCGTTGATGCAGGCCTTTGAGCGTCACAAATGGCTGGCCCATGGCGGCAACGCGTACGCTGCGCCTAGTTATGGTGAGGCGCACGACCTGGAGAGCCTGAAGCTTGAAACCGTGCGCACGTGGTATCGAACCTGGTACCACCCCAACAATGCAACGCTGGTGGTGGTCGGCGACGGCGACCGGCGACTTCTAGAAGAATGGGTACAGCGCCATTTTCAAGGCTGGCCAGCGGCCCCCTTGGCGTCATCGTCTGCTCCCCGGCAACCTGCGCAACTGAATGAACGCCAGGAGGTGCTTTCGCTACCGGGATTGCGAGACGGCTTCCTGATGTCTTTCAACGTGCCCAGCCGTAACTCCGCTGCTTCAGAAAAAACCGTTCCGGCGTTGACTCTAGCTTTGCAGATGCTCTGCAAAGGCCCGGGCTCATTGCTTTATGGCACCCTCGTGCGCGACGCACAGATACTCAGTGGCATCGACGGCCAATACGATCATCACCTTCGTGGCGACACCTTGCTGAGCTTGTATGCCTACAGCAATGCCGCCAACGTCACTCCCGAACAAGCCAGCGAGCGCGTCTGGAACAGCATAGAAGCGTTCAAGCAGTCGCCTCCCGCGCTGGAGGCGCTCGAACAACTCAAATTGCAGTTGCTGACACGCCAGCTTGCCAAACACAGCGCTTTTGCCGATAAGGCTGAAACCATAGCCACGCGTGCCATCAGCGGCATATCACCTACTCAATTGGACCAAGAGCTGCAAACCCTCATCGCGCTCACCCCGCAGGAGGTCCAACAGGTTGCGCAAGCGTTCTTGACCCGAGAGCGGCTGAGCACTACTCACATGCTCGCACCACGCACCCAGCCCATCACCCCGCTAACACCTTTGCGCTGTACCGATCTCGCTCCAACTGCTAGGGCCGCTGACCTCTCGGCACTCACCGCGATGGCCCGGATCGACATCGACCGCATCGACTCACCCAGGCGCCAAATCCGCATATGGCGGACCCGCCAAGGGGGGAAAGCGTGTTTCGTCCCGACAGAAGGCTCGTCGCTATTCGACCTGCAACTACGCTTCAACGCAGGAGCAGGCGCCGACGGCGATACCCCTGGCGTTGCCGCATTAACGCTGTACATGCTTGACCAAGGCACCGGTGCACTTGATGCCCAGCAGTTTGCCGAGCAGCTTGGCGGGCTTGGAGCGAGCATGACTCGGTCGATCTCTCACGATCATGCCACCGTCACAGTTAGCGGTCTCAGCACAGCCGCCTTACGCTCCAAAACGCTTGCCTTGCTCATCGAGATGATCGCGCGACCAGCGTTCAACCCAACAGCGCTCGGCGCAATGAAGGCGCGATTAGTCGCTTACCTGCAACGGCGGGAGGCAAGCCCGGCAGCCAGGGTCGACAGAGAAATCCTCAGTCGCCTGTTTGCCGGTCATCCCTACGCAACAGAAGTCGCAGGCACCTCAGAAGGCATTGCAAAGCTGGACCGGGGCATGCTGCAGGCCTTTCACCAACGCGCGTATACCGCTGCAAATGTCGAGATCACCCTGGTCGGTGACCTGAACCGCACAGAGGCTGAAACCCTCATCGATGCGATCTCGCACGCACTGGCGCAGGGCGCAGCCATGGCGCCGCTCCCTGTCGCAACACCGCTTCACGAAGCTAAAGTGCTGGCAATCAAAGAGCTTGCGAGCAACACCAGCGTGAAGCTGGCCCTGCCGCTGAGCCTGTCGCCGGGCAATGCCGACTATCCTGCGACGATGGTCGCGAATCAGATACTTGGCCGGGGGGCCGAATCTCGGCTGGCCACTGAGTTGCGCGAACGGCGATCACTGACGTACAGCATTTACTCGGACCTGAGGATGTACAAGGCCGGTAGCTTCTTGTACATCACCTGGGATGTGCAACCTGCCTACCTTCAGGCCTCGGTAGAACTGGTCAGGTTGATTGTCCGATGCTTCATCGAACACGGGCCAAGCCAGGCAGAGCTGGAGCTTGCCGTGGCGCAACTCAAGGGTGAACTGTTGCGCACCTTTGCCGATGACACTCAGCTGTCGGAGAAAATTGCAGAACTCAATACGCATGGGCTTTCAGCGACCCATTACGAAGATTACCTTGCACGGCTTTCGCAACTCACCAGCGAAGAGGTTCGCAGCGTGGCTGCTCGGCTGATCGATCTCGACCACATCGTGTGCGTCAGTGTCGGCCCCGCGACCGAGCAAGAAAACTTGCCACCGCTACCGGCAGCCGACCAATAGCGTAGGTACAGCGGCGGTGTTCCATGGCACTCTAGGCAGGCACACAAAGAGTCGCCCAGCATGCCCAGCCTCACCGCCACGTTCCGCCCCGCCACCGGGATTTCCAACCCCCACCTGCAAACCTTGTGGGGGCCGCTCTGGCGCAAGATGCCCGATTTGCAGCGCAGCCGAGAGCGACTCTGGCTGGCCGATGGCGACTTCCTCGACCTCGACTGGCACGGCCCGCATCAGCATGACGCACCGCTGGTGCTGGTCCTCCACGGCCTGACCGGCTCATCCAACTCACCTTACGTCAAAGGCTTGCAGCAAGCCTTGCTGGCGCGTGGCTGGGCCAGTGTCGCGGTGAACTGGCGTGGCTGCTCGGGCGAGCCGAACCTGCTGGCCCGCAGTTATCACTCCGGCGCCAGCGAAGACCTCGCCGAAGCCATCAGCCATCTGCGTGCCCAGCGGCCACTGGCGCCGCTGTATGCAGTTGGCTATTCACTGGGCGGCAATGTGTTGCTCAAGTATCTGGGTGAACGCGGCTCGGCCAGCCAACTGCAGGCAGCGGTAGCGGTGTCGGTGCCGTTTCGTCTGGACGAGTGTGCCGACCGCATCGGTCAGGGCTTTTCCAAGGTCTACCAGGCGCACTTCATGCGTGAAATGCTCGCCTACGTGCAGCACAAGGAGCGGCATTTGCGCGCTAACGGCCACCACGAAGGGGTGGCGGCGCTGGAGCGCCTCGGCACTCTGCGCAATTTGCGCACGTTCTGGGATTTCGATGGCAAGGTGACCGCGCCGCTCAACGGCTTCCGCGATGCGCACGATTACTACCGGCGCTCATCGAGCCGCTATTACCTGGGCGAAAATCGCACGCCAACGCTGATCATTCATTCCAGCGACGACCCGTTCGTGTTCAGCCACAGCTTGCCCACGGCGGACGAACTGGCGCCGCAGACGCACTTCGAGCTGCACAGCCGTGGCGGGCATGTCGGATTTGTCGACGGCAGCCTGCGCAATCCGGGGTATTACCTGGAGCGACGGATTCCGCAGTGGCTGGTAGAGGGAGGCTGAGCCCGAATCGTTGGCCAGCCTCCACTTGAAGTCAGGTTCAGTCGCCTGTCGCAACCCCATGTTGCGGATCATTGATCCACTCGCTCCACGACCCCGCATACAGCCTACCTAGCGGATACCCCGCCAATGCCAAGGCGAACAGGTTGTGACAAGCTGTCACCCCTGAGCCGCAATACGCCACCAACTGCTCGGGCGCACGTCCCGCCAGTTTCTCGTCAAAGCGCTGCTTGAGCTGATCAGCAGGTAAAAAGCGCCCATCTGCGCCTAGATTGTCAGTAAATGCAGCGCATTGAGCGCCCGGAATATGCCCAGCCACCGGATCGATCGGTTCGACTTCACCGCGAAAACGCGGCAGACCGCGGGCATCGATCAGGGTCAACTCTGGTTTTTTCAGCGTCTTGGCCAGCTGTTCGGCATCGATCAACAGGTGCACGTCTGGCTCGCCGCTGAAGGTGCCTTCGCGCTTGGGTGCAGGATCCAGACTCAACGGTAGGTGCGCCGCGTGCCAGGCCTTGAGGCCGCCATCGAGAATCGATACCCCATCGCGCTTACCCAGCCACGCCAGCAACCACCAGGCACGGGCCGCGAAGGCGCCGGGACCATCGTCATACAGCACCACCTGGCTGTCGTTATCCACACCCCACTCGCGCAAGCGTTCGACCAGGCGCAGCGGCTCGGGCAGTGGATGACGACCGGTCACGCCCTTGACCACCTTGCCACTCAAGTCCCGTTCCAGATCAGCAAAATGCGCCCCGGCGATATGTCCCTCGGCATAGCTGCGTTGGCCGTAGTCCACGTCTTCCAGGGCGAAACGACAATCGAGGATCACCAGTTTGGGCGAGTCGAGTTGCTCGGCCAGCTGTTGCGGGGTGATCAATTGCGCAAGGGGCATGACAATCTCCTGATCAATGGCACGAAAGCCCTGGCTCACTGCTCCAGGGCTTGGTTGAACGGTATGTGGAATTCCTGGCACAGCGCGTCCACGGCAGTGCGGGCGCCAGCGGTGACGAAGCCGAGCTCCAGTACCAGCACCTGATAGACGCCGCGCTTGAAGGCTTCTTCACCCATGTGCGCGGTATGTTCGCGAGTGGTACTGAGAAACCGTACCCAAGAGGTCAGCACAATCCAGGCGTTGATGGTCAGCGACTCAATCTGCGCAGGCTCCATGGCCAGAATCCCGGCATCGACGAACCCACGGTAGATCGCTTGGCCCTGCTGCAGGCAGCGTTGGGAAAAACGTCGATAGCGCGCAGCCAGCTCCAGGTCGCTTTCAAGCAGGTGCTCAAGATCACGGTGCAGGAAGCGAAAATTCCACATCGCGGCCAGCAAGGCCTTGAGATAGAAACGCTTGTCCTCAACCGTCGCGGCGCGGCCCTGGGGCGGTCGCAGGAAACTGTCGACCAGCTCTTCGTACTGGCTGAACAGCACGGCGATAATCGCCTGCTTGTTAGGGAAGTGGTAATACAGGTTGCCGGGAGAAATCTCCATGTACGCGGCAATGTGATTGGTGCTGACGCTACGTTCGCCCTGTTGGTTGAACAGCTCCAGGCTGTTCTGCACGATGCGCTCACGGGTCTTGATGCGCGGGGCCATGCTCAGCTCCAGTCTGCAGGCTTGTAGATAGCTGCATCTTACGGTTAATCGCGACCAAGATGCACCGTTGCAGCAGGGGGAAAAACTCCAGCCAAGCGCCGCTTTAGAGTATAGGCTCTAGGGGTTGTGCAGCCTCTTGGAGCTCCCATGACTTCGTCTTTTTCCCTGCCCCCTGTGCATTCGGACCTCGACCTGCAGGCGTTGTTCGCCAGCCAGCGACAGGCGTTCGCCAGCCACCCGATGCCACCCGCAGCCCAGCGCCGACAATGGCTGAAAAGCCTGCGCGAAGCGTTGTTGGCGGACCAAGATGCACTGATCGAAGCGATTGACGCCGACTTCGATGGACGCAGCGCCGATGAAACCTTGCTTGCTGAGCTGTTGCCGTCGGTGCAGGGCCTGCGCCATGCCGAGCAACACCTGCAGCGCTGGATGAAGCCCGCGCGGCGCAAGGTAGGCCTGGCATTCCAGCCGGCGACCGGGCGCGTGCTGTACCAGCCGTTGGGCGTGGTCGGGATTATCGTCCCGTGGAACTACCCGCTGTTTCTCGCCATCGGCCCGCTGACCTGCGCCCTGGCGGCCGGCAACCGGGTGATGCTCAAGCTCAGCGAAGCCACGCCGGCCAGTGCGGCGGTGCTCAAAGCGCTGCTGGAGCGGGTATTTCCCGCTGATCTGGTCAGTGTCGTGCTCGGCGAGGTGGAAGTTGGCCAGGCCTTCGCCCGCCTGCCTTTCGATCACCTGCTGTTCACCGGTGCCACCAGCATCGGCCGCCAGGTGATGCTGGCCGCCGCGCACAACCTGACGCCGGTAACCCTGGAGCTGGGCGGTAAATCACCCGCTATCGTCTCGCCCAGCGCAGCGCTGGACGGCGCCGCCGAGCGCATCGCCTTCGGCAAGACCCTCAACGCCGGGCAAACCTGTGTCGCGCCCGACTATGTGCTGGTGCCTCGCGACCACTTGGGTGCATTCGCCGAGGCCTATCGACGTGCGGTCCGGCGCCTGTACCCAAGCATTGCCGACAACCGCGACTACAGCGCGATCATCAACCCGCGCCAGCTGCAGCGCCTTGAGCGGCTACTGGCCGATGCCAGCGACAAGGGCGCGCAGGTGCTCGATCTGTATGCCGACGAAACACGCCAGGGTCGGCGCCTGCCCCCGCATTTGCTGTTCGATGTGAGCGATGACATGCAGGTGATGCAGGACGAAATTTTCGGCCCATTACTGCCGCTAGTGCCTTATGACCGTCTTGAGGACGCCTTGGCCTACATCAACCAGCGTCCCAGACCACTGGCGCTCTACTATTTTGGCTACAACCGGGCCGAGCAGGACTACGTGGTGCATCACACCCACTCCGGCGGAGTGTGCCTGAATGACACCCTGCTGCATGTTGCCCAGGATGATCTGCCATTTGGCGGCATCGGCCCATCCGGCATGGGCCACTACCATGGCCAGGATGGTTTTCTGACCTTCAGCAAGGCCAAGGCCGTGCTGGCCAAGCAAAGGCTCAATGCTGCGCGGTTGATTTATCCGCCATATGGCAGGACGTTGCAGCGCCTGGTCTACAAGTTGTTCATCCGCTGAGCCTGAACTGGACCGATCGCGGGGCAAGCCCGCTCCCACGAATCCTGCGCCGATGGGCGTGGGAGTGGGCTTGACCCGCGATTAGGCCAATACAGGCAAGCCACATGACAACCCATACCCGTACTGTCTATAGTGCCTTCGTCAGGCCGCACCGCTTGGCCGGGCGCAATCGCTGCGCTACCATCCGACTCCCCAACGCACTCCAAGCCAGGATGACGCGATGAACCGAGTGTTGTACCCGGGTACTTTCGACCCTATTACCAAGGGCCACGGCGACCTGGTCGAGCGCGCTTCGCGTCTGTTCGATCACGTGATCATCGCTGTGGCGGCCAGCCCCAAGAAAAACCCATTGTTCCCCCTGGAACAGCGGGTTGAGCTGGCCCGTGAGGTCACCAGGCACCTGCCCAATGTCGAAGTCATCGGCTTCTCCAGCCTGCTTGCGCATTTCGCCAAGGAGCAGAATGCCAATGTGTTCCTGCGTGGCCTGCGCGCGGTCTCGGATTTCGAGTACGAGTTCCAACTGGCGAACATGAATCGCCAGCTGGCACCAGACGTCGAGAGCCTGTTCCTGACGCCGTCGGAGCGCTATTCGTTTATTTCCTCGACCCTGGTCCGGGAAATTGCCGCATTGGGCGGTGACATCACCAAGTTCGTCCATCCGGTGGTGGCCGAGGCCCTGACCGAACGCTTCAAGAAGTGATCTACACGACCTGAGCGTCGCGCCCGCGTGCACTGCGGGCGCGATTGCGGCACAATTGTGCCCATTAGGTCTGAAACATGCCCGGGCCCAGAGCCCCGGCCGGAGCCCCCATGTCCCTGATCATCACCGACGATTGCATCAACTGCGACGTCTGCGAACCCGAGTGCCCGAACGCCGCCATCTCCCAGGGCGAAGAGATCTACGTGATCGACCCAAACCTGTGCACCCAGTGCGTGGGCCATTACGACGAGCCGCAGTGTCAGCAGGTTTGTCCGGTCGACTGCATCCCCTTGGATGAAGCTCACCCGGAAACCGAAGACGAACTGATGGCCAAATACCGTCGGATCACCGGCAAAGCCTGATGCCGTTCGTCGGCGCGTTTCGCAGCGCAGCCCTGGGCGCCGTTCTGGCGCTGCTGGCAACTGCGGCCCACGCCCAAGGCCCTGGCCGCGCGGCAATCGCCAGCCCGCATGCGCAAGCCACTGCGGCGGCAGGCCAAATCCTTGCGCAAGGTGGTAACGCTTTCGATGCGGCAATTGCCGTCAGCGCTGCGCTGGCGGTGGTCGAGCCTTATGGTTCGGGGCTCGGCGGAGGTGGTTTCTTCCTGCTGCGGGAAGCCGGCGAGCCACCGCGCTACCGCTTCCTCGACGCCCGCGAGCGCGCACCTGGCGGCGCAACCGAGGACATGTACCTCGAACAGGGCAAAGTCAGCCCGGGGCTTTCGATCAATGGTGCGTTGGCCGCGGCCATTCCCGGCCTGCCTCAAGCCTTGGCCGAACTCGCTGCGACTCACGGCAAGCTGCCGCTCAAGGACAGCCTTGCCCCAGCCATTCGCCTGGCGAACCAGGGCTTTACCGTGGACCGCATCTATCGCGACCGCGCCACCATGCGCCTGAGTGCGCTGCGTGACGATCCGGAAAGCGCACGGTTATTTCTGCTGAGCAACCAAGTCCCGCCGCTGGGCGCGGTCATCCGCCAGCCAGAGCTGGCCCGCACCCTGCAACGCATAGCCGATGACGGCCGTGAGGGCTTTTACCGAGGCGTGCTGGCCGAACAGTTGGTAAATGGAATCCGCCAGGCGGGCGGTATCTGGACCCTCGATGACTTGGCCAACTACCGCACCGTCTGGCGCGAGCCGTTGCGTTTCAACCTGGCCAACCAACGCCAATTGATCAGCAGCCCACCGCCCTCGGCAGGTGGCGTGGCCTTGGCGCAAAGCCTGGCGATGCTCCAGCGCCTGCCCTGGCAAAGCGCCGAGCCGGTCCAGCGCAGCCATTACGTGATTGAAGTGCTGCGCCGGGCCTATCGAGATCGTGGACTACTGGGCGACCCGGATTACGTCAGCAACCCGATCAATCGCCTGCTGGCGCGCAACTACCTGACCGGGCTTGCCGACAACATCGACGTTTATCAGGCCACACCCAGCAGCGCCTTGGCTCCCGCCCCGGCATGGCGCGAAGGCGATCACACCACGCACTTTGCGGTGATCGACGCCGACGGCAATGCGGTGTCAGCCACCCTTTCGGTCAACTTGCCATTCGGCGCGGCCTTCACCGTGCCAGGCAGTGGCGTGGTGCTCAACAACGAGATGGACGACTTTGCCGCCGATCCGCACGGCAGCAACAGTTATGGGCTCGCTGGCAGCCAGGCCAATGCCGTAGCGGCGGGCAAGCGCCCCCTGTCGAGCATGAGCCCCAGCTTTATCGAGAGCCCGACCCAGCTGGCCAGCTTCGGCACGCCGGGTGGTAGCCGGATTCCGAGCATGGTGCTGCTGTCGGTGATGGGTTTTCTTGAGGGCCGACCGGTGAGCGAATGGCCGGCGACGGCGCGGTATCACCACCAGTATCTGCCGGACGTGGTTGAGCATGAGCCGGGGACGTTCAGCGCTGTGCAAAAAGCTGAGCTGGAGGCTCGCGGGTATCGCCTGAAGGACCTGGGGCGTAGCTACGGCAACCAGCAGGTGCTGTATTGGGACAAGGCGGCGGGGACGCTAGAAGCGGCAAGTGATCCGCGCGGTGTGGGCGAGGCTTTGATCGCTCCTTAACCTGGAGCAGGAAAATCGCGGGGCAAGCCCGCTCCCACGCCGTCTCAGTATCGAAGAATGAGCTGCGCCCCAGATGTTGGACACCCATCCATCATATGGGGCGCAGCTCAGAACTGCGTGGGAGCGGGCTTGCCCCGCGATAGCGTCAGCGCTGACAACGCGGGCAATAGACACTAGCGCGTTGCCCCAGCTTCAGCTCACGCAAAGGGGTACCGCACAGCTTGCACGGCATCCCACCGCGCCCATAGACAAACAGTTCCTGCTGGAAGTACCCCGGCTGCCCATCGCCACCGATGAAGTCGCGCAAGGTGGTACCACCGCGCTCGATGGCCGCCGCCAGCACCCGCTTGATCTCGATCGCCAGCTTCAAATAGCGCGCCCGGGAAATCCCACCCGCCTCACGCCGTGGATCGATCCCAGCGGCGAACAACGCCTCGGTCGCATAGATATTGCCCACGCCAACCACCACCGCGTTGTCCATGATGAACGGCTTGACCGCCATCGAGCGGCCCCGCGACAGCTGGAACAACCGATCGCCGTCGAACAGATCGGTCAGTGGTTCCGGCCCCAGCCGCAGTAGCAGCTCATGGTTCAGCGGGTCGAGCGACCAAAGCATCGCGCCAAACCGACGCGGATCGGTGTAGCGCAGGGCCAGCCCCGACTCCAGCTCGATATCCACATGCTCGTGCCTGGCCGCGGGCAAGCCCAGCTCAACCAGGCGCAGGTTGCCCGACATACCCAGATGACTGATCAACGTCCCCACCTCGGCATTGATCAACAGGTACTTGGCCCGCCGCTCCACCGTGACGATGCGCTGGCCGGACAGGCGCACATCCAGATCCTCCGGAATCGGCCAGCGCAAGCGCCGCTCACGCACCACCACGCGGCTGACCCGCTGGCCCTCCAGATACGGCGCAATACCGCGCCGGGTAGTCTCGACTTCGGGCAATTCAGGCATCGGTCAGTGCCCGCCCAGTTCGCGTATGGTCTGCTTGAGGTTTTCGAAGTCGTACTCCGACAAACCGATGTAGTCGAGCACCAGTGGACCAACCACATTCCACTCATGGTCGACGTTCTGATTGCCCAGCACCCGATAAGAGGCGCAGATGTGCTCGGCCATCTTCAACACCGCCAGCAGGTTCTTCAGCTGGGTCTGGGTGTTGCGCGAGGACTCATCGCGGAACACCGCCAAGGCATTGTGGTGGTTGGCGATCGCCGCGCTGATGTGCTCTGGCAAGCGCCAGGACTTGGCGGTGAAGTACCCCACCACCGAATGGTTGGTGTTGAACACCCGGTTCTCGGTATCGACCACGCGGGTTTGTTCACTCGCCGTGGCATAGGCGTCTTCCAGCACGTCCATGTAATTGGGGAAGCGCTTGAGCATCAGCGGCACGCCGCAATCGTGGAACAGGCCCAAGGTGTAAGCCTCGTCTGCCGCCTGGATACCGGTGCGCTTGGCCAGGGTCAGGCAGGTCATCGCCACATCCTGGGCAGTGTCCCAGAAGCGGTTGAGGGTGACGATGGTCTCGTCGCTCATTTCGCCCTTGATCGACTGGGCGTTGATCAGGTTGATGATCGAACGGCTGCCCAGCAGATTGACCGCCCGCTGGATCGAACCAATCTTGTTGGAAAGGCCGAAGTGCGGCGAATTCACCAGCTTGAGCAAGGCACCGGAGAGGCCCGGGTCCTGGGCGATCAGCTTGGCGATGGTCTCCAGATCCGGATCGGGCATGTACTGCTCGAACTGCAGGTCGACCATGATCTGCGGCTGCGGCGGAATGGTGATGCCTTGCAAGGCTTGTTGGATCTGTTCGGGGCTGAGTTCCTGGGACATTGGGCACACACTCGGTAAGGACATGGGATTCTAACCCTGTACTCCGGCAGGGCACCAATCACTGGATCGTTCGAACGGCGCTTAACTTTATACCTGAGATGTCCGCAGCGACCTGCGCGTGCTGTGAGTCTTGGCGTGATTGCGGCTAAACACGCGAACCCGCCCGCGCTTTGTCGCGCCCCACAGCGAAGCTGGGGCCAACACGTTATACTCCCGCTCTTTTTTCCCGGAGCGACGTCATGTCCCTGCCCAGCCTACGCCTCAAAGCCAATGCCGATCGCCGCCTGCGCGCCGGCCACCTGTGGGTCTACAGCAACGAAGTCGATGTCACCGCGACCCCGCTGCAAGGCCTGCAAGCCGGCCAACAGGCGATCCTCGAGGCAGCCAACGGCAAGCCACTGGGCATCGTCGCGCTGAGCCCGAACAACCTGATCTGTGCGCGCCTGCTGTCGCGTGACATCAAGCTGCCGCTGGACAAGTCGCTGCTGGTGCACCGCCTCAACGTGGCGCTGTCGCTGCGTGAACGGCTGTTCGACAAGCCGTGCTACCGCCTGGTCTATGGCGACTCCGACCTGCTGCCAGGCCTGGTGGTCGACCGCTTCTTCGACATCCTCGTGGTTCAGCTGGCCTCGGCGACCATGGAGCAGCACAAGGACGACGTGATCGCCGCCTTGGTCCAGGTACTCAAGCCAAGCGGCATCCTGTTCAAGAACGACTCCGCCGCCCGCGATGCCGAAGGCCTGCAGCGCTATGTCGAGACCGTCTACGGCGAAGTGCCGGATTGGGTCGCGCTGGAAGAGAACGGGGTGAAATTCGAAGCACCGGTACGTGAAGGACAAAAGACCGGCTGGTTCTACGACCACCGCATGAACCGCGCGCGCCTGGCGCCGTACGTCAACGGCAAGCGCGTGCTGGATCTGTTCAGCTACATCGGTGGCTGGGGTGTGCAGGCCGGCGCCTTCGGTGCCAGCGAAGTGTTCTGCGTCGATGCCTCCGGCTTCGCCCTCGATGGCGTCGAGCGCAACGCAGCGCTGAACGGCATCAGCGAGAAAGTCACCTGCATCGAAGGTGACGTGTTCGAGGCCCTGCGCGAGCTGAAGGCCGCCGAAGAGCGCTTCGATGTGATCATCGCCGACCCACCCGCCTTCATCAAACGCAAGAAAGACCTGAAAAACGGCGAGGCCGCCTACCGCCGCCTCAACGAACAGGCCATGCGCATGCTGACCAAGGACGGCATTCTGGTCAGTGCCTCGTGCTCCATGCACCTGCCTGAAGATGACCTGAACAGCATCCTGCTGACCAGCGCCCGCCACCTGGACCGCAACATGCAGTTGCTCGAGCGCGGCGGCCAAGGCCCGGATCATCCGGTGCACCCGGCCATTGCTGAAACGCGCTACATCAAGAGCATCACTTGCCGGTTGCTGCCTAACAGCTGATCCAGGCCACGCCGCGTGAACG
>NZ_JBICKL010000092.1:0-14618 GCF_043104195.1 Pseudomonas sp. xss_2
GGGCTTGCCCCGCGATAGCTGCAGGCCTGTAAAACAGGGCTTGGCAGAGAAAGTCAAACCTTCTGTACAAAAGTTGGTCAAATCCTGAGCAATTTCCGCTATAATTCGCGCCCCTCATTTTCGGCAGGCCCTGGGCGCGCTGTTTACCCATGAAACTTATCGTCAAAGTCTTCCCAGAAATCACCATCAAGAGCCGGCCGGTGCGCAAGCGCTTCATCCGTCAGCTCGCGAAGAACATTCGCAATGTGCTCAAGGATCTGGACCCTGAGCTGAAGGTCGATGGTGTCTGGGACAACCTCGAAGTGGTCACCCGCGTCGAAGACGAAAAAGTCCAGCGCGAGATGATCGAGCGCCTGTCCTGCATGCCGGGGATCACCCACTTCCTGCAAGTGGAGGAGTACCCGCTGGGCGACTTCGACGATATCGTCGAGAAGTGCAAGCAGCACTTCGGTCACCTACTGGCGGGTAAGCGCTTCGCCGTACGCTGCAAGCGCGGTGGCCACCATGACTTCACTTCGATGGACGTCGATCGCTACGTCGGCAGCCAACTGCGCCAGCAGTGCGGCGCCTCCGGGATCGACCTGAAGACCCCAGAAGTGATGGTGCGCATCGAGATCCGCGACCAGCGCCTGTACGTGATCCACAACCAGCACCAGGGCATCGGCGGCTATCCGCTGGGCGCCCTGGAGCAGACGTTGGTGTTGATGTCCGGTGGCTTCGACTCCACGGTGGCCGCCTACCAGATGATGCGCCGCGGCCTGATGACCCACTTCTGCTTCTTCAACCTCGGCGGCCGTGCCCACGAGCTGGGGGTGATGGAAGTTGCCCACTACCTGTGGAAGAAATACGGCAGCAGCCAGCGCGTGCTGTTCATCAGCGTGCCGTTCGAAGAAGTGGTCGGCGAGATTCTCGGCAAGGTCGACAACAGCTACATGGGCGTCACCCTCAAGCGCATGATGTTGCGCGCCTCGGCGAAAATCGCCGACCGTCTGGAAATCGACGCCCTGGTCACCGGCGAGGCGATCTCCCAGGTGTCCAGCCAGACCCTGCCAAACCTGGCAGTGATCGACCAGGCCACCGACAAGTTGGTACTGCGCCCGCTGTTGGCCAGCCACAAGCAGGACATCATCGACACCGCTTATCAGATCGGTACCGCCGAGTTCGCCAAGCACATGCCAGAATACTGCGGCGTGATCTCGGTGAACCCGACCACCTGTGCCAAACCGCACCGGGTCGTGCACGAAGAAAACCAGTTCGACATGCAGGTACTCGAGCGCGCCTTGGAGCGTGCCCGTTTCATCTCGATCGACCACGTTATCGACGAGCTGGGCCAGGACATTCAGGTCGAGGAAGTGGGCGAAGCCCTGCCTGGCCAGATCGTCATCGATATTCGCCACCCCGATGCCCAGGAAGACGAACCGCTGATGATCGACGGCGTCGAGGTCCAAGTCATGCCTTTCTATGCCATCAACAGCCGCTTCAAGCACCTCGATGGCAATCGTCAGTACCTTCTTTATTGCGACAAGGGCGTCATGAGCCGCCTGCATGCGCATCACCTGCTCAGTGAGGGACATGCCAATGTGCGTGTTTATCGTCCGGCATAAGACGCCAGGGCTGTATGGCGGCAGCATCCGCCATCGCCCTCCCGACCAATGGGCCCGCTGAGCCTTTTACCTTCATATTGGCTGCCTAGACTGGGCAGCAAACCGAATCCTCTGATCGAGATACATTTGTGATCGAAAATCTGCGTAACATCGCCATCATCGCCCACGTTGACCATGGTAAAACCACCCTGGTCGACAAACTCCTGCGCCAGTCCGGCACCCTGGAGCGTAACGAGCTCAACGACGAGCGCGTGATGGACTCCAACGACCAGGAAAAAGAGCGCGGCATTACCATTCTGGCGAAAAACACCGCCATCAACTGGAACGGCTACCACATCAACATCGTCGACACCCCCGGCCACGCCGACTTCGGTGGCGAGGTTGAGCGTGTAATGTCGATGGTTGACTCGGTGCTGCTGCTGGTCGATGCCCAAGACGGCCCGATGCCGCAAACCCGCTTCGTGACCAAAAAGGCTTTCGAAGCAGGCCTGAAGCCAATCGTCGTGATCAACAAGGTCGACCGTCCGGGCGCGCGTCCTGACTGGGTTCTGGACCAGATCTTCGACCTGTTCGACAACCTCGGTGCTACCGACGAACAGCTGGACTTCAAAGTCGTCTACGCCTCGGCCCTGAACGGCATCGCCGGTCTGGACCACACCGACATGGCCGAAGACATGACCCCGCTGTACCAGTCGATCATCGACAACGTACCAGCGCCGTCTGTCGACCGTGAAGGTCCGTTCCAGATGCAGATCTCCGCACTGGACTACAACAGCTTCCTCGGTGTTATCGGCGTTGGCCGTATCGCCCGTGGTCGCGTCAAGCCGAACACCCCGGTCGTCGCCATCGACACCAACGGCAAGAAGCGTAACGGCCGTATCCTCAAGCTGATGGGCCACCACGGTCTGCACCGCATCGACGTCGAAGAAGCCCAAGCGGGCGACATCGTCTGCATCAGCGGTTTCGATGAGCTGTTCATCTCCGACACCCTGTGCGCTCCTGACGCGGTAGAAGCGATGAAGCCGCTGACCGTTGACGAGCCGACCGTTTCGATGACCTTCCAGGTCAACGACTCGCCGTTCTGCGGCAAGGAAGGCAAGTTCGTCACCAGCCGTAACATCAAGGACCGTCTGGACAAAGAGCTGCTGTACAACGTTGCTCTGCGCGTTCAGGAAACCGATTCCCCTGACAAGTTCAAGGTATCGGGCCGTGGCGAACTGCACCTGTCGGTGTTGATCGAAACCATGCGTCGTGAAGGTTTCGAGATGGCCGTAGGCCGTCCTGAAGTGATCATCCGCGAAGTCGACGGCGTCAAGCAGGAGCCGTTCGAGAACGTCACCATCGACATCCCTGAAGAATCCCAGGGCAAGGTCATGGAAGAGATGGGTCTGCGTAAAGGCGACCTGACCAACATGGTTCCGGATGGCAAAGGCCGTGTTCGCCTGGAGTACAACATTCCAGCTCGTGGTCTGATCGGTTTCCGTAACCAGTTCCTGACCCTGACCAACGGTGCAGGCATCCTGACCTCGATCTTCGATCGCTACGACACCATGAAGTCGGGCCAGATGTCCGGCCGTCTGAACGGCGTTCTGGTGTCGGTCGAGACTGGCAAGGCTCTGACCTACTCGCTGGAAACCCTGCAGGCTCGTGGCAAGCTGTTCGTTGAGCACGGCCAAGAGATCTACAACGGTCAGATCATCGGCCTGAACAGCCGTGACAACGACCTGGGCGTGAACCCGACCAAAGGCAAGAAGCTCGACAACATGCGTGCTTCGGGCAAGGACGAAGTCATCGCCCTGGTTCCGCCAGTTCGCCACACCCTCGAACAGGCCCTGGAATTCATCCAGGACGACGAGCTGTGCGAAGTCACGCCGAAGTCGATCCGTCTGCGCAAGAAGATCCTGGACGAAGGCGAGCGTACCCGCGCTGCCAAGAAAGCCAAGAACTGAGTTAGCTCAGGCTGAATGAAAACGCCCCCGGTCGAAAGGCCGGGGGCGTTTTTGTTTGTGCGGGGTGTCAGTCAGAGGGCTAATCGCGGGGCAAGCCCGCGCTCACGCAGTAAGCTCGGCGTGCTAACAGGCAGTCCTGCTATTAGCGCGTAACGGCTTTGGGCTTGTAAGCGCAGTATCCCGGCCGCGGCCCGACCTTGGGATGGTTGCGGCAGGTATCCGGGCGCTTGTCATAAATGGTGCACAGGCGGCTTTTACGATCCAGATACATGCAGTCATCGTTGCTCATCCGGGTCAGGGTGAAGATCCCCGACTTCTGGTTGAAGCGTTCGATGATGCCTTCCTTCTGCAGGCGTTTGGCGACGTTCTTGGGCGGCTCGTCCTTTTCGAACTCATCCACCACGCCAATACGGATCAGGTCTTTGATCTTCACTTCAACAGGCAGGGTGCAGCAGGTCGAATGGCAGCCCCCGCACATATGGCTGGCATAGCGCTGCCAGGTTTCCAGGCGGTCGACTTCGGCCGCGGCAATCAGGGTCGGTTTCATAGTTATGGGGGGCAGATCACGGTCTTGGGGCGCGCGATCATACCGGAGTTGTTCAATTTGTGAACAACCTTTTGCCCGATTGCCGTTATGGGCATGAAAACTGCGAACGGGAACTGTCACTCCCTGTCGAAGGGTCTAGTCTCAACAATCTCCCTCCGCTTTCGTCAACTTGCCCGAGGATGCCGCATGTCCCAGGAACCTAAAGCACGTGACGCCGAGGTGGCCGAATTTCGTGCCGCTGTATTGGCCAAGCTGACCTACGCGGTCGGCAAGGACCCGGAGCACGCCTTCGATCATGACTGGTTCGAGGCCATCGCCCTGGCCGCGCGCGACCATATGGTCGACCACTGGATGGATCACACCCGACAGGCCTATCGACGCAGCCAGAAGCGCGTCTATTACCTCTCCCTGGAGTTCCTGATTGGCCGTTTGCTGTTCGACAGCCTGAGCAATCTCGGGCTGCTGGATATTGCCCGGGAAGCGCTCGATGGGCTGGATGTCGACCTTGAGCGAATCCGTCTGCTCGAACCCGACGCGGCGCTGGGTAATGGCGGCCTGGGCCGCTTGGCGGCTTGCTTCATGGAAAGCATGTCGACCCTCGGCATTGCCGCGCATGGCTATGGCATCCGCTACGAGCACGGCCTGTTCCGCCAGGCGGTGGTCGATGGCTGGCAGCAGGAGCAGACCGAAAACTGGCTGGATTTCGGCAACCCCTGGGAGTTCGAGCGCGCCGAGGTGATCTACCCGATCAGCTTTGGCGGCAGCGTTGAAACCGTGCAAGACAGCGCCGGCCAGCAGCGCCAGGTCTGGTGGCCGGGCGAGACGGTGCGGGCGGTGGCCTACGACACGCCGGTGGTCGGCTGGCGGGGTGCCAGCGTCAATACCCTGCGCCTGTGGCGTGCGCGGGCGCTGGAAGAGCTGCATCTGGAACGCTTCAATGCCGGCGACCATTTAGGGGCGGTGGCGGAAGTGGCGCGGGCCGAAAGTATCTCGCGGGTGCTGTACCCGGCCGATAGCACTGAAGCTGGGCAGGAGTTGCGCCTGCGCCAGGAGTACTTCTTCGTTTCCGCCTCGCTGCAGGATTTGCTGCGCCGGCACCTGAACATGCACGATACCCTGCTCAACCTGCCAGACGCTGCGGCGATCCAGCTCAACGACACCCACCCCTCGATCGCTGTGGCCGAGCTGATGCGGCTACTGGTCGACCAGCATGAAATTCCGTGGGAAAAAGCCTGGGAAGTCACAGTCGGCACGTTGGCCTACACCAACCACACCCTGTTGCCGGAAGCGCTGGAAACCTGGCCGGTCGCCTTGATGGAGCGCATGCTGCCGCGGCACATGCAGATCATCTATTTGATCAACGCCTACCATATCGATGCGTTGCGGGCCAAAGGCCTGCACGACTTCGACGTGCTGCGCGCGGTGTCGCTGATCGAAGAAGACAACGGCCGACGGGTGCGCATGGGCAACCTGGCTTTCCTCGGCTCGCACAGCGTCAATGGCGTGTCGGCACTGCACAGCAAGCTGATGAAGAGCACGGTGTTCGCCGAATTGCACAAGCTGTACCCGCAGCGGATCAACAACAAGACCAACGGCATCACCTTCCGTCGTTGGCTGTACCAAGCCAACCCTCAGTTGACCAGCATGCTCATCGAGTCGCTGGGGGCAGAGGTGCTGGACGATTCGGAAACACGCCTGACCAACCTTGCGCCATTCGCCGACAAGCCGGCGTTTCGCAAGCAGTTCGCCGCCCAGCGCCTGCATAGCAAGCGCGCGCTGGCCAGCATCATTCAGGATCGCCTGGGGGTGACGGTCAATCCGGAGGCGTTGTTCGACGTTCAGGTCAAGCGCATCCACGAATACAAGCGTCAGTTGCTCAACCTGCTGCACACCGTGGCGCTGTATCAGGCGATGCGCTCTGAGCCTGGCACCGACTGGGTGCCGCGGGTGAAGATCTTCGCCGGCAAGGCGGCGGCCAGTTATCACCAGGCCAAGTTGATCATCAAGCTGGCCAACGACATCGCCCGGGTGGTCAACAACGACCCGACTGTGCGCGGTTTGCTCAAGGTGGTGTTCCTGCCCAACTACAACGTCAGCCTGGCCGAGAGCATCATTCCGGCGGCGGACCTTTCCGAGCAGATCTCCACCGCCGGCTATGAAGCGTCCGGTACCAGCAACATGAAATTCGGCCTCAACGGCGCGCTGACCATCGGCACTCTGGATGGCGCCAACGTCGAGATGTGTGAGCAGGTCGGCGAGGAAAACATGTTCATCTTCGGCCTGACCGCACAGCAGGTCGAGGCGCGCAAGCGGGCAGGGGATTTCGGTGCCAATGCGGCGATTGCCGCTTCCCATCGTCTGGGGGATGTCTTGCAAGCGATTCGCAGTGGGGTGTTCTCGCCGGATGATCCGTCGCGCTATGTGCACCTGATCGATTCGCTGATCGCCCATGACCGCTTCCTGGTCTGTGCCGACTTCGATGCCTACTGGGATGCCCAGCGCCGGGTCGAGGAGCTTTGGCACAAGCCGCAGGAATGGTGGCGCATGGCGGTGCTCAATACTGCGCGGATGGGCTGGTTCTCGTCGGATCGGACCATTCGCGAGTATGCGACGGAAATCTGGAAGGCGTTGGATTGAGCCATGCTATCGCGGGGCAAGCCCGCTCCCACGCAGCAGCTACTATCAGCCGTTCCCACGCAGCCGCTCCCACGCAGCCGCTGCTACGCAGCGGCTGTGGCTGTCATGCGTCGCTCATGGCTGCGTGGGAGCGGGCTTGCCCCGCGATGAGGCCCCCACCGACCATCGGCCCTGCAGCCAATGAACTCAACCCCCAATCTACCGTCTGATCCGCCAGGCGCGTCTCTTTACTCGCTAGGCCGTCACTCTCCCTGTAAACTGCGGGGGTTTTTCTCCCCCTATCCTTTTCGGAGCCATACATGTCCCGCGTTACCCTGAGTCGCTATCTGATTGAGCAGACCCGCAGCAACAATACCCCTGCCGATCTGCGCTTCCTGATCGAGGTGGTGGCGCGTGCGTGCAAGGAGATCAGCCACAACGTGTCCAAAGGCGCCCTGGGCGGCGTACTGGGCAGCATGGGCACCGAAAACGTGCAGGGCGAAGTGCAGAAGAAGCTCGACGTGATCTCCAACGAGATCCTGCTCGAAGCCAACGAATGGGGCGGTCACCTGGCCGGCATGGCGTCCGAAGAAATGGACAATGCCTACCAGATCCCCGGTAAATACCCCAAAGGCGCCTACCTGCTGGTCTTCGACCCACTGGACGGTTCGTCGAACATCGACGTCAACGTCTCGGTCGGCACCATCTTCTCGGTGCTGCGCTGCCCCAACGAATACCTGAGCCAGAACGAAACCCTCAACGAGAACGCCTTCCTCCAGCCTGGCACCGAGCAGGTCGCCGCCGGTTACGCGATCTATGGCCCGCAGACCATGCTGATCCTGACCCTGGGTAATGGCGTCAAGGGCTTCACCCTGGACCGCGAGCTGGGCAGCTTCGTCCTGACTCACGAAAACATCCAGGTGCCGACCAGCACCGCCGAGTTCGCCATCAACATGTCCAACCAACGCCACTGGGAAGCCCCGGTGCAGCGTTACGTCGGCGAGCTGCTGGCAGGTGAGACCGGCCCGCTGAAGAAGAACTACAACATGCGTTGGATCGCCTCGATGGTGGCCGACGTGCACCGTATCCTGACCCGTGGCGGCCTGTTCATGTACCCGCGCGATGCCCGCGAGCCGAGCAAGCCGGGCAAGCTGCGCCTGATGTACGAAGCCAACCCGATGTCGTTCATCATCGAGCAGGCCGGCGGAGCCTCCACCAACGGTTACGAGCGTATCCTCGACATCAAGCCAGAAAGCCTGCACCAGCGCGTGTCGGTAATCCTTGGCTCGAAGGAAGAGGTGGAGCGCGTCACCGCCTACCACAAGGAGTAAGTCATGCTCGCACCTTGGCAGCCGTTGTTGGAATGGTGGTTCGGTTGGGGCACCAGTGCCCAGGCCGTGGCTGACGAGAAGAGTACGCTGTGGTTTGGCAAGCACCATGACGACGAAGCGCGCGAGCGCTTCGGCGATCTATGCGAGCAAGCCTTGGCCGGTGGCCTGGATGAGTGGCAGCAGAGCCCGCAGGGCTGGCTGGGGCTGATCCTGCTGCTCGACCAGCTGCCGCGCATGATCCATCGCGACACGCCGCTGGCCTTCGAAGGCGACCGCCGTGCCCAAGTGGTGGCGATGCAGGGCTTGCAGAAAGGCTGGGATTACCAGCTGCTGCCGATCCAGCGCGTGTTCGTGCTGCTGGTGCTGGAGCATGCCGAGGTGCTCGATTGGCAGAACCTGAGCGTCGAGCGTTACCAGACGCTGCTCGAAGAACAACCTGAGGCTAACCGCCGGTTGTTCGAAGGTTTTCTGGATTATGCCGAACAGCATCAGCGGGTGATTGCCCGGTTCGGGCGCTTCCCGCATCGCAACCTGATGCTGGGGCGCCCTAGTACCAGTGAAGAGATGGATTTTCTCCTCGAACCTGGCTCCAGGTTCTAAGGGCGCACCATCGTTTGGATCGAACGTGGGAGCGGGCTTGCCCCGCAATAGTAGTGGTGAATTCACCCTCGCCATCGCAGGGCAAGCCCGCTCCCACGCATGATCCAGCTGATACCAGCAGTTGCCGGATCAGATCCTGAAACTGCCCACCAACTGCTTCAAGCGGTCCACCTGGTGCTCCAGGTCATTGCAGGCGCGCAAGGTGCTCTGCAGGTTCTGCACCCCCTCCTGATTCAGCGTATTGATCTCGGTGATGTCGACATTGATCGACTCGACCACGGCTGTCTGCTCTTCAGTGGCAGTCGCTACCGACTGGTTCATGCCGTCGATCTCGCCAATGCGCTGGGTCACGCTGCCCAGGCGCTCACCGGCCTGGTTGGCGATGCCCACGCTGTGCTCGCTCTGTTGCTGGCTCTGGTTCATGGTACTGACCGCCACCTGGGCGCCTGCCTGCAGCTCTTCGATCAGGCTCTGCACCTGCTGCGCCGACTCTTGCGTGCGATGCGCGAGGTTGCGCACTTCGTCGGCGACCACGGCAAACCCACGCCCAGCCTCGCCGGCACGAGCGGCTTCGATGGCGGCATTGAGTGCCAGCAGGTTGGTCTGCTGGGAAATACCGCTGATCACATCGAGAATCTGACCGATGTTGGCAGTGTGCGAGTTGAGCGTCTGGATGTTGCCGCACGAATCGCTGATCCGCGCCGAGAGCTGGTTCATCACCTCGATGGTCTGGCCGACCACCTGCTGGCCATCCTCGGCCAGGTTGCGCGCATCGCTTGAGTGCTGCGAGGCGAGCGCGGCGTTCTGGGCGATTTCCTGGGCGGCGGCACCAAGCTGGTTGATCGCTGCGGCAACGCTGCTGGTGCGACTCGACTGCTGGTCGGCATTGTGGATCGAGGCGTTGGAGGCAGTAATCACCTGGCTCGCCACCGCATTGACCTGGCCCGTGGCCGAGGACACTTCCCGGATCGACTCATGGATGCGCTCGACGAAGCGGTTGAACGACTGGCCGAGGCTGCCGAACTCGTCCTGGGCGTGGATGGTCAGGCGCCGGGTCAGGTCGCCTTCGCCCTGGGCTATGTCGTGCATGGCGCGGCCCATGATGTGCAGCGGTTCCATCAAGACGCGGATCAGCAGGCCCAGCAGGGCGATGATCGCCACTACCGCGATCAGCGTCGCCACCACTGCCGAGGTACGTAGTTCGCTGAGCATGGCGAAGGCTGCGTCCTGGTCGAGGACCAGCGCCACGTACCAGTCAGCCGACGGCACGCCGTCGACATGGGTGAAACTGATGAACTGCTTGCGCCCCTCGAACTCGACCTCCTTCAGGCCGCTGCCGATGCGCGGGGTGTCGGTCGGGTAGATATCGGCGAGGCTCTTGAGCGCCAGCTCTCCCTTGGGATGAATCAGGATCTTGCCTTCGCCATTGACGATGAACGCGTGACCACTGCCGTCGAAGTCCAGCGCGTTGATCAGGTTGCTGATGGTCTGCAGGTCGGTGTCTACGCCGCTGACGCCAATCAGTCGGCCGCCTTGCTGCACGGGGCTAGCCAGGGTGATCACCAGCTTGCCGGCCGAGGCCGAGATGTACGGCTCGGTGACGATGGTCTGGTTGGCGGCGCTGGCGGCTTTGTACCAGCCGCGCACGCGCGGATCGTAGTCAGCGGCGCGGTTGCCTACCGGCACCGACTGCATACTGCCGTCCTGGCCGCCAAAGTAGGTGAGCTGGAAGTTGCTGGCATACACCGGCAGCGCCAGGGCGCGGTCCAGGCCAGGCTTGCCGTCGACGGCAATCTGCTGGGCGAAGGTGTCGAGCAGCTGGATACGGCTGTCGAGCCAGTTACGGATGTTGCCGGCAGTCAGGTTGCCCAGGTCCTGCAGGGTCGACTCGGTATCGCTACGCAGGGACTGGCGTTGTCGGTAATCGTTGAACAGCACGAAGCAGGTAAAGGCAACGGCCACCACGAGGGCAGCGGCCAGCAGGATCTTGTGGCTGAACTTGAGGTTGTTGGTCATGGCAAAGTCTGCGCAGGGAAGCACGTCGAAGGGAGGGTGCGGCAATCGGCCACACCGCTGGAAGCTGTGTCGACCTGCGCGGGTAAAACATTAATCAATTGCGAACCAGTCGACCAATGGCAGGGGGTCAAAGCACCCAGGGCAGGGAACCGAGGAGGCTTTTTGCCTTCTAAGCTCTCCACAGGCGCCTCGCCTGAGCCCCATGTCCCAGGAGTGTCCCTTCATGTCGTTGCGTTCCCTCGCCCTGTTGTCCTTGTGCGTCGTCCTGACTGCGTGCAGCAAGATCAATCAGGAAAACTATTCCAAGCTCAAGGCCGGCATGAACAAGGCCGAGGTCGAGCAACTGTTGGGTACGCCAACCGAATGCTCCGGAGCGCTGGGCATGAGCAGCTGCACCTGGGGTGACGAGAAGAGCTTCATCAGCGTGCAGTACGCGGCGGACAAGGTGCTGATGTACTCCGGGCAGGGCCTCAAATGAGGCGGTTGAGCCTACTGCTGGGCGTCTGCCTGGCGCTGCTGTTGGGCGGCTGTGCCAGCTCCAGCGTCGACCCGCTGGCGCCGAAGACGGCTGGCGCGGTAGACCTCAAGCGCTACCAGGGCAAATGGTATGAGCTGGCGCGCCTGCCGATGTACTTCCAGCGCGACTGTGCCCAGTCCGAGGCGCATTACAACGCCAAGCCCGATGGCACCCTTGGTGTGTTGAACCGCTGCCGGATGCTCGATGGCGAGTGGATTCGTGCCGAAGGCAATGCCAAGCCGCAGGAAGCGGGGCACACCGACAAGCTATGGGTCGAATTCGATAACTGGTTTACCCGCCTGGCGCCGGGCGTGGCCAAGGGTGAGTACTGGGTGCTGTATGTGGATGCCCATTACCGCACGGCCATCGTCAGCAGCCCTGATCGCAAGTACCTGTGGATTCTGTCGCGCACCCCATCGCTGCCGGCGTGGCAGCGTGAGAATCTGTTGGCCAAGGCGCGCCAGCAGGGGTATGACACCAATCGCTTGATTTGGCGGGTGGCGGATCGGGATATCGCCGCCAGGTAGTCATCGCGGGGCAAGCCCGCTCTCACGCTTGTCTAGATAGATAGCGTGGGAGCGGGCTTGCCCCGCGATAGCGGTGGTGCTGCGTCCAATCAGTCCAACAGTTGGCGCAGCACCTCGACGAATGCTCGCCCACTCTCCTCATCCTGCGCATGCCGCCCCTGGCGCACCACCCACTGCCCGTTGACCATCACATCGCGCACCTGGCGATCACCGCCGGCAAACAGCCAGCGGTTGAGAATGGCGTCGCCCTCGGCGGTAGCGATATACGGATCCTGCCCATCGAGCACCAGCCAGTCGGCGCGCTTGCCCACGCTGAGCTCGCCAATCGGCTGCCCCAGCGCCTGCGCGCCACCGCTGAGCGCGGCATCGTAGAGGGTTCTGCCAACCCTCGGTTGATCGCCCCGGTACAGCCGATTACGTCGTTGGTCACGCAGCCGCTGGCCATACTCCAGCCAGCGCAGCTCCTCGACAACGCTGAGCGATACATGGCTGTCCGAGCCAATCCCCATGCGGCCACCTAGGGCCAGGTAATCCACCGCAGGGAAGATCCCGTCCCCAAGGTTCGCTTCGGTGGTCAGGCACAACCCGGCCACCGCGCCGCTATGAGCCATGGCGCGAACTTCATCTGGCTCGGCATGGGTGGCATGCACCAGGCACCAACGGCGGTCGACATCGACATGTTCATACAGCCATTGCAGCGGACGCACGCCGCTCCAAGCCAGGCAATCGTCGACTTCCTTTTGTTGCTCGGCGATGTGGATGTGGATCGGGCAGGCCTGGTCACCGTTCGCCACGACACCGGCAATCTGCGTCGGGGTCACCGCGCGCAAGGAGTGGAAACACAGGCCTAGCTGTTGTGCTGGTTGAGCGGCCAACAGCGGCTTTAGCTGCTCCTGCAAGCGCAGGTATTGTTCGCTTGAGTTGATGAAGCGGCGCTGGCCGTCATTGGGCGCCTGGCCACCAAAGCCCGAATGGCTATACAGCACCGGCAGCAGCGTCAGGCCAATCCCGGCGCTGCTCGCGGCGGCGCTGATACGCCGGGACAGCTCGGCGGGGTCGGCATACGCCTGGCCATCGCGGTCGTGATGCACGTAGTGGAACTCTGCCACCGAGGTGTAGCCGGCCTTGAGCATTTCGATGTACAGCTGGCGGGCGATGACTTGCAGTTGCTCCGGGCTGATCCGACCGACCAGGCGGTACATCAGATCGCGCCAGGTCCAGAAACTGTCGTTGGGATTGCCCGCCACCTCAGCCAGGCCTGCCATGGCGCGCTGGAAGGCGTGCGAGTGCAAGTTGGGCATGCCCGGCAGTAGCGGGCCGGCCAGACGCTCGGCGCCCTCGGCCGAGGCGTCGGCCTGGAGACTGGACAGTCGACCATCGGCGGCGACCTCAAGACGGACGTTGCGCGCCCAGCCAGTGGACAGCAGTGCGCGCTCGGCGAAGAAGACGGGCATGGGTTTTTCCTGTTCTTGTTAGCTTGTATATACATATACAGGCGTTTGCCTGCCCGGTAAACTCCGGCAAGCTACCGTTCACTCATACCGCACAAGGATAAAAGCCGTGCCGACACCTCCTGTCTCCGCGCTGGTGGCCCAGATGGGCGAAGGGCCGGCGCCGCTGTACGCCCGGGTCAAACAGATGATCATCCAGCAGATCGAAAACGGCACGTGGCCGCCCCACCACCGGGTGCCCTCCGAGAGCGAGCTGGTCAGTCAGCTGGGCTTCAGCCGCATGACGATCAACCGCGCCCTGCGCGAACTGACCGCCGATGGCCTGTTGGTGCGCATGCAAGGGGTGGGCACTTTCGTTGCCGAACCCAAGACCCGTTCGGCGCTGTTCGAGGTCAACAACATCGCCGACGAGATCGCCAGCCGTGGCCATCAGCATAGCTGCCAAGTGATTACCCTGGCCGAAGAAGCGGCAGGCTCCGAGCGCGCCCTGGCGCTGGACATGCGCGAAGGTCAGCGGGTGTTCCATTCGCTGATCGTGCATTACGAGAACGGCATCCCGGTGCAGATCGAAGACCGTTACGTCAACGCCCTGATCGCCCCGGATTACCTGAGCCAGGACTTCACCCGGCAGACGCCCTACGCCTACTTGTCCCAAGTCGCTCCGCTGACCGAGGGCGAGCACGTGGTCGAAGCCATTCTTGCCGAGCCCGAAGAGTGCCGTTTGCTGCAGATCGAACCTGGCGAGCCGTGCCTGTTGATTCGCCGGCGTACCTGGTCCGGTCGCCAGCCAGTTACGGCTGCGCGATTGATCCACCCCGGCTCCCGTCATCGCCTGGAAGGACGTTTCAGCAAATGAGCCAGTTGCAGTTGTTGCGTGCCCGCGACTACCCACGCATGCCGTGGAAGAACGGCGGCGGTTTCACCGAGGAGATTGCCCGCGACGCGGGCGATAGCCTGGAAGGATTTGGCTGGCGCCTGTCGATTGCCGATATTGAAGAGTCTGGCGGTTTCTCAAGCTTCAGCGGTTATCAGCGGATCATCACCGTGCTGCAAGGCGACGGCATGCGCTTGTTGGTCGATGGCCAGGCTAGCCGACCGCTACTTAGCTTCGATGCCTTCGCCTTCAATGGCGAGAGCCAGGTCAGCTGCAAGCTGCTGGGTGGCCCTATCAGGGATTTCAACCTGATCTATGCGCCGCAGCGCTATCGGGCGCGCTTGCAGTGGTTCGATGGCAGTAGCCGGTTATTCAGTTCGGCGCCGACGGTGTTGCTGTTTGCTGGCAGCAATCATGTCGAAGTCGGGCTGGCCGGGCATGAGTCGCAGAGCCTGGGGTTGTACGACTGCCTGCGGCTGGAAGGCAATGATGGCTTGCTGGGGTTGGATGTGCAGGGGCGGTTTTGCCTGATTGAGCTGACTGCGCGCTGAGATAACGATTACCAGGGCCGCTTTGCAGCCCATCG
>NZ_JBICKL010000093.1:0-3053 GCF_043104195.1 Pseudomonas sp. xss_2
GGTCTGCTATATGCAGCGCCCGATACCTGGCCTTGCCGCACACCTGTAGGAGCGGGCTTGAACCCGCGATAAGCCGCAACTGACACCCCGCTCAACCCCAGTCATCACCCCTCCCGCTTTTATCCCTTAAGCATCGCAGTTGGGCATGACCAAGTCCGGAGTGCGCCCTTTTCCTATGCAAGCCTTCGGGCCATGGCTATCATTCCAGCCTTATTCCAAGTCGAGACTGGCATGCTGAAGTTGTTGAATCTCCTCAAGGATGGCCGGTTTCATTCCGGGCAGGCGCTCGGGGAAGCTCTCGGGGTGAGCCGCAGCGCCGTTTGGAAGCAGCTGCAGCACCTGGAAGCCGAATTGAACCTGACCATTCATAAGGTCCGAGGTCGTGGCTATCAATTGGCCGCACCGTTGGCATTGCTTGATTCGCAAGCGATTAGCGATCTCTGCGAAGGCGAGCAGTGGCCGTTGTTTATTCACGATGCGATCGATTCGACCAATGCCGAAGCTTTGCGCGGTGTTGCGCAGGGTAGGGCGGCGCCATTTCTAGTATTGGCCGAACGCCAAAGTGCTGGACGCGGTCGGCGCGGTCGACAATGGATCAGCCCCTTCGCTGAGAACCTCTACTACAGCTTGGTGCTGCGTGTTGAGGGCGGCATGCGCCAGCTAGAGGGTTTAAGCCTGGTGGTCGGGCTGGCAGTCATGCGTACCCTGCAGACATTTGGCGTGAAGCAGGCGGGCCTTAAATGGCCAAATGATGTTCTGGTCGCTGATCAGAAGATCGCCGGGATCTTGCTGGAGCTTGTCGGTGATCCGGCTGACGTCTGTCATGTGGTGCTGGGGATTGGCATCAACGTGAACATGCAGCTCAACGACCAGGTCGACCAGCAATGGACCTCGATGAGGCTGGAGGCGGGCGCCTCTATTGATCGTAACCTGCTGGTCGCCAGGCTCAATCAGCAACTGCAGCATGAGCTGGCCCGGCACCGTCGTTATGGCTTCGCCGCCTTCCAGGAAGAATGGGAGCAAGCGCATCTGTGGCAGGGTCGTAAGGTATCGCTGATCGCCGGCAGTAGCCATACCGATGGCGTAGTGCTTGGCGTGGATGGACAAGGCGGACTGCGTCTTGAGGTGGAAGGTGTGGAAAAGAGCTTCAGTGGTGGTGAGCTCAGTTTGAGGTTGCGTGATGATTCTTGAGCTCGACTGCGGTAATAGCTTCATCAAGTGGCGGGTGATTCATGCTGCCGACGCGACGATTGTCGGTGGCGGCATCGTTGACTCGGATCAGGCGCTATTGGCGGCGGTCTCGGCCTTGCCCTCAGTACGCTTGAAAGGCTGTCGGATAGTCAGTGTCCGTAGCGAAGAGGAAACTGACGCGCTGCGTGGGCTGTTGCAGGCAGGGTTCGCTGTCCAGGCGCAAGTCGCTCTGCCTGTGCAGGAAATGGCTGGAGTGCGTAATGGATATGATGACTATCAGCGGCTGGGCATGGATCGCTGGCTAGCTGCCTTGGGTGCCTACCACCTGGCAAAAGGTGCGTGCCTGGTGATCGACTTGGGTACTGCGGCCAAGGCTGACTTCGTCGCCGCCGATGGTGAGCACCTGGGTGGTTATATTTGTCCCGGTATGCCGCTGATGCGCAGTCAATTGCGTACCCATACCCGTCGAATTCGCTACGACGATGCATCGGCTGAGCGCGCTGTGAGCACGCTTGCGCCTGGTCGCTCGACAGTCGAGGCGGTGGAGCGCGGTTGTGTGCTGATGCTGCAAGGGTTTGCCCGTACACAGATCGAGCAGGCTCGAGCTTTGTGGGGTGAAAGTTTCACTGTGTTCCTGACTGGTGGCGATGCGCCGCTGGTGCGCGAAGCTGCGCCTCAGGCCCGCGTTGTGCCTGACCTGGTCTTCGTTGGTCTGGCGATGGCTTGTCCATTGGATTGAGGTGCCTATGCGTTGGTTGTTTCTGTTGTTGCTGGTGCTCAATGTCGTCTACTACGTCTGGCACCAGCAAGAGGCGCCGTTGAGGGCCAAAGAGGTCGCGCCGCTTTCTCTCTATAAAGGTAACCAGCAGGAGATCCGTCTGCTGCGTGAGACGGGGGCTGCAGCGCCGGCGCGACGTCGTGATGAATGCCTGGTTATTGGTGGTCTACCAGTTCGGGATCAGCTCGATGCGCTACGCCAGCGCCTACTTAGCCTGGATATCACCACGTTGGTGGTGTCCGGTCAGCTGCCGGGCGCAGACGGTATGTGGCTGAAGGTAGCCCCGGAAAGCGAGCGTTTACTGGACCAAACCGTGCTCGCGACTCTTTCCAAGGATTTCAAAGACTTAAAACACAAAATTATTTTCTGCGGGGGTATTGCAACTGGCGAATAGCTTGATAGAATGGCGCCCGCTTCGCAGGGAACACCACTGAGGTGGTAGGACCGGAAGCTGTTGTCAAAGTAGCTAACTTCAAGATTTAATTGAAAAAAAGCTTGACAACAGGTCGGCAAGAGTTGAAAATGCCGCCCACGCTCAGGAGGGGTTCCCGAGCGGCCAAAGGGAGCAGACTGTAAATCTGCCGTCTTCGACTTCGAAGGTTCGAATCCTTCCCCCTCCACCATTTTTAGCGAGAGCTGCAAGCCTCGCGGGTATAGTTTAGTGGTAGAACCTCAGCCTTCCAAGCTGATGATGCGGGTTCGATTCCCGCTACCCGCTCCAAGTTTGCTGTTTTTGCACAATGTGTTTCGCTCTTGTAGCTCAGTTGGTAGAGCACACCCTTGGTAAGGGTGAGGTCAGCGGTTCAAGTCCGCTCAAGAGCTCCATATAACAAGGCAGATATGAAAATATCTGCCTTTGTTTTATCGGTAGTAGTGACTATTTTCTTCTGCGGAGGACTGTATCGATGGCTAAGGAAAAGTTTGATCGTTCCCTACCTCACGTTAACGTTGGCACTATCGGCCACGTTGACCATGGTAAAACCACTCTGACCGCAGCTCTGACTCGCGTCTGCTCCGAGGTTTTCGGTTCGGCAGTCGTTGAGTTCGACAAGATCGACTCGGCTCCAGAAGAGAAAGCGCGCGG
>NZ_JBICKL010000094.1:0-77992 GCF_043104195.1 Pseudomonas sp. xss_2
GGTGTTACGCGATATCAGTGGGTACGAGCGACCGCAAACTCACTCAGCTCGACCAGCGCATTGCGGTATTCGCTGGCTGGCAGCACTTCCAGGCAGGCAATGGCACGAGCGACATAGTCGCGGGCCATCTGCGCGGTGTAGTCGAGGGCGCCAGAGGCTTCCACGGCTGCGCGGATCTGCTCCAGATCATCCAGGCCACCTTTTTGGATCGCCTGACGCACCAGGGCAGCCTGCTCGGCAGTGCCTTCGCGCATGGTGTAGATCAGCGGCAGGGTCGGCTTGCCCTCGGCCAGATCGTCGCCGACGTTCTTGCCCAGGGTTTGCGAGTCGCCCTTGTAGTCGAGCAGGTCGTCGACCAGCTGGAAGGCCACGCCCAGGTGATCGCCAAAGGTGCGCAGGGCCTCGCGCTGTTCGTTGCTGGCTTGGGCCAGTGCCGCGGCACTGTGGGTCGACGCCTCGAACAGCATCGCGGTCTTGCCGCGGATGACCTCCATGTACACCTCTTCGGTGGTGCTGGCGTCACGTACCCGCGACAGCTGCAGCACTTCACCTTCGGCGATGACCCGGGTGGCCTTGGAGAGGATCTGCATGACCGGCATCGAGCCCAGCTCGACCATCATTTCGAACGAGCGCGAATAGAGGAAGTCACCGACCAGCACGCTCGGCGCGTTGCCCCACAGGGCGTTGGCGGTGGAGCGACCACGGCGCATACCCGACATGTCGACCACGTCGTCATGCAGCAGGGTGGCGGTGTGCAGGAACTCGATGGTCGCGGCGAGCAAGCGCAGGTCGTCGCCTTCGCGGCCCAATGCCTTGCCGCACAGCAGCACCAGCAGGGGGCGCAGGCGCTTGCCACCGGCGGAAGTGATATAGTCGCCGATCTTCGATACCAGCGGCACGCGCGAGGTCAGCTGCTTCTTGATGATCTCGTCGACGGCGCTGAAATCGTCAGCTACCGCGCGGTAGAAGGTTTGGGGTTGCATCGGCTGCTCCATTGGGGTTGCGCGGCATGCTAGGTCGCGGGTCCCGGTGTGTCAAGGCACGGTGCCTGGCGGCCGGGGGCGGGACTTGCAAGGCAATCTTGGGTTGCGTACAATCGCGCACCCTAACTTTCCTGGGCAGCACCTGCCTTACGCAATTGCGCCGGGCCGTTCCAGCCTTGTGCAGCCATGCCAGCCAATACTCATCATATAAAGAGCTGGGTGAGCAGGATTATCGGAGAAATACCATGTCTTACGCAGTAATCGTTACCGGCGGCAAGCAGTACAAAGTCGCTGAAGGTGAATTCCTCAAGATCGAGAAACTGGAAGTCGCTACTGGCGAATCCGTGACTTTCGATCGCGTCCTGCTGGTCGCCAACGGCGACGACGTTACCATCGGCGCTCCAGTCGTTGCTGGTGCCAAGGTCGTTGCTGAAGTCGTTTCGCAAGGCCGTCACGACAAGGTTCGTATCATCAAGTTCCGTCGTCGTAAGCACCACATGAAGCGTATGGGCCACCGCCAGTGGTTCACCGAGATCAAAATCACCGGCATCCAGGCTTAATTTCCTAGATCCCCTGAATTTATTTGGAGAATTGAACCATGGCTCACAAGAAGGCTGGTGGTAGTACTCGTAACGGTCGCGACTCAGAATCGAAACGCCTTGGCGTGAAGATGTATGGCGGCCAGGTCATCAAGGCCGGCAACATCATCGTCCGCCAGCGCGGCACCCAGTTCCACGCCGGCTACGGCGTTGGCATGGGCAAAGATCACACCCTGTTCGCTAAGATCGAAGGCGTGATCAAGTTCGAGAAGAAAGGCGAGTTCAACCGCCGTTACGTGAGCGTCGTCGCGGGCTAATCGCGCTGTCGCTGGAGAAGCCCCGTCATGCGACGGGGCTTTTTCGTTTGTGGTGAGCCTCTTGCAAAGCTGTTTGCCTGGGCTGCCGGCGTTGGTCTCTGCGTATCGGGGTCGCCGCGCTCATTTTTGCAAGAGCCTCATGTTTTTGAGTCATTTCAGCTCGTCACCTGACGAGAGGCGGTTTTTATGAAGTTTGTTGACGAAGTATCGATCCGGGTCAAAGCCGGTGATGGCGGTAACGGTTGCATGAGCTTCCGCCGCGAGAAGTTCATCGAGAACGGTGGCCCCAACGGTGGCGATGGTGGCGACGGTGGCTCGGTGTACATGATCGCCGACGAAAACCTCAATACCCTGGTCGACTACCGCTACACCCGTCACCACGAAGCCCAGCGCGGCGCCAACGGCGGCAGCACCGACTGCACCGGCAAGAAGGGTGAAGACCTGATCCTGCGCGTACCGGTCGGCACCACGGTGATCGACGCTTCGACCCAGGAAGTGATCGGCGACCTGATCGCCCCTGGCCAGAAGCTGATGGTCGCCCAAGGCGGCTGGCACGGCCTGGGCAACACCCGTTTCAAGTCCAGCACCAACCGGGCACCGCGCCAGACCACCCCAGGCAAGCCGGGTGATCAGCGTGACCTGAAGCTGGAAATGAAAGTGCTGGCCGACGTCGGCCTGCTCGGTCTGCCCAACGCCGGCAAGAGCACCTTCATCCGCGCAGTTTCGGCCGCCAAGCCGAAAGTCGCCGACTACCCGTTCACCACCCTGGTGCCGAACCTGGGTGTGGTCAGTGTCGACCGTTGGAAGAGCTTCGTCATCGCCGACATCCCGGGCCTGATCGAAGGTGCCTCCGACGGTGCCGGCCTGGGTATCCGCTTCCTCAAGCACCTGGCCCGAACCCGCGTGCTGCTGCACCTGGTCGACCTGGCGCCGCTGGATGAAACCAGCCCGGCCGATGCTGCTGAAGTGATCGTCAACGAGCTGACCGGCTTCAGCCCGTCGCTGGCCCAGCGCGAGCGCTGGCTGGTGCTGAACAAGTCGGACATGATCATGGACGACGAGCGCGACGAGCGCGTCAAGGAAGTGGTCGATCGCCTGCAGTGGGAAGGTCCGGTCTACGTGATCTCGGCCATCTCCAAGCAGGGTACCGAGCAGCTCAGCCGCGACCTGATGCGCTATCTCGAAGACCGCGCCGATCGCCTGGCCAACGACCCGGCCTACGCCCAAGAGCTGGCCGAGCTCGATCAGCGTATCGAAGACGAAGCCCGTGCTCAGTTGCAGGCCCTGGACGATGCCCGCACTCTGCGCCGTACTGGCGTCAAGAGCGTGCATGACATCGGCGACGATGACGACTGGGATGATGATTTCGAGGACGACGAAGACGGTCCGGAAATCATTTACGTGCGCGACTGACCGGTTGCAGTACACTAAACGCCGCTCAAATGAGCGGCGTTTTGGTATCTACAGATTCGACATAGGTTGGAAGAAGATGCGAAGCAAGGTGACGGGCGCGAAGCGCTGGGTCGTGAAGATCGGCAGCGCCCTGCTGACCGCGGATGGCAAGGGCCTGGACCGCGGCGCCATGGGTGTTTGGGTCGAGCAGATGGTGGCCTTGCGCGAAGCAGGCGTGGAACTGGTGCTGGTCTCCTCTGGGGCCGTGGCCGCCGGCATGAGCCAGCTCGGTTGGAGCAAGCGACCGAGCGCGATGAACGAGCTGCAGGCTGCTGCTTCGCTGGGCCAGATGCGCCTGGTGCAGGCTTGGGAGTCGAGCTTCGGCGAGCACGGCAAGCACACCGCGCAGATTCTTCTGACCCACGACGACCTTTCCGACCGCAAGCGTTACCTCAATGCCCGCAGCACCCTGCGCACCCTGGTTGACCTGGGTGTGGTGCCGGTGATCAACGAGAACGACACCGTGGTCACCGACGAGATCCGCTTTGGCGACAACGACACCCTGGCCGCCTTGGTGGCCAACCTGGTGGAAGCCGACTTGCTGGTGATCCTCACCGACCGCGACGGCATGTTCGACGCCGACCCACGCAACAATCCCGATGCCCAGCTGATCTTCGAAGCCCGCGCCGATGATCCGGCGCTGGATGCCGTGGCTGGCAGCACAGGTGGTGCGCTGGGCCGTGGCGGCATGCAGACTAAGCTGCGCGCTGCGCGCCTGGCGGCGCGTTCCGGCGCCCACACCATCATCGTCGGCGGGCGCATCGAGCGCGTGCTCGATCGGCTCAAGGCCGGCGAGCGCCTGGGCACCTTGCTGTCGCCCGAGCGCGGCATGCTCGCGGCGCGCAAGCAGTGGCTGGCTGGCCACCTGCAGACCCGTGGCACCCTGGTGCTCGACGCCGGTGCCGTACAGGCCCTGCGTGGGGCCAACAAGAGCCTGTTGCCGGTTGGGGTGAAAACCGTCCAAGGCAGCTTCCGGCGTGGCGAGATGGTGGTCTGCGTCGGCCCTGATGGCCAAGAGGTTGCGCGTGGCCTGGCCAACTACAGTGCCCTGGAAGCGCAGAAGATCATCGGCCAGCCGTCCGATGCCATCGAAGCCCTGCTCGGCTATAGCGCAGAGCCTGAGCTGGTGCACCGCGATAACCTGGTTCTGGTCTGAGGAAATGACTGTGTTGAAAAGGCTGATTGCCGTGGCGGCGCTGGCGCTGCCGATGGTCGCGAGTGCCGAGGAAGTTGGCCAGGCGTCCACCGTGTTCAAGTTCGTCGGGCCTAATGACCGGATTGTCGTCGAGGCGTTCGACGATCCCAAGGTCGAGGGCGTGACCTGCTACCTGTCGCGGGCCAAGACCGGGGGGTTGAAGGGTGGTTTAGGCTTGGCCGAGGATCGCGCCGAGGCGTCGATTGCTTGCCGCCAGGTTGGGCCGATCAACTTCAAGGGCGAACTCAAGGATGGCGAGGAAGTGTTCAAGGAACGCACCTCGCTGGTGTTCAAGACCATGCAGGTGGTGCGTTTCCTCGACAAGAAGCGCAATACCTTGGTCTATCTGGTGTACAGCGACCGCCTGATCGAAGGCAGCCCGCAAAATGCGGTGACGGCGATTCCGATCGTGCCGTGGGCGCAGTAAGACTGCGTTGAAATGATCGCGGGGCAAGCCCGCTCCCACGATGCCATCCCGCCATGCTGGGTGGGCTTCGTGGGGGCGGGCTTGCCCCGCGAGGGTTCTACGCCCTGATCAGGCCAATTCTTCGGCCTGATCTTCGCGAACGATGGCCTTCACTTCATCGATGCGGCTGATGTACTTCCAGTCCGACTCGTCGATGTAGATACCATTGGGCCCGCTACCCCCTTCCAGATCGATTGCCACCCGCGCCGACACCTGCGGCTTGACGCTCGCCAGAATCGGCACGAAGCCCAGTTGCTGGCTGGTTTCCAGCAGCGCCGCCTGGTTGCGTTCGTCGATGTCTGCCGCCTCGTCGAGGTAGTAGGGCAGGCGAATACGTCCGGCCAGGTCACGGTCCATCAGGTGCAGCAACAAGTACATGTTGGTCAGCGCCTTGATGGTCATGGTGGTGCCGTTGGAGGCGGCGCCGTCGATGTCGGCGTGGATCACCGGCTGGCTGTTGATCTTGGTGATCTCGAACGCCAGTTCGAACAGGTCCTTGAGGCCCAGCTGGTTGTGGTTGGCCGCCACCAGCCGCGCCAGATACTCCTTGGCCTCTTCGTTCTTGTGATCCTGGTCGGCGCTCTGGGTCAGGTCGAACACCGACAGGGTTTCGCCTTCTTCGTACTGGCCGGCGCTGTGGATGATCTGGTCGATGTGCTTGAGCGCTTCCTTGTTCGGCGCCAGCACCACGCGGAAGCTCTCCAGGTTGGACACCTGGCGCTTGTTGATCTCGCGGTTGAACAGGGCCAGCTGGTGCTCGAGGCTGTCGTAGTCGCTGCGGATGTTGCGCAAGGTCCGGGCGATGTCGGTGACCGCAGCGCGGCGGGCCTTGGCCAGGGTCAGGGCTTCTTCGGTGCGGTGCGAATAGGCGTTGATCAGCAGCTGCAGGCGACGCTCCATATCGTCTTCGCTGTCGAACTTGGCCACGCCCTTGAGGCGTACCTGGGCGTACAGCGCCTCGATCTGGTTGTCGACCCGTTGCAGGCCCTGCCAGCTGTCCTGGTAGTCGTTGAGCAGCGGCAGCAGGTTGTCCATCGAGTCGTCCACCGGCTCCATGAACGGCGTGCCGAACGGAAGGTCGGCCGGCAGCAGCTGACGACGACGCAGGGCGTCTTCGAGGGTGCGTTGCTTGGCTTCGAGGTCGGCGATTTGCCGGCCCACCAGTTGCAGCTTGGCCGAGAGCTGCTGAACGCGCTCGGTGAAGGCGTCGCTGGAGCGCTTGAGCTCGTCCTGGGCCGCTTCCAGCTGGCTGAGTTGCTCGAGCTTCTCCGGCTCTTCGGCGCTCAGGGTTTCAGTGCGGCGGAAGTCTTCCAGGGCTTTCTGCGCATCCAGTACCTGCTGATACAGGGCTTCGGTCTGGGCCTTGCTCGCCGAACGGTCGGCGGCTACTGCTTGCTGGGTCTTGAGCTGCTTGAGCTCGCGATCCAGGCGGTCTTTCTGGTCGCGCAGGGCGGCGCGGTCGGCCAGTGCTTGCAACGCTGGGGGATCGATGTGCGACAGGTCGATGGACAGGCCAGGCGCTTCGAAACGCTCGCCCTTGAAGCTATCGAGCACGGCTTCGAGGGATTTCACCCACAGGTCGCTGTCGTCCAGTTCGATGCCGCGCTCGCCCAGCGGTAGGCTGAACAGGGCGCCGTTGAACAGGCGCATCAGGCGGTCGACGTCCTGCTGCGAGAACTCTTCGCGCAGGCGGGCGTAGCTGTTGTTGTCGGCGTGCTCGAGCTGCTGCTTGACCGCTTTGACGCGCTTTTCCAGATCGCGCACGCGCTCGTCGAGGTCTTCGGCAGAGAACTGCCGCGACTGGGCCAGGGCGCCGGCCAGCTCATCGTGGGCGTCCTTGGCAGCGAGCAACTGCTGCTCCAGGACCTTGACGTCGGTGACCAGGGCAAAGCGATGCTTGAGCACCGACAGTTCACCCAACCAGCGCTGGATGCCGGTGATCTCGCGCTCCAGGCGCATCAGCTCCTGGGTGCCGCCGCGCTGGTCGTTTTGCAGGCGGTCCTGCTCGGCGCGGTAGTGCTCGGACTGGATCACCAGCTCTTCCTTGCGCGCCATGGCGTAGTCCTGCCAAGTGCCCAGCAGGTTGTCGAGCAGCGGCGACAGGCGATGCAGCTTGCCGCGCAGGATGTCGCGCTGGGCCACGCCGCCGGCCAGGGCCTCGACCAGTGGCCCGGCAGCGACCAGGGCGTTGTAGTCGCCTTCCATGCGGCGTACGTCGCGGAAGGCTTCTTCGCAGGCGGCGATGTAGTCGACGCTACCGGAGCGCAGGCTGTGCTCGAAGGCATCGAGGAACAGCTGCTTTAGCTTGGCGGCAGTGATCTCGCGCATGTGCAGCAGGTTGATGAACAGGGCGCGGAAGGTCTTCAGGCTCTGTTCGCTGGTCGAGCGCAGCGGGATCAGGGTCAGGTCCAACGGCACCGAGGTGTGGCCACCGACCAGCAGCCGGCGCAGTTCGTCCGGCTTGAGCTCGTAGGCCTTCAGGCCGTTGCGCTCAAGGTTGGTGAACAGCTCTTTCTGGCGCAGGCAGGTGTCGTCTTTCTGGTAGTGGGACAGGTCCAGCTCGCCCTGGTAGGCGAAGAACTGGTGACCGAAACCGCCGCCTGGGCCGCGGCCGACCACGCCGATCACGTGCGGGCCGTGCGGCAGGTTCAGTTCGCAGAGGATGTAGCTGGTGTCGCTGGCAAAGTAAAAGCGCCGCGACTGCTCCAGGCTGTACTTGCCGAAGCTCATGTCGGACATGCGCGCCAGGATCGGGAACTGCAAGGCGTTGATCGAGGCGGACTTGCCCAGGTTGTTGGCGCCGTAGACCGACAGCGGGTGTTCCAGGGGGAACAGGCCCAGGCTGTAGCCGGCGGTGTTGAGCAATGCGAAGCGGCGGATGCCGTAGCGTTCCTGGCTCATGCGTCAATCTCCTGTTGCTCTTCGCGGATGGCCCGGGCCAGGGCGTCTTCTTCGCTTTCCTCGCCGTCGAACGGGCTCAGGTCGAGCGGGTCGTCGGTGCGCGCCAGCTCCTCGGGGCTTTCTTCTTCGACCAGTACCGGCGTCGGCAGGGGCAGGTCGCTGTGCAGGGTGGCGGCCAGGTCGCGGTCCTGCTGGACCGACAGGCACACATCGAGGAAGCGGTGCATCGGCGGCAGGAAGCGGTAGATACCACCTTCTTCATGAGCGAAGCCCAGCTGGGTCATGCGTCGCAGGATCTTTTCTTCCAGCTCGTCGACGGTCTGCACTTCGGCCTGGATGAACAGGTCGCGGTATTTTTCCAGCAGCGACGGCAGTTCATCGCGGCCAATGCTGCCGCCATCGAGCACGGCAATCGGGTCGCGGCCCTGGTCGGCCAGGTGCTCGACCAGGATGAAGGTGAACAGCGAGAGGCGCTGGGCGGTCTTGTTGACCTGCGCGGCAGCCAGCTCCGGAACGAAATAGTAGAAGCCGCGGGTATCGCACACCAGCTCGAAGCCCAGGGCCTTGAACAGGGTGCGGTACTGGTCCTGGAAGTTCGACAGCTGGGCGTACAGCTCCGGGTCGCGGCGGCTGACATGGAAGCCCTTGAACAGCTCGCGGAAGATCGGCGCGAGCTGGGACAGTTCGGAAAGATCAAGATGCATTGGCTGGGCTCGCGTTGGATTCAGGCGATGGTGCGGTCAGGGCGAACGAGCGCAGACTCACCAGGTGTTCACGGGTGGTGTAGTCACGCCGCTCGAGGCGTTCGCGGCTGAAGCGCTTTTCTCGCGACAGGCGCGAGAACCAGTACAGCAGTTCGTCGGTGGCGCCTTCGGGCTCCTGCTCCAGCAGCCAGACCATTAGGTCGGGCAGGGGCAGGGCGTCCTGGCAGCGTTCGAGCATTTCCTTGACCGTGCGCGGCGCGCGCGGCGCCGGGCCCTTGTTGGTCTTGTGCGCCTTGGGGAAGCGCGCAGGCTTGGGCTCGAAGCGGGCCAGGGCATAGACGTAGGCCTCGACCTGGCTGGCGCTGCCGAGGAAGGTGCTCTGCGGACGGGTAAACATCGGCATCGCCGCCTGTGGCACGGCGTCGATGCCTTTGCGGCGGATCACCGACAGGGCCAGGGCGGCGCCGCGGGTCACGGCGTTATGCCGGCGCGCTTCTTCGCGCAGCGGCAGCAGCAGCTCGCGGGCGTGACGCAGGGTCAGCTGGGCGCTGGTCTGCATCTCAAGGATGCGCGCGTGGGTACGCAGCAACATGTCGTCATCGACCAGGTGACCGAGTCGCGCCTGTTCGCCGAGCAGGCGCAGCAGCACGGTCTCGACCTTGCGCACGCCTTGCTCGAAAGCGCCGTCGGCGTTGACCAGTTGGATCATCGGCTCGACGTACTCGTCCCAGGTCGCCAGGACCTCGGCATAGCGCTGACGCAGGGGGATCTGGCGGTTGCTGGTCTTGGCCCGTTCGGCCACGGCGACCAACGCCTGCTCGTCGTTGTCGAGCTTCTTGAGGACGTCGCGCACACGCATGTCGAGCAGGCGCAGCTGGCGCGCCAAATCGTCGCTGTCGCGGTTGTCGAAGGCGTCCTGGATATGCCCGGCCAACCGCTCCAGGTGGCGCAGGTAGGCTTCGATCTCCAGGCACAGGCCCAGGCGGTGTTCGCGGCGCAGGTAGGCGAGGAAGTCGTGGATCTGGGCGTTGAGCTCGAAACGGTTCGGGCTTTTCGCCACCGGCACCAGGATATCCAGGCGGATCCACACATCGAGTAGCTGGGTGATGTCCTGCGGGGTGCTTTCCACCTGCTGGCGGCCCAGTTGCTGGCGCAGCTCGATCAGGCTCAGGGTGCCCTGGTCGAAACGCTCGCACAGCGGCTCGATCAATGCCCAGTGTTCGGCTAGGGCGCGCAGGACGCGCTTGGGTTCGATCATTGGCGGGTCGACTCGTTGCCAAGTTAAAAGCGGCGATTGTACTGCATCCGGGGGGGAGGATTTCACCCCTTGGTCTGTAATGAGGATTTGCAGGGTCTGCAGCGCCCTTATCGCGGGACAGTTTCGTGTCGGGGCGCTTCGTGGGAGCGGGCTTGCCCCGCGATGGCGTCAGTGCAGGCAACAAATTTCCGCCAGCCAGTAGCGGCGCAAGCCGGCCAAGGGCGGTAGAATGGCCGACTGACTTCTCCCTGGATGACCGTGCTGTGCTGATCGAGTCCCGCCGCCGCGCCTACCTTTGCGCCATGCAAGTGGTGCATTGGCTGCCGCGCGCCGAACTGCCGTTCGCCGCGCCGTCGCGCCCGGAGCTGCTGTTGCCGCAGGCGCCAGTCGAGGACATCGAGTTCGACGTCCGCCCTGCCGCGCCCAGCGCTACGCCGCCGCCAGCTGCGCCACAAGCGCGCTCCGGCGAACGACCGAAAATCGAGATACCTCGCCCAGCCAGCACCGCCAAGCCTGCGCCCAAGGAGGTCGAGGCCGAAGAAACCGCGCCTGTGGTACGCCCGGCACCGGTGCCACCGCCACGTTTTGCTTTGCAGCTGCTGCGCGCCGGCAGTTGCCTGCTGTTGGTCGAGCTTGCCACCGGCCAGCCGTTCCAGAGCCGCGACCCGTCCTACCTGCTGCTCAAGGACATGCTGCGCGCCGCCGGTCTGCCCGATGCGCCGCAAATCATCGGCGAGCCGGTGCGCTGGCCGCTGCTGGTGCGCGGCAATATGGACCAAGGCCCGGAAGCCGCCCGCGATTTCGTCCAGGGTTTTATCCAGGCGCGGCTGGAAGAAACCCCCTGCACCTGCCTGTGGCTGGTCGGCCTGCCAGCGCTGCGCTTTGCCGCTGAAGTTCAGACTGAAGCCTATTACCAAGAACTGAAGGTCGACGGTCTGGGCGATGCCTGGGCCTTGCCTGGTCTTGAACTGTTGATGGACGAGCCGCAACGCAAAGCGGACGTCTGGCAAGCGATGCGCCAGCTGATGGCGCGCTGGAAGAGCGTTGAATGAGTGATTCGATCAGTTTCCGCCCGATGACCGAGGCGGATCTGGATGCCGTGCTTAAGATCGAATATGCCGCGTTCAGTCATCCCTGGACCCGTGGAATCTTCCAGGATGCGCTCAAGTCATATGAAGTGTGGCTGATGTTCGACGGTCAGCAGCAGGTTGGCCATGGCGTGATCAACGTGATCATCGATGAGGCGCATCTGCTCAATATCACCGTCAAGCCGGAAAACCAGGGCTGCGGGCTGGGCCTGCGCCTGCTCGAGCACCTGATGGCACGGGCCTATCAGCTCAACGGCCGCGAGTGCTTCCTGGAAGTACGCGCAAGCAACCAGTCGGCCTACCGCCTGTACGAACGCTACGGATTCAACGAAGTCGGTCGGCGTCGGGACTACTACCCGATGGCTGGAGGACGCGAAGACGCCCTGGTGATGGCCTGCACTCTATTCGAAGAGTGACCCCGCAGGGGTAGGTCGAGTCACACAGGCATAACCTGATGAGGCAAGACCATGCACGACCTGCAGGAATTGATCGACAACAACCAGCGCTGGGCGGATGCCATTACCCAGCGCGATCCCGATTTCTTCGCCAAGCTGGCCCGCCAGCAGACGCCGGAATTTCTCTGGATCGGCTGCTCCGATGCGCGGGTGCCGGCCAACGAGATCGTCGGCATGCTGCCGGGTGATCTGTTCGTGCACCGCAACGTCGCCAACGTGGTGTTGCACACCGACCTCAACTGCTTGTCGGTGATTCAGTACGCGGTCGAGGTGCTCAAGGTCAAACACATCCTGGTGACCGGCCACTATGGCTGCGGCGGGGTGCGTGCGGCCATGCAGGACCGTCAGCTGGGCCTGATCGATGGCTGGCTGCGCTCGATCCGCGATCTGTACTACGAGAAGCGTGGCGAGCTGGCCAAGCTGGACAGCATCGATGCACAGGTCGATCGTCTGTGCGAGCTGAACGTGATCCAGCAGGTGGCCAATGTGGCGCACACCAGCATCGTCCAGAATGCCTGGCACCGGGGGCAGGAGCTGTCGATCCATGGTTGCATCTATGGCATCAAGGATGGCCGCTGGAAGAGCCTGGACACCACCATCAGCGGCTTTGCCCAGTTGCCGCCGCAGTATCGCTTGCGGCCATTGGAGTAAAGCCTCTGAGTATTGCGTGAGCAGGGGTGGCCTGTTCGCGGGCAAGTCCGCTCCCTGTAGGAGCGGGCTTGCCCGCGAACGAGTCGCGCAGCGGCTCGCCGTGCTTAACTGCCTCTCAGGCAGCCGACGGATAGGGGGGGGGCAGGGATGGAGCGAGCAAGGAAACTGATCCTGGCAGCGGGTCTGCTGAGCGCTGCAGTCACCCAGGCCGACGAGCGCGACCTGTGGATGTTCGCCCAATGGGCGGGAGATCATCAGACCCGGCCGTTTCGCCAGATGCTGGTCGATGCTCGCCTCTACGGCATCGTGCCGATCCATCAATTGCTGCGTTCAGCCTCTGATTGGCGCCTGTGCCGGGCTTCACCCTTCGCCGTACCGCCCGCCAGCCAGTGGCCGGCGGTACGCTCGACCCTGGCCTTGATCAAGACCCTCGACGACCGGGGCGCGCTGCGCCAATTCGAGGTGGTCTCGGCCTATCGCGACCCACGCCTCAACGCCTGCGCCGGTGGCGCGGTGGGTAGCGCGCATACCCGGGCGTTCGCTGTCGACCTGTTGTTGCCCGCCTGGGCCGATCCCAATCCACTGTGCAGCTTCTGGCAGCAACACGGCCAGGCCTGGAACATGGGCTTGGGTCGCTATCCGTCGGGGCGCATTCATATCGACACGGCGGGTTATCGCACCTGGGGTGGTGATGGCAGCGCTGATTCGTCGTTCTGCGTCAAGCCCAAGTGAGTCAGGCAAGCCTGGCATTCGTTGATCACCCATTGTGCGAAGCGTTGCCGTTGGCTGCCGTCTTGCAGCGGTTGCGGGCTGAGCAGGTGATAGGCCGAGCCGTCCCGCAAGAAGCCGAATGGGGCTTGTAGCTGGCCACTGTCCAGCTCGTCACGCACCATCAGCGCCGAGGCGATCGCCAGCCCTAGGCCGGCGCTGGCAGCCTGGATCGACAGATAGAAATGCTCATAGTCACTGCGCTCGGTATGCCGGGCGTGCTGTTTGCTCAAACGCAACCAACTGCTCCAGGCGTCTGCCCGGGTGCGGCTGTGCAGCAGGCGTTGGCCATCCAGGCGCTGATCCTGGCCTGGGCGGCAGACCGGGCCGACCCATTCGTCACAGATCTTCAGGCTGTGCAGCTGGCGGTCCCAGTGAAAATCATCGCGGCGCAGCGCCAGGTCGATACCGCCGCGGGCGAAATCCACCGGGCCGCCGGCCGCGACCAGATGCAGCTGGATATCTGGATGGGCAGCGTGAAAGCCGGGCAGGCGGGGGATCAGCCAGCGCATGGCGATGGTCGGCTCGCAGGACAGTACCAGCACCTTGTCCTGCTCTTGTTGCTGCACGCGCTGCACGGCGCTTTGCAGTTGCTCGAAGATCGATTGGGTCGCGGCGTGCAAATCGCGCCCGGCGGGGGTGAGGAAAATCGCCCGGTTGCGCCGCTCGAACAGCGCCACTCCGAGGCTCTCTTCAAGCAGGCGCACCTGGCGGCTGACCGCGCCGTGGGTGACGTGCAGGCGCTCGGCGGCGCGCACGAAGCTCTCGGTTTGTGCGGCGATGTCGAAGTAGCGAAAGGCGTTGAGTGGGGGTGTTTTCATTTTTTTGTGTCGGCTGTGCGGGCCTCATCGCGGGGCAAGCCCGCTCCCACGGGGGCCACGTCCCCGCGATGATGCCGGTACAGACAAAGAGAATATGTGAATAAAACTAGCGGATCAGTCGCACTATAAATCGATTTTTACCTGTGGATAAGCCTTCGATAATCAGCGCTCTGTGCATTTTCATTGTCTATCGAGGACATATCCTGTGAATGAATTGATCGCCGTCGCCCTGTTTACAATCCTGGCTGTCATCAGCCCGGGCGCGGACTTTGCCATGGTCACCCGCAGCAGTTATGCACAGGGCCGCAAAGCTGGACTGGCAGCCGCGTTGGGCATTGCATTGGGCGTGCAGGTGCATGTGCTGTACACCGTGCTGGGGATTGCCGTGATCATCAGCCAAAGCCCGGCGCTGTTTTTGGCCATGAAAGTGCTGGGGGCGGGTTACTTGATCTACTTGGGCTACAAGTCGCTGACCAACTCCACGCGGATTCGCCTTGATGGGCTCGGGCAGGATGACAGTGCAAGCCTGTGGATGGCATTGCGCAGCGGTTTTCTGACCAACGCGCTAAACCCCAAGACCATGCTGTTCGTGGTCAGTGCCTATACCCAGGTGGTCCAGCCAGGTAGCCCATTGGCAGTGGACTTCGCCTATGGCGCATTCATGTCCGTGGCCCATTGGCTGTGGTTCAGCCTGGTGGCAGTGTTCTTTTCCAGTGCAGCCTTGCGCAAGGCCATGATCGAGCGGCAGGTGGTGGTCGATCGGCTGATAGGTGTAGCACTGATTGGCCTGGGCTTGGCGGTGATGGTGTCAGGCGTGCGCTGATGGCTTTTGCCCGGACAAAGAAAAAGGGCTTACCTTGCGGTAAGCCCTTTTCGAATTTGGTGGCTACACAGGGACTTGAACCCCGGACCCCAGCATTATGAATGCTATGCTCTAACCAACTGAGCTATGTAGCCAACTGGCGCGCATTATTCTCTTCAAACGCCCCTCTGTCAACACTCATTTCAAAAAAAATTTACACGCTTTCAAAAGCTTAGCCGGCTAGGGCCGATTCAGCGGACGATCAGCCACTGCCCAAGCAGGCTGTGCAGCTGCAATAGCTGTTCGCTGGCGAGCTGCTCCAGGCTTTCTGCCGGACGATCCAGGTTGAAGTCGCCACTGACGCGGCGATAGGCGGTTTGCTCATCCATCAGCCAGACGCGCTTGCCCTGGTAGCCGGCCAAGCGCTGTAGGACCTGCGCCAATGGCATGTCCTTGGCCAGCAAGTGACCGTTGCGCCAGGCATCGGCGTGCTTGGCGTCGATCTTCTGTACCGGATCGATGCGGCTGTCGGAGAAGGTCACCCGCTCGCCGGCCGACACCATGCGCTGGTCGCCCCCCTGAATAACCATCGCCTTGCCGTTGAGCACCACCAGTTCGTCGTGCGCGGGCGTGCGGGCGATCATCAGGCGAGTGCCAAACACTTGGATCCGCGCATCGTCGACCTGTACTTCCATTGCCCGGCCATCGAGCATCACCTCCAGATAGACTTGCCCTTGCACCAGATGCAATTGGCGTGTGCGGCCACGCAGATCGACGTTCATCGCGCTGGCGCTGTCCAGGTGCAGGGTCGATCCGTCGGCCAGGCGCACACTGCGCCGCTCGCCGCTGGCGGTATGCAGCTCGCTGGCCAGGCGCTGCATCAGCGGCCAGTAGAGGTAGGCCAGGGCTGCCAGCAGCAAGAGGAACAGTGCTGCCAAAACCTTGCCCAGATGGCTGCGACGGGCCTTGAGCAGGCGTGGCCGCGGCCGAGCTGTGGGCGGCTTGAGTTGCTGCCAGTACGCCTCGAGTTCGGCATAGGCACGGGCATTGTCAGGCTCCTGGCACCAGGCGGCGAAGGCGCGGCGTAGCTGCTCGTCGCTACCGGGCTGGCGCAGGCGGGAGAACCACTCCAGCGCCTCGCGTTCGGGGTCGGGCTGAAGCTGCAGGGCGGGCATCGGGATCATGGTCGGGTTGCTCGCGAGAAAGGGCGTAGTCGCGCAATAGTGGCAGGGCAATGTGCCATGGATGCTAAATATATTGAGAACCATTTACAAGTGCGTGGCGGACCGGTGGCAAAAAAGCTAGCTATGTATCTATTTGTTTCCCGATAATCGGATCCCAAACCTGCGGACGGATATCTAGCCCATGGCCATCAGTAGTACCCAGACCACCACCCCTGTGTCGGCTGCCCAAGGCGCCAACCCCTTGGTGATGCGCATCATCGGCTTTTGCGCGCTGGCGCATCTGATCAACGACCTGATCCAGTCGGTGCTGCCGGCTATTTATCCGATGCTCAAGGCCAACTACGACCTGAGCTTCGCCCAGATCGGCCTGATCACCCTGACGTTCCAGATCACCGCCTCGCTGTTGCAGCCGTGGGTAGGTTTTTTCACCGACAAGCGTCCGACCCCTAACTTGCTGCCGCTGGGCACCCTGTGCACGCTGGTGGGGATTGTGATGCTGGCGTTCGTCGGCAGCTTTCCGATGATTCTGCTGGCCTCGGCGCTGGTCGGCATCGGCTCCTCGACCTTCCACCCCGAAACCTCGCGTATCGCCCGCCTGGCCTCGGGCGGGCGCTTTGGCCTGGCCCAGTCGACCTTCCAGGTCGGGGGCAACGCCGGTTCCGCGTTCGGCCCTCTACTGGCGGCGGCGATCGTCATTCCGTTCGGCCAGAGCCATGTCGCCTGGTTTGGCCTGGCAGGACTGTTCTTCTTTGCCGTGACGCTGATGCTGCGCCGCTGGTACAAGGCTCACCTCAACCAGGCCAAGGCGCGCAAGGCGGTGCAGGCGACCCATGGCCTGTCGCGCCAGCGGGTGATCGCTGCGCTCATCGTGCTCGGCCTGCTGGTGTTCTCCAAGTACTTCTATATGGCCAGTTTCACCAGCTACTTCACCTTCTATTTGATCGAGAAGTTCGACCTGTCGGTGGCCAGCTCCCAGCTGCATCTGTTCCTGTTCCTTGGCGCGGTGGCGGCAGGGACCTTCTTCGGTGGGCCGATTGGTGATCGCATCGGGCGCAAGGCGGTGATCTGGTTTTCGATTCTTGGGGTGGCGCCGTTCACCCTCGCCCTGCCGTATGCCGACCTGTTCTGGACGACGGTGCTGAGCCTGGTGATCGGCTTTATCCTCGCCTCGGCGTTTTCGGCCATCGTGGTGTATGCCCAGGAACTGGTGCCGGGCAATGTCGGCATGATTGCCGGGATCTTCTTCGGCCTGATGTTTGGCTTTGGCGGGATTGGCGCGGCGCTGCTCGGCTATGTGGCCGACTTGCGCGGGATCGAGTATGTGTATGGGTTGTGCTCGTATCTGCCGCTGTTTGGCTTGTTGGCGGTGTTCTTGCCGTCTACGGGTAAGCGCTGAGATTGTTGGGGCCGCTTCGCGCGGTCCCAACAATTGACGAATCGATCAGCCTTGGCCTAGAGTGCCGCCTCCTCTTTACCTGCGTAGTCGATGCAATGCGCCGTACTCAGCGTCTCCTCCAAGCCCGCCAGCCTGCTGCCCAGGCCTGTCGGCGTGCCTGGCCGAGCGACACGGTGCTCAAGCGGCGGCGCAGCGTGCTGTTTGCCTTCACCTTCTCGCCACACCTTGCCCTGAGCTGATCCGCGTGCCTGCGTCCAACGCCTCCCCGGCGTGATTGCGGGCGTTCGCGTGCGAACATTTTTCAGTGATTTTAAGCCGACCGGGCCAGCAAGGCCTAGGTGCGTCGGCTTGCAAGGAGTGGTAATGAACATGCGTTTGCTGGCGGGCCTGTTGTTCGCCGTTTCGGTCGTGGGTTTCAGCCTGGGGGCGAGCCTGCCGCTGGTGTCGTTGCGTCTGCATGAGGCGGGCGCGAGCACCCTTGAGATCGGTATTCTGTCGGCCATTCCAGCAGCGGGCATGATGCTTTCGGCGTTCATGGTCGATGCCTGCTGCCGGCACCTGACCCGGCGCACCATCTACCTGCTGTGCTTTAGCCTGTGCACCTTGAGCATTGGCTTGCTGGAGTGGGCGTTCTCCTCGATCTGGCTGCTGGCGCTACTGCGCCTGGGGTTGGGCCTGGGCATGGGGATTGCGATCATCCTTGGCGAGTCGTGGGTCAACGAGCTGTGCCCTGAGCACAATCGCGGCAAGATCATGGCCTTGTATGCGACTAGCTTCACCGGGTTCCAGGTGCTGGGGCCGGCGATGCTGGCGGTGGTCGGCGCCAACAGCCCTTGGGTCACCGGCGTGGTGACGGCCTGCTATGGCCTGGCCTTGCTGTGCATCCTGGTGACCGTGCCGAACGACCATGTGCAGCACGAAGATGACGGCGAGAAGAGCTTCACCCTGGCCGGGTTCTTCCGCGTGGCCCCGGCGCTGTGCGTGGCCGTGCTGTTTTTCTCGTTCTTCGACGCCGTGGTGCTGTCGTTGCTGCCGGTATACGCCAGCAGCCATGGCTTTGCCGTGGCGGTGGCGGCACTGATGGTGACCGTGGTGTTCGCTGGCGACATGCTGTTCCAGTTGCCGTTGGGCTGGTTGGCTGACCGGGTCGAGCGGACCGGGTTGCATTTGCTCTGCGGTTTGATAGCGATGGCGATCGGTATCGCTCTGCCGTGGCTGCTCAACCTGACCTGGCTGCTGTGGCCGATGCTGGTGCTGCTGGGCGCGGTTGCCGGTGGCATCTATACCTTGGCGCTGGTGTTGATCGGCCAGCGCTTCAAGGGCCGTGACCTGGTTACGGCCAATGCCAGCGTCGGCTTGCTGTGGGGTGTCGGCAGCCTGGTCGGGCCATTGGTCAGTGGCGCGGCGATGGGCGTTGCCCCGCACGGCTTGCCGATGGCCCTGGCGCTGATGGCGGGGTTGTTCGTGTGCTTTGCCCGGCAGTCGTATCGCCGGGCAGGAAGGCTCAAGGCGGTGGCTGAGTAATGTCTTTACCGTGAACGAGGGCAGAGCCCTCGTTTGGCTCAGAAAGTCCCGCGCAGGGTTACCGACACATTGCGCGGATCACCCCAGTAATAGCCCGTGGCAGTCGTACCAATCTGTCGGTAGTACTTCTTGTCGAACAGGTTATTGGCATTCAACTGAACCGTGTAGTTATCGTTGAAGCGGTATTTGAGCAGCGCGTTGTAGACCGCATATCCCGATTGGGTTGCCTTGGCGGTGCCACTTTGCGCATAGATATTGCTCTGCGCCTGCACGCCGCCGCCAACGGTCCAGGCATCCAGTGCACCTGGCAGGCGATAGCTGCTGAACACGCGCAGCATGTGCTCAGGGTCGGTGGTGCGGATGGCGTCGCCATTGGTGGCCGCCGTGTTCTTTACATACTCGGTTGTGTTGTAGGTATAGCCGCCTGTTAGCTGCCAGCCGGGTAAGACCTCGCCGCTCACTTCCAGGTCGATGCCTTCGCTGCGGCTCTTGCCAGAGGCGATTTTGCAGCGAGCGGTACCACCGCCGCAGCCGGGTTCTGTCGAGAAGTCATCTACCGGCGTGCCGACTTGGTTTATACGGAAAAAGGCCAGCGAGGTATTCAGGCGCCCGTCATAGAACTCGCCTTTGATCCCGGTCTCGTAAGCCTCGCCCACTACCGGGTCGAGCACCGTCAGGTTCTTATCCACAACCGTCTGTGGGTTGAAGATTTCGGTATAGCTGGCGTAGACGCTGAAGTTGTCATTCAGGTCGTAGATAAGCGCCGCGTAGGGCACGATCTCTTCGTCGATGCTGAATGTCTTGTCAGCTGCAGCGGCGAACTCCTGTTCGTAGTCGTACCAATTGATCCGTGCGCCGATTACGGCGGTCAATGGATCTGCCAGGGAAATCCGCCATGTCGCATGTGCCGCCTCTTGAGTTGTGCGCGTGCGTAACGGATGGGGGATACCGTCAATGGTGGGCTCTGGCAAGCTGGTCTTGGGGTCCCAGTGGCGGATGTCGATGATGTCCGAGTACACCACGCGATTGGTGCCGGAGGCGTAGGAGTCGTTGCGGATTCGCTCTACTCCCAGCATCAATTCGTGGGTGCGGCCCAACAGCTCGAAGGGGCCATTGAGGGTAGCGCTGAGGTTGTTCTGGAGACTTTCACCGCCGTCCCCTTCAGTGACCTGGTAGGTCATCAAGTAAGGGTTGGTGGCGCTGGCTCGCGACATGTAGGTTTGTTTGAAACCATTGTCGTCCAGCTCGAAGTGAGTGCGCAGGGCCATCAGCTTGAGCGTCCAGTCGTTGTCGAAGCGATGCTCGAGTTCTGCGAAGGTCTGCAGATTGCTGCGATCCCAGCGGTTCCATTCGGCGCCCAGGTACGTGCTACGGCCCAGTGGCAGGGGCGAGCCGTCGAAATTGGCCGGCAAATTGCCCCAGGCTCCGGTGGCATCGAGCTTGGTCCATTCAACGCCGGTAGTCAGTGTTGTGCTCTCGCTCAAGTCGAAGGCCAATTGGCCGGAGAAGGCCTCCTTGCGCTCCATCCGCGAATCCTGGAACAGGTCGCGGTCATCATGCACGGCGATGACTCGGCCGCGAACGTTACCCGTTTCGTTCAGCGGGCCGGAAACATCAGCGACATAGCGCTGAGCGTTCCACGAGCCCAAGGTGACCAAGCCCTGGGCCTGAAAGTCGTGGGTTGGTCGTTTGCGCACCAGGTTGACGGTGCCGGATGGGTTGCCCGCGCCGCGCAACATGCCGGTTGCGCCGCGCAGGATTTCGGCGCGGTCGATGAAGGCCGAATCGCTCTGAATGAATGAACCACCGCCGCTGCTTTGCACCACGGTGGCGCCGTCATACTGGATGGCATCGATGGCGAAGCCGCGGGAGTAATACTGAACGCGTTCGCTGTCGGTGTAGTTGACCACCACCCCCGGCGTCTGCTCGAGCAAGTTGGTGAGGTTGGTGATGTTCTGATCGTCGATGCGCTGGCGGGTGACCACGGTTACCGACTGCGGGGTATGGCGCAGGGTCTGTGGCATTTTGCCGATGGTCACCGCGCCAGTCGTGTAGGAACCCGTATTTTCAGTGACTTCACCCAAGCGATTGCTGGAAATGCTGGTCGCTCCCAACTCCAACGCAGAGCCAGTGTCGATTGCCGGGATCAACAAAAAGCTCTTGTCACTCTCCTGTTGCACCTGCACGTCGCTGCCTTGCAACACAATCGACAGGGCCTGGGCGCTGTCATAGTGGCCTTGCACACCGCGGGTGGTCTTGCCTTGCAGGCTGTTCGCATCGAACGACAGGTTCAGGCCACCTTGCCGGGCCATCTGGTCCAGCGCAGGGGCCAATGGGCCAGCGGCAATGTTCCAGTCCAACTGCTGGCTCTGGCTGGCCGCTGCGTGGGCCACCAGCGGCAGCGCGCAGCTGCTCGCCAGGCTCAAGCCGAGCACGGCGGCGCGTACGGCGTGGCGTAGCCTGTCGTTGCGGAGAGAACAAAGGTGAATCATGACGCGCTCCTGAAGGTTGTGAAGACCACTTTTCGGGCTTTGTTCCTTCAGGCCGAGCGAGAATGAGATTCCACCTCATTTATTTTCAGGTTTTTCATGCAGCCCCGATGCTGACCCAATAGCGCGTGCGGTAGTCGATCTGCAGCGGCAGGCTGCGCGCCAGCAGCTGGAGGATTTGCTCGGTGTCGGCCAGTTGATAGGTGCCGGACACTTTCAGATCGGCTACCTCAGGTGCGCAGCGCAACAGCCCCGGGCGATAACGCGACAGTTCAGCGGTAAATTCGCTGAGCGGCATCTGCTGCACGCTGAGTACGCCATCGGTCCAGCCCCAGGGGTCGCCATGCACCAGCGCTGGCTGGATTGCGCCGGACGCGGCCAGCTGCAGCACTTGGCCTGGGTACACTTGGCGTAACGGCGCCGAGTGGGGCATCAGGGTGACCTCGCCGCGGCGCACTGCCAGCAACAGGCCTTGAGCGTTTTCTCGCAGTAACAGTTGGCCGTCGTGGGTGCTCAACGCACCGAGTTGGGTGTCGATGATGAAAGGGCGTTTGTCGTTGGCATTGCTGTCCAGGGTCAGCTCGCCGCGAATCAGCGTCAGCAGGCGTTGATCGGCGCTGTAGCGCAAGTCGATGGCGCTGGCGGTGTTGAGCTGGATGCGGCTGCCGTCGCTGCCTTGCACGTCACGTCGCTCGCCAGTGGCGGTACTGCTGTCGGCCAGCAGGGCGGGTAGGCCCAGTGGTTCGCGCGCCGCCCAACCGAGGCTGCCACCCACCGCCAGGACTGCGAGCAGCTTGAGATGATCGCGCCGGCTGATCTGCTGGCGCCGGCTGCCTTCGAGGGTGCGCCGGCTGAGGTCGCTGGGCAGGCCGGCGAGTTCGTCGCTCAGCGTGCTCACCCGCTGCCAGGCCAAGGCGTTGTGCGGGTGGCTGGTCAGCCACTGCTGGAACTGCCGCTCGGTGCGCGCACTGGGTTCGTCGAAGCGCAGTTTTACCAGCCAGTCGATGGCTTGATCGACCTGGGCTTGTGCGGGAATGCGCTCAGGCGTCGGCATAGCGCAACCGATAGCAGGTGCCCAGGGCCTTGGCCAAGTCACGTTCGATGGTCGCGCGCGAGACATCCAGGCGCAGGGCGATCTGGGCGATGCTCAGGCCATCGAGTTGGGCCAGTAGAAAAGCCTGGCGCACCCGCGGTTTCAACTGGTGCAGGGCACGGTCCAGGCGTTCGAGGGTGTCGAGAATCACCCGTCGATACTCTTCGCTGGGCGCCTCGCCTTCTGGCAAGTTGGCCAGGCTCTCTTGATAAGCCCGCTCCAGCGCCCGACGGCGGAACTGATCGATCATCAGGCCACGGGCGATGCTGCTCAGGTAGGCGCGTGGCTCTTTCAACGGCGAAACCTGGCGCGCCCGCAGCAGGCGCACGAAGGTGTCCTGGGCCAGGTCGGCGGCGTTCTCCCGGCAACCGACCCGGGCCTTGAGCCAGCCGCGCAGCCAAGCATGATGGGACTGATAGAGCAGATCGATTTCGGCCGGCTTGAGCGTGTCGTTCATCTGCATCGTGGCAACGGCCTTGACCCTGGAAGTAACTGCGTTTGTTAATAGTTCTCAATTCTAGGCGGGGTCGATGAGCCAGGGCAACGGTATACCAGGAAATTATCGCGCAAGATCCGGCGTTTCCCCGATAAACGGCTGGGCTAAAGTGATAATGCTGTTCACTTAAGATTTTTTGGGCCGCTCTGCGCCCCTTCGCGGGCAAGCCCGCACAGGTATAGCGCCGTCGGTCCGAGCGGCGCAGAGCGGCCCAAAAGCAGGCGACAAGGGCTTTGAGTGAACCGTATTAGGGCTAAGATGAAGGTTTTCTGCACTGGGTAGTCGTCGATGATTCTGGCCGATCTTTCGCCCGCCGCGTTTCGCGAAGCTGCAGATTATCTCGCGGCGCTCGATCCGCACTGGTCCCAGCACATTGCTGCGACCGGGCCATGCCTGCATCAGGCAACGCCCGGGCGCGAGCCCTATGAAGCGCTGGTGCGAGCGATTGCCTACCAGCAACTGCATGCGCGTGCGGCCGAGGCGATCCTGGGGCGGATGCTGGCACTGTTTCCTGGTTCGGCATTTCCCAGCCCTGATCAACTGCTGGCGATCCGCCCCGAGGCGTTGCGCGCCTGTGGCTTTTCAGCGAGCAAGTTGGCGACCGTGCAGGGCATTGCCCAGGCCCGCCTGGACGGTATCGTGCCCAGTCGTGAGCAAGCGCTGGGGCTTACCGATGAGGTGCTGATCGAGCGGCTGGTGACCTTGCGTGGAGTAGGGCGGTGGACAGTGGAGATGCTCTTGATCTACTGCCTGGAGCGCTCGGACATACTGCCTGTGGATGATTTCGGCGTGCGCGAAGGCTATCGGCGGATCAAGGGCCTGGACAAGGCGCCGACACCCGCCCAGATGAGATCGCTGGCCAGTGTGTGGAGCCCGCACCGGACGGAGGCCGCCTGGTATCTGTGGCGGGCTGTCGGGTGATAGGGTGCTGCGCCGATCTTCCGAACGGCGCGGTCAGTGTAGGAGTGGGTTTACCCGCGAAAGGGCCGCGCAGCGGCCCCATCATCGTGAAGTTTACGCGCAAGAATCGGAGTGAACCCGGCACCGGCAGCTGGCAATCTCACTCCCATCCACCGCCAGGAGCCGCTCCCCATGAAGCCCGCCTACGCCACCGACGCCGAGCGCTGGCTCGCCGTGCAAAACCGCGACAACAGCGCAGCCGGGCACTTCGTCTACGCCGTGCGCACCACGGGCATCTACTGCCAACCTGGCTGCAAGTCACGGCTGGCTAAACGCGAAAACGTCACCTTCTTTGCTGACCCTAGCGCCGCCGAAGCGGCAGGCTTTCGCGCCTGCCAACGCTGCGCTGGAGCATCCCGGCGCAGCGATCTGATCGCCCGCGCCTGTCGCCTGATCGAAGCCAGCGACAGCGCCCCCAACCTCGATCAGCTGGGCATCGAACTGTGCCTCAGCCCGTTCCACCTGCACCGCCTGTTCAAGGCCGAAACCGGCTTGACGCCAAAAGCCTACGCCTCGGCCTTCCGCGCCCAGCGCCTGCGCGATCGCCTGGGCGACAAAACCAGCTCGGTGACCGAGGCCATTTACGACGCCGGCTACAACTCCAACAGCCGCTTCTACGAAAGCGCCGGCCAGCGTCTGGGTATGCTGCCCAAGCAGTACCGTGCAGGCGGCCAAGGCGCCATCATCCATTTCGCCCTTGGCCAATGCTCGCTGGGCGCCATTCTGGTGGCGCAGAGTCAGCGCGGTATCTGCGCCATTCTCCTGGGTGACGACCCTGAAGCGTTGCTCAATGATTTGCAGGATCAATTCCCCAAGGCGCAGCTGATCGGCGCTGATCCCGATTTCGAGCGTTTGATCGCCGTGATAGTGGGGTTCGTCGAGCAACCCGCCCTCGGCCTGGACCTGCCACTGGACGTTCAAGGCACAGCCTTTCAAGAGCGGGTCTGGCAGGCATTGCGTGAGGTCCCGGCAGGCCAGCGCGTCAGCTATAGCGAGATCGCCGAGCGTATTGGCGCGCCCAAGGCGGTCCGCGCGGTGGCGCAGGCCTGCGCTGCCAACCGCATCGCCGTGGCCATCCCTTGCCACCGGGTAGTGCGTCGGGATGGCGATATCAGCGGTTATCGCTGGGGGGTCGAGCGCAAGCGGCAATTGCTGGACCGAGAGACGGCACTCTCCTGATCACGCGCAGCAGCGTAGAATTCCCCGCCAGTTGTGCTTGTGAACATTAGGGGATTTCAATGAGGCGTATAAGCCTTGACCGTTTCTGCGTAGGGATTCTGGCCTTGCTCTTGTGGGTGGCCACACCGGCTTGGTCGGCGGGTGCTACCCCTGTGGGGCAATTGCTGGCCGGGGAAATGCCTGCGCTGGAAGAAAACGCCAGCCTGGAGCAACTGAGCGACCGGCTCGACCAGATCCGCCAGGGCGTGACCACCAATGCCAATGACGACCAGCTCTCGCAGTTGCGCCAGGCGGCCATGCAGGTGCAGCGCCAGGCCGATGCCCAGGTGGCATTGCGCACGACCGATCTGGAGCGCGTGGAAGACCAGCTCAAGGTGCTCGGACCAGTGCTGCCGGACGAAGCCGACAGCATCACCCGCCAGCGTCAGCAACTGACCAGCGACAAGAAGGCCTTGCTCGCCCAGCAGCAGACCGCCACCCAGCTGACCCAATCGGCGCGCGACCTGTCGACCCAGATCGTCAACCTGCGCCGCAGCCAGTTCAACTCGCAGATCACCAGCCGCGCGGCGAGCCCGCTGAGCCCAGCGTTCTGGTCGAGCTTTATCCGGCCGACCGACGATGACGTTGCCCGCCTGCGGGCCCTGCGTGGCGAAGCAGCCGATGCCCTGGCCAGTGCCTTCAGCCCTGAAAACCGCTGGCTGTTCATCACCAGCCTGATCGCGGCGCTGCTGGTGTGGACCCTGGTAAGACGGGTACTCGAGCAGCTGTTGGCCGATGCGATGATCCGCTGGCTGCCTGAAGGTCGCCTGCGCCGCAGCGCCCTGGCCCTGAGCGTCAGCCTGGCGACCCTGGGCACCATTTCCGGCTCGGTGTCGCTGGTGCGTTGGGGCCTTGAGACCAGCGCCGAGCTGGGCGCCGACATCGCCAGCCTGATCAACCATGTGTTGACCCTGGTGGTGTTCAGCGCCTTCATCACCGGTCTGGGCCGTGCCATGTTGATGTTGCAGCGCCCCTCTTGGCGTTTGCCGCCGATCCCGGACGAGGTCGCCAGTGCCCTGGGTTGGTTCCCGAAACTGCTGGCGCTGGCGCTGATGGTGCTGCTCAGCCAGGAGCGGATCAACAGCGTGATCGGCACCAGCCTGGCGCTGACCCTGGCCACCAACGGCTTGACCGCCTTGGTGGTGGCGTCGATCTTCTTCGCCGCCTTGGTCCGCTACCGCCGTACTCGTCGCCTGCACAAGCTTGAGCGACCGCCAGGCCTGGCCGGGCTGATCCCGTTCGTCATCGTCGTATGGTTGGCGCTGACCGTGTTGGCGCTGCTGACCGGTTACCTGACCCTGGCTTACTTCCTCACTGCCAAGCTGTTGTGGATCAGCGTGGTCGCAACCTGTGCCTACCTGCTGGTCACGGTGTTCGGCGACCTCTGCGAAACCCTGCTTTCACCGCGCCAGCCGGGCGGCTTGGCGCTGGCCTCGGCACTCGGCCTGGCCCAGCGTCACCAAGCCCAGGCCAGCACCATCCTGGCCGGGATTGGCCGCACCTTGCTGCTGTTCGCCGCCGCGCTGCTCGCGCTGATGCCGTCGGGCACCAGCCCGGGTGAGCTGCTGATGAGCCTGGCCGATTGGGATGGCAGCGGCGGTAAGGTGCTCGGTAACCTTAACATCGTCCCGCAGGATATCTTCCTGGCCTTGGCGATGTTCTTCGGTGGTCTGTTCGCCATTCGCGTGGTCAAGCGTTGGCTGAGCGAGCGCCTGCTGCCGGAAACCGACATGGATGCCGGCATGCGCGCGTCGCTGGTGACCCTGGTCGGTTACCTGGGCTTCCTGTTCCTGGCGATGCTGGTGATGTCGACCCTGCGCATCAATCTGACCAGCTTGACCTGGGTGGTCAGTGCGCTATCGGTCGGTATTGGTTTCGGTTTGCAGCAGATCGTGCAGAACTTCATTTCTGGCTTGATTCTGTTGACCGAGCGCCCGGTCAAAGTGGGCGATTGGGTCAGCCTTGCCGGGGTCGAAGGCGACATCCGCCGCATCAACGTGCGCGCCACCGAGATCCAGATGTCCGACCGCTCCACGGTAATCGTGCCGAACTCGCAGTTCATTTCGCAGAACGTGCGTAACGTGACCATGGGCAATGCGCTGGGGGTAGTGAGCATTACCCTGACCTTGCCGTTGGAGACCGACGCCAGCCAAGTGCGCGAGCTGTTGCTCAATGCCTACCACGAGCACGAAGCGATCCTCGATGCACCGACGCCTTCGGTGACCTTCAAGGACCTCACCGCCAGTGGCATGGTGCTGAGTGTCAGCGGCTACGTGGCCAGCCCACGGCAGGTGTCGGGAGCGCGCAGTGATCTGCTGTTCACTGTGCTGGGGCGTCTGCGAGACGAAGACATTCCCTTGTCGTCGCCTCAGAGCATGGTGCTGGTGCAAGAAGGCCAGCGGCCGGCCGACGAGCCTGCTTGAACCTGCTGCGCAGTAAGTCAGTGTTTCAGCTGTGCCCTTGAGATCGAGCGCCGCACGAGCGGCGCTCAGTCTCATGAACGCAGCACATTTAGCGGCCTGCGCTTAGCCCAGACACCGCGTCACATGCTTGACCGACTGATACGCCGCCAACCCCCAAGGCCCAAGCTCACGCCCGATCCCGCTGCCCTTGGTGCCGCCCCATGAGGTTTCAACGAATACCGCCTGCACCGAGTTGATCCACACATGGCCCACTTCCAGCGCATCGGCCACGCGCTCGGCGCGTTGCAAGTCGGCTGAGCAGACGGTGGCGACCAAGCCAAAACGGCTGTCGTTAGCCTGGGCAATGGCTTGCTGTTCAGTGCTGAAACGCCGAGCGCACAGCACCGGGCCAAAGATTTCTTCCAGCCACAGCCGGCTGTGTTCAGGCACATCGACATACAGCGTGGGGCTGACGAACCAGCCATCGCGATCGAGCACCTTGCCGCCCGCCAGGCACCGCAACCCCTCTTCCCGTGCAGTGGCAAAGTAGCCGGCAACCTTCAGCCATTGCGCCTGGCTGGTCAGCGGCCCCATCTGTACCTCTTCAGTTAGGGGATTACCTACGTGCATCGTCTCCAGCGCTGCTTGCAAGCGCGCCAGCAGTGCATCGGCAATGCCGTCCTGGACCAGCAGGCGTGAGGTCGCCGAGCACATCTGTCCGGCGTTCCAGGTGATACCGGCAATGATCCATTGCACCGCCTGGTCGACATCGCAATCGTCGAACACGACGATCGCCGACTTGCCGCCCAGCTCCAGCGTCACCGGCCGACACTGCGCCGCGCTGGCGCGCATCACCTGGCTGCCAACGCCATTGCTGCCGGTGAACGACAGCTTGTCCAAGCCGCTGTGGCTGCTCAGTGCCGCGCCGGTTTCGGCCTTGCCGTTGACGATGTTCAGCACGCCTGCCGGCAAGCCAAGTACGTCGGCAATCTGGCCGTAGGCCTGCTCGATCAGCGGGGTGACTTCCGAGGGCTTGAGGACCACCGTGCAGCCAGCTGCCAGGGCAGGGGCGAGCTTCCAGGCGCTGGTCACCAGCGGGAAGTTCCACGGCACGATCAGGCCCACCACGCCGACCGGCTCCAAGCGCGTGCGCGCACTGAAGCCAGGCACCGCCAGCGGCACAGCGCGATTCTTCTCTGGGAGTTGCTCGGCAAGATCAGCGTAGTAGGCGAAAGTCGCCACGGCATCGTCCAGATCGATCTCGGCCTCATGGCGCGGCTTGCCGTTGTTGCGCATCTGCAAGGCGATCAGCGGGTCGCGGCGCGCGCCAAGTTGCTCGGCGAAACCGCGTAGCAGCGCCGCCCGTGCAGCGGCAGAGGTCTGCTTCCAAGCCGGCAGGGCGCGGCGGGCGGCTGCCACTGCCTGGTCGACTTGCGCAGTGCTGGCCGACATCAGCTCGGCGAAGGGCAAGCCCAGCGCTGGCTCATGCACCGTGATGCAGTCGTTGCCTTGGCCTTCGACCCAGCGGCCGTCGATGTAGTGAGGAGTGGTCATGGGCGAATTCCAGTCAGGCCATTTCGGCAGCAGGGGTTACCGGCATGTGTGGGGTGCGTTTGCAGCGCACCCAGCGCGGGCCTAGAGGGCCATACACGCCAGCAGGTTCAGGGAACAGGTTGAGCAGGAGCAGATACAGCACAGCGGCGATTCCCAGGGTTACCGGCAGGCTCAGGTCGATGCCTGCGGCCAGTTCGCCAAGCGGGCCGACGAACTGCCCCGGCAGGTTGACGAAGCACAGGCCGACCGCCGCGCTCGGCAGCCAGGCGCCCATGCCACGCCAGTTCCAGCCATGCAGGAACCAGTAGTGACCGCCCCGCTGGCCGCGGGTGAACACCTGCAGATCATCGGCGTGGTAGAAGCCGCGACGGGTGATCAGGCCGAGGATCATGATCACCATCCATGGGCTGGTGCAGGTGATGATCAGCACGGCGAAGGTCGACACGCTCTGCACCAGGTTGAAGGTGAAGCGCCCCAGGAAGATGAAGCCAATGGCTGCAACGCCGATCAGCAAAGTGGCACCTGCGCGGCTGAGCAGTCGGGGAAATACGCTGGACATGTCCAGGCCGGTGCCATACAAGGCGGTGGTGCCGGTGGACATGCCGCCGATTACCGCGATCAGGCACACCGGCAGGAAGAACCAGCTCGGCGAAATGGCCAGCAGCCCGCCGACGTAGTTGTTGGCGGCGATGTAGTCCGGCGCCTGGCTGGCCACCAGGGTGGCGGTGCACAGGCCAAACAGGAACGGGATCAAGGTGGCCGCCTGGGCGGCGATCACCGCCAGCATGATGCGCGCCTTGGGCGTCTTACGCGGGATGTAGCGCGACCAGTCGCCGAGAAACGCGCCAAACGACACCGGGTTGCTCATGGCCAGGATCGCGGCCCCGACGAAGGCCGCCCAGAAGCCTGCCTGGCCGAGATTGACGCTACCGGCAAAGCCCGCGTCAAAAGGCCCGGCGAAGGCGAAGAGGCCCAGCAAGAACAACAGGCTGGAGGCCCACACGGCGATCTTGTTGACCCACAGCATGAAGCGGAAACCAAAGATGCACACCACCAGCACCAGCACCGCGAACAAGCCATAGGCCAGCCCCAGGGTCAGGTCGGTTTCCGGCAGTCCGGCCAGGCGCTTGGCGCCGCCGACCAGCGCATCGCCCGAGCTCCACACCGACAGCGAGAAGAACGCCACGGCAGTGAGCAGTGACAGGAACGAGCCGACGATACGCCCGTGCACGCCGAAATGCGCGCCGGACGACACCGCATTGTTGGTGCCGTTGAGTGCGCCGAACAGGCCCATCGGGGCGAGGATCAAGGCGCCGATGCCGACCCCCAGCAGAATCGCCCAGACGCCGGCCTGGAACGACAGGCCGAACAGCACCGGGAAGCTCCCCAGCACCGCAGTGGCGAAGGTATTGGCGCCGCCGAAGATCAGGCGGAACAGGTCAAGCGGGGTGGCGTCGCGTTGATCGTCGGGGATCTGTTCGACGCCATTGGTCTCGATACCGGTCGAGTGGCTCATGATGATGCTCCAGCGCGGTTGTTGTAGGTCGGCGCAGTGCGCAGACCCTCTTGTGGGTGCGTTGGCAGTGGCGGCAGGGCCGCAAAGGCTAAAACGGTTTCAGGCTTGGCTAACCACTGAAAGGTGCTCATGGCAGGCCAGCCAGCGCTCATCCTGGCGGCGGAAAACGATGGTCTCGCGCTCGCTCAGCGCGTGCTCTTCACCCGCGATGCGAATGCGCGTGGCGACATCGTGGATGAAGATCGCTAGCTCACCTTGCAGGCTGATGTGGACGTTGCTCGACTGGCACGCGAGCACGGCAAAACCTTCGGCTTGCCACTGGGCCCAAAGCTGTTCATAAGCGCGGCGTGACAGCAGGGGTTGCGCCAATGTGTGGAAAAGAAAGGTGGCGTCTTCGCTGAAGCAGGCGAAGTAGCGGGCGCTGTCGTTGCTGGCAAAGGCGGCGACGAGGTCGGCGGCGGCTTGCCGTACCTGGAGTGTCTGGTCCACGGGAGTGGCCTCACGGTTATTGTGATTGTGGTGATGCGATTCTGGTGAGGGAGGGGCGAGGGAAAAATCGCTGTGGGCAAATAATTAGTTCAGAAATCTGTGAACCAAGGGTTTGCATGCTGCGTGAGAGGTTGAGACAGGTGGGTGCTAGTGGCAATATGCCTTGCGCCCCGCTAGGGCGTTTCCCTTCTTGAAGCGAGCTGGCCTGTCAGTAGGCGGGTGCATGGAGTGCTGCGCATGAATGAGTTGAATAGAAGCCTATCGGACGCAATGCCCGAGCCGACCTTCGCCTCGGAGGTTGACGAGGATAACCCCGCACGTATCTCGGCCTTCTTGCTGACATGGACCCCGGATCCCGCCTGGCAATCGCAGAGCGTTTCTGTTGGCACCCGAGAAGAGATTCAGCTCGATTGCTACTTACTCCAACCCCAGGTTGGGGATCGGGTGTATTTGGTATCGCCTGGTGCCACGCCGGGCATTGTCGCTCGCGGCACCGTCGCTCAGGCAGGCGCCAACCGCTTGCACATTGCCATAGAAGAGCGGCGTCCGGATTGCGCGCGTGGTTTGCTGCCTCTTGAGTTGTTGACTGAGGCTTTGGCAATGCGAAGCTGGAGTCCGACCATTACCGGCACAGGCCTCCCGCAGTCCAGAGCAGAGGTGTTGGACGAGCTCTGGCGCACTGGGGCTGGCAAGCATAGCTTGCGGCAGTTCATTGAATGGAGTTCGGCAGACGATGCCTCATCACAGCCTAAATGGTTGCGCAGCTATGAGGCAGCCACCCAATACGCAGAAGGGCTCAGCCAGCGCCGAGTGATGCTCGACCGTTCGGCTCTGGAGCAATTGTGGATTGACCGCAACAACGGCATATCCAGTTTGAAGCAAGGGGTGATGTCATCTGAGGAGTTCAATGATCAGTTCCCTTTGATCGAAGCCATGACCCTGAAGATCATGGCAGCGCCCACCCCGGAAACTTACGACAGCACTCTTCAACAATGGCGCGATAGCGTGCGTGCCGGGCATTTCCATGCCAATCGACCGGCAATGATCAGTCGGGTGTTTGCCGCATTCGCGCCGCAACTTTATACCAGCATCCTCACCGATAAAGACTGTCAATTGTTATTGGCAGGGCTCAAGTCGAAGTTCCAGCTCGGCGCGGGTGCAGGCCTGGGTGGATGGTGTGAGCTCAACCGACAGATCAAACAATGCCTGCAAGCGGCGCAGGTCAACCCAAACGACGTATTGGAAAACAATATTGCCATGTGGCAGTTGCTCGCAGCCTTCAAGGGCGGCAAGCCGGTAGCACTTGAAGCCGAGCCGCAATCGCTGGATGCAAGGCAATGCGCGAATGCACCGCTCAACCAGATTCTGTTCGGCCCGCCGGGTACCGGAAAAACCTACCACACTGTCAATGAAGCGCTGGCCATCCTTGAACCTGAATTACTCACGCGCCCTGGTGTTACTCGCCAGGCGTTGACCGAGGCATTCAACGGATATGTGAAAAGCCAGCAAGTCGTGTTCTGCACGTTCCACCAGAGCTTCAGCTACGAAGACTTTGTGGAGGGCATACGCGCCGACAATGAGGATGGGCAGCTGGTTTATCGGATTGAACCGGGGATTTTCAAGGCGCTCTGCAGCAACGCCGCGGCGGACATCGATATCGACAATGATCCGTTTGAACAGGCCTTCACCCGACTGAAGGAAAAGTTGAGCAGTGGCGGACAACCGCTGACCGCACAGACGGTGAGAAATCACTCATTTGACTTCGACTATGTGGGCGGTGAAACCTTCCGAGTGTTTCCTGCTGTCTCTGCCGATCAGAAGATGCCCTATCGTGCATCCCTGAGCGATCTCCGACGTCTGTACCGAACCGGTGACAAGAGCTACATGCATAACGCGTCCTATGTTCAGGGCATCCTGCGCTACTTGCAGAATGAATGTGGGCTCGCGGAGTTTGACCCGTCCCAGGAACAACCTCGTCAGCGGCGCAACTATGTTCTGATTATCGATGAGATCAATCGCGGCAATATTTCTCGGATCTTTGGCGAGCTGATTACCCTGCTGGAAGAATCCAAGCGCGCAGGCCAGGCGGAGGCCTTGTCGGTCAGGCTGCCTTATTCGAAAGATTTCTTCAGCGTGCCTAGCAATGTGCACGTGATCGGTACCATGAACAGTGCTGATCGCTCGTTGTCCGGGCTTGATATCGCATTGCGCCGTCGTTTCGCTTTCAAGGAGATGTTGCCCCGGCCAGATATCCTGGCGCAGGTGCAGGTGGAGGGGATTGCAATCTCCACACTGTTGGAGGTGATGAACAAGCGCATCGAAGTCTTGCTCGATCGTGACCACTGTCTGGGCCATGCTTACTTCCTTCCCCTCGAGCAGAGCCCCACGCTTGAGTGTTTGGCACACATCTTCCGTAAGCATATTGTGCCGTTGCTTCAGGAGTACTTCTTTGAGGATTGGGAACGGATCAGCTGGGTGTTGAATGACCAGCACGCCAACGCCAGCGGTTCTCAGCCCTTCATCACGCGCCCGGCAAGCCAGGCTGATCTTGCTGAGCTGTTTGGCCGCGACGTGGCGGCGAAGGTGGATGACCGGCGCTGGCTGCTCAACAGCGAGGCGTTTAGTCAGCGCGACAGCTATCTGAACATTTTGGGCTGAGCGGGTGAGCGTTGCCGTGATCACTATTCGTGAGTACGCCCTGCTCACCACAGAGCGCGTCGAGCCTTCATTGGATCTTGCCCAGGTAACTCCGAGTGCTTTTGACTGGCTGTGCGAGTTGAGTGCCGGTTTCAGCAAGCGCGGCGCGCGCTTGTTACAGGTAGAAGGACGACGTTGGTTACGCTGGGATTCCTACGTGGGCATCCTGGAGACCCCCTGCGGTGTGCGCATCGAGATCTTGCCAAAACACATCGAGCAGGGTGATTGCCTGCTTGGAAGTCGACAACTGCTGCGTAAGTTGATCCAAACCGCGCTGCATCTGACCCCCAGGCAAACTTCACTCACCAGCCTCGAATTATTCGATGCGCCACTGAGCGAGTGGGTGATGGGGCAGTTTCTCGATCAGTTGGACTATTTGCTCAAGCGCGGCATTCGCTTTGACTACCAGCGGATCGAAGAAGAACAGCGCTTCTTGCGTGGTCAGCTAGACATGGTCAAACAGATGCGTCAGCCACCTGGGCGACAGCATTACTTCCAACTGCGCCATGACGTTTATCTGCCTGATCGCGCCGAAAATCGCCTGCTTAAACTGGCGCTGCTGCAGGTCGCAAGCACCACACAAGATGCGCGCAACTGGCGGCTGGCCAACGAGCTGCGCGGATTGTTCGAGGAGGTCCCTGCCAGCAAGCACGTGAAGAGTGACTTGCTGGCCTGGGGCAAGGATCGATTGATGGCGCATTATCGTGACGTCAAGCCGTGGTGCGAGCTGATCCTCAATCAGCAGATGCCCATCGCTGTGGCGGGGCAGTGGCAGGGCTTGAGCATGTTGTTCCCGATGGAGAAGCTGTTCGAGAACTTCGTAGGTGACTGGTTACAGCGGCAATTATCGACACAGGCGACGTTGAGTTGTCAGGCCGACGGCAAGTACCTGTGCGCGCATGGCCAAGGCCAAATGTTCGGGCTGAGGCCTGACTTCCTTATTGATAGCTGTTCAAGGCGTTGGGTGCTAGATACCAAATGGAAGCGCCTGCGCAGCGACGCTCATGGCGACAATTATCAGCTGCAACAAAGCGATTTCTATCAGCTATTCGCCTATGGGCATAAGTACAGAGATGGACAGGCGCCGAGGCTGGTGCTGATCTATCCGTATTGGCCGGGCTTGCAGAAAGCGTTGCCGGTATTTGACTACGGTGCCGATCTGCATCTGTGGGTACTGCCGTTCGATCTGGAGAACGAGTACTTGCTGGGTAGCGATCTGGCTGGGTTGCCGCTACGCACGCAGGCTGATAGCTGCTCTGATTACCCCCTCACCACTCATTGATCGCTTGCGCTGACCCGCTGCGGTCTAGGCGCGGGCCACGAACTTCGATCCCCGACTCAGCGTCAGGGAACAACCGCCGAAGCGCCACCCATCGTTCACGCAATGGAACTCTGAGGGTGCGCCAATGGGGCTACCGACCGGTTCGCCCGGCCTTTACCGTTACGCCTGTCGTGCGCTCAGCCTGTTTGGCGAGCGCAATAACTTCAGGTCGCCGACTGACGGTCGTCTCACTCAGCCTGCGTTGCCTACTCTCATAATCCCCACTGTGGACCTGTGGGTCGCGGCCCGACCGCATTGGCCAGGATGGCCGGTTCTCCAAACAAGAGGAGAGAACGATGAGCAATTTCTCGCAAGCTGCCAACTTCGAAGGCCAGATCCCCCGGATCGATCCTGACAATGCCACGATGCTGCTGATCGACCACCAGAGTGGCCTGTTCCAGACGGTCAAGGACATGCCCATGACCGAGCTGCGGGCCAACGCCATCACCCTGGCCAAAGTCGCCAGCCTGGCCAAGATTCCGGTCATCACCACCGCCTCCGTGCCCCAGGGGCCCAACGGCCCGCTGATTCCAGAGATTCACGAAGCCGCTCCGCACGCCCAGTACGTCGCGCGCAAGGGTGAGATCAACGCCTGGGACAATCCCGAGTTCGTGGCCGCCGTGAAGGCGACCGGGCGCAAGCAACTGATCATCGCCGGCACCATCACCAGTGTCTGCATGGCCTTCCCCAGCATCAGCGCGGTAAATGCCGGTTATCAGGTGTTCGCTGTCATCGACGCGTCAGGTACCTACTCGAAGATGGCCCAGGAAGTGACCCTGGCGCGGGTGGTCCAGGCTGGCGTGGTACCGATGGACACCGCAGCGGTTTGCTCGGAGGTGCAACGCACCTGGAACCGTCCGGACGCCGCCCAGTGGGCTGAGGCCTACAGCGCAGTATTCCCGCACTACCAGCTGCTGATCGAGAGCTACATGAAGGCCCAGGCCGTCGTCAGCCAGAACGAGCAGTTGGATTCGCAACGTAGCTGACCCCACGCGGGGCGCGTTTTCCCATCCACGCAAGGAGATCCACCATGGCATTTCAATACAAGCGTCTGGACAAGAACAACGCAGCGGTACTGCTGGTCGATCACCAGACCGGCTTGCTGTCGCTGGTGCGCGACATCGATCCGGATCGCTTCAAGAACAACGTGCTGGCGCTGGCTGACCTGGCCCAGTACTTCAAGTTGCCGACCATTCTCACCACCAGTTTCGAAAGTGGCCCCAATGGCCCGCTGGTGCCGGAGCTCAAGGCGCAATTCCCGGATGCGCCCTACGTGGCGCGGCCCGGCAATATCAATGCCTGGGACAACGAGGACTTCGTCAAGGCGGTCAAGGCCACCGGCAAGAAGCAGCTGCTTATCGCAGGGGTGGTGACCGAGGTCTGCGTGGCCTTCCCGGCACTGTCGGCACTGGAGGAGGGCTTCGAGGTGTTCGTCGTGACTGACGCCTCGGGTACCTTCAACGAGCTGACCCGCGATTCGGCCTGGCGGCGCATGGAAGCCGCTGGGGCACAGTTGATGACCTGGTTCGGCGTGGCCTGTGAGTTGCATCGCGACTGGCGCAACGATATCGAGGGGCTGGGGACGCTGTTCTCCAACCACATTCCCGATTACCGCAACCTGATGACCAGCTACAGCACACTCACCGAGTCCAAGTGACGCAAGACCCGGGCCTCTGCAAGGAGGCCCGGGTCGGCACCTCGAAGGGCACCACAATCCTTGCGTAAAGGCGGATGATGTACGCGTGAGTCGTGGACGAGTGATGCCGATGTTTGACCTGAACGACCTGTATCTTTACGCCAAGGTGGTGGAGCACGGCGGGTTTGCCCCTGCCGGACGCATCCTGGACTTGCCCAAGTCACGCTTGAGTCGTCGCGTGGCCAAGTTGGAGGAGCGCCTGGGCGTGCGCCTGATCCAGCGCTCGACACGGCAGTTCGCGGTTACTGAAGTGGGCCTGGAGTATTACCACCATTGCCTGGGCATGCTCGAACAAGCAATAGCTGCCGAGGATGCGATCGAGCGTAATCGGCTCGAGCCACGCGGCATCGTCCGCCTGGCCAGCAGCACGTCACTATTGGATTCGCGCCTGGCGCCGATCCTTGCGCGTTTCATGGCCCAGTGCCCGGTGGTGGAACTGCTGGTGAAAAGCTATAACCGGCGGGTCGACGTGATCGGCGAGGGCTTCGATTTGGTCCTGAGCGTGCGCCACCAGCCGCTGGAAAGTAGCGAGTTGATCATGCGCCGGCTGGCGCCGAGTCGGCATTGCCTGGTGGCTGCCCCGAGCCTGCTCGCTGAACATGGCCAGCCGCAAACCCCGGCGCAACTGCCCGCGCTGCCAAGCCTGTGCTGGGGCATCAATGTGCACGACTACACCTGGGATCTGGTCGGGCCGCAGGGCGCCGAAGCCTCTATCGAGTTTCGTCCCCGGCTGGTCTCGGACGATCTGGCCGTGTTGCGCGAAGGTGTCCTGGCCGGTGTTGGCGTAGCGCTGCTGCCTGAGGAGGCAGTCAGCCAATACCTGGCCAACGGCCGGTTGGTGCATGTGCTGGAGGGCTGGGCGCCACGCGAAGGCGAGGTGGTGGCGCTGTTCCCTTCGCGGCGTGGGCTGATGCCGGCGGTGCGCAAGCTGATCGACTTTCTTGCCCAGGCGTTCGAGCAGGAGCAGCTTGGGCCGTTTGCTGCGAATACCTCGGCGGTTGAGTCAGTTAACTTTGTGCCATCTCGCGCTCGCTGAACGCGGGTTTCCTTCGCTTCGAGGTGCTCGCCGACCAGGCCGCCAATACCGCAGCCACTGCGGTCAGCAGGGCACCCGCCCAGGGTGTGGCGGTGAGGCTTGCGCCCGTGATCACCAGGCCGCCGACCGCTGTGCCCACACCCACTCCCAGGTGCATGGCAGACAAGTTAAGGCTCATGCCTGCCGGGAAGGTCTGCGCCCCGCGGCTGGCGAGGTAGCTTTGCACCACCGGCGAGACCATCCAGCTCACACAACCCCAGAGCATCATCATCGGTAGGAACAGCCACGGCGTTGCCGCGCCCAAGGGCATCATCAGCAGGCTGGCCAGGTACAGCAGTGGGGTAATCAAAATGGCCCGGTTGGCGCCCAACCGGTCGGCCATCCAGCCGCCGACATAGCCCCCAGAGACGCCTGCAATGCCAAAGGCGGCAAACACTGCAGCCAGCCATTGGGTGGGGATCTGCCCAACCTGCAGGGCGTATGGGGCAAGGTAGGCGAAGACGGTGAAGTGTCCGGCGATCATCAGCAGCGAGACCAGCTGAGCGGCGAGCAGGCGCCCGTTACCCAGGTGTTGCAGATACATCCGCGGCGCAACCCGCTCACTGCCCTCAAGCACGGGCAGCGCTCGCCCTGTCAGCAGTAGCACGGCGCAGGCGAGCAGCGCCAGGCCAATGAAAACGCCGCGCCAGCCGAGGGCGTCGCACAACAGCATGCCGACTGGCACACCCAGCACCAGCGAGCCACTGATCCCCATGAAAATCACGCCGATGGCCCGACCTCGCAGGGCGTCGGGCACCATGCGGGTGGCCATCAGGGTGCAAGTCAGGCAGGTCAGCGCGCTAGTCGCCGCCATGCCGATGCGAGCGGCGACCAGCAGGCCATAGCCAGGGGCCAGGGCTGCGATCAGGTTGAATAGTGCGAACAGGCCCAGCGCCGCGCACAGCAGGCCACGCAACGGGAAGCGGCGGGTCAGCAGGGGTGAGAAGGGGGCTGCGGCGGCGAATGCCAGGGAGAAGACTGTAGTCAGTTGCCCGGCGACGCCCAGTGGCACGTCGAGCCCGTCGACCAGGGCCGGCAAGATGCCGATAGTGATGTTTTCTGCCATGCCGGTGACGAAGGTCGCCAGGGCCAGAAGCCAGATACGTGCGCTCATGTGTGCTCCGATGTGCAAGCCGGTGTGGGCCGGACCTGCAGGCCCGACGGTCGACCGGCAGGGGGTCAAGACCATCGGGTTTCGAGGCAGCGCTTCGGTTATCCCGCTTCAGTTACGCCTTCAGTGTAGTGCTTTGCGTGAGGGCGTCGCGTATTACAGCCGAATCAGACGTTGAAGCGAAAGTGCATCACGTCGCCATCTTTGACGATGTAGTCCTTGCCTTCCAGGCGCCATTTGCCGGCTTCTTTTGCACCGCCTTCACCCTTGTACTGGATGAAGTCGTCATAGGCCACCACTTCGGCGCGGATGAAGCCTTTCTCGAAGTCGGTGTGGATCACGCCGGCCGCTTGCGGGGCGGTGGCGCCGACACGTACGGTCCAGGCACGTACTTCCTGCACGCCGGCAGTGAAGTAGGTTTGCAGGTTGAGCAGCTCGTAACCTGCGCGGATCACCCGGTTCAGGCCAGGCTCTTCCAGGCCCAGGGCCTCGAGGAACATGTCTTTCTCTTCGCCGTCGTCGAGTTCAGCGATCTCGGCTTCGATCTTGTTGCACACCGGCACCACCACTGCGCCTTCTTCTTCGGCGATGGCGCGGACTACGTCCAGGTGCGGGTTGTTGTCGAAGCCGTCTTCAGCGACGTTGGCGATGTACATCACCGGCTTGCTGGTCAGCAGGTGGAAGCCACGGATCACGGCTTTCTCGTCGTCAGCCATGTTCTTCATCAGGCTGCGCGCTGGCTTGCCTTCGGTGAAGTGCGGGATCAGTTTTTCCAGGATGGCTTTCTGCGCCAGGGCATCCTTGTCGCCGCCCTTGGCGTTACGGGCAACCTTCTGCAGTTGCTTCTCGCAGCTGTCGAGGTCAGCGAAGATCAGCTCCAGGTCGATGATCTCGATGTCGCGCTTGGGGTCGACGCTGTTGGAGACGTGAATCACGTTCTCGTCTTCGAAGCAGCGCACCACGTGGGCGATGGCGTCGGTCTCGCGGATGTTGGCGAGGAACTTGTTGCCCAGGCCTTCACCTTTGGAGGCACCGGCCACCAGGCCTGCGATGTCGACGAACTCCATGGTGGTCGGCAGGATGCGGTTAGGCTTGACGATCTCGGCCAGGGCCGCCAGGCGCGCGTCGGGCATCGGCACGATGCCGCTGTTCGGCTCGATGGTGCAGAAGGGGAAGTTCTCAGCCGCGATGCCGGATTTGGTCAGCGCGTTGAACAGGGTGGACTTGCCGACGTTGGGCAGGCCGACGATGCCGCAATTGAAACCCATGGAAATTCCCCTCTAGGTGATATCAGGCCTTCTGGCCGTGCAGCTCGCGCATGGCCTTGGCGAAATCGCCGGCGAGCACGTCCGGCAGCACGCCGAGGGCAAAGTCGATGCTGGCGTCGAGCTTGTCCTGTTCAGCGCGCGGTGCGCGGCCGAGGACGAAGTTGGAGACCAGCTTGGCGTCACCTGGGTGGCCGATGCCGAGCCGCAGGCGATGGAAGTCGTTCTGGTTGCCGAGCTGCGCGATGATGTCGCGCAGGCCGTTATGCCCGCCGTGGCCGCCGCCCTTCTTGAGCTTGGCGACGCCGGGAGGCAGGTCGAGTTCGTCGTGAGCCACCAGAATCGCTTCCGGCTTGATCCGGAAGAAATTGGCCAAAGCCGCTACGGACTGGCCGCTACGGTTCATGTAGGTGGTGGGGATCAACAGACGAACGTCGTTGCCCTGATGGCTGAATTTAGCCGTCAGGCCGAAATATTTGCGGTCAGCAGTCAAGGAGACACGCTGGGCGCTAGCAATGCGTTCAACGAAAAGAGCCCCTGCGTTATGCCGGGTCTGTTCGTATTCGGGGCCGGGGTTACCCAGGCCAACGATCAACTGGATGGCGGTCACGTAGGGGCTCTTCCTTGGAGTTGGTGGGTTACAGCGCTGAGCACTGTAACCCGGTCAACACCGGCGTGCCGAGTAGATTACTCAGCAGCGCCTTCTGCAGCTTCCGGCGCAACACGCGGAGCGTGAACGTTGGCAACAGCTTTGTCATCACCGTGGGCCAGAGCGACGAACTCTACGCCTTTCGGAGCTTTCAGGTCCGACAGGTGGATGATGGTGCCGATTTCAGCGTTAGCCAGGTCGACTTCGATGAACTCTGGCAGGTCCTTGGCTTCGCAGGACACTTCGATCTGCGACTCAACGTGCGAGATCTCGCCGCCTTTCTTGACCGGTGCTTCTTCGTTGATGAAGTGCACTGGAACAACAGCAGTCAGCTTCTGGCCAGCAACGACGCGAATGAAGTCAGCGTGCATGATGAATTGCTTGGCTGGGTGACGCTGCATGGCTTTAACGATGACGTTTTGCTTGGCGCCGTCAACGTTCAGCTCGATCACGTGGCTGTAGGCAGCTTCGTTTTCGAACAGTTTGGCGATTTCCTTGGCCACGATGGTCAGGGATTGCGCTTCTTTACCGCCACCGTAGACAACGGCAGGGATGCTGGCGGAGTGACGCAGGCGGCGGCTCGCACCTTTCCCCAGGTCAGTACGCGCTTGGGCGTTCAGGATGAAATCAGTCATTTTGTTTCTCCAAAATAGCCATCTCCCGCAGGCGTTTGCGACCAGCGCCAAACGGGGTGGGCAAAAAAGCCCCGCCCCAACAGCGAGTGTTGGGGCGGGGCGCTTTTCGTCAACGTGTGTTCCGCTTAGCGGAACATCGCGCTGATCGATTCTTCGTTGCTGATACGGCGGACCGCTTCAGCGACAACCGGTGCGATATCCAACTGGCGGATACGGTCACAGGCTTGAGCAGCGGCGGACAGCGGGATGGTGTTGGTCACCACCAGCTCGTCCAGTACCGACTTCTCGATGTTCTCGATCGCTCGGCCAGACAGAACAGGGTGCGTGCAGTAGGCGTAAACCTTGGCAGCGCCGTGCTCTTTCAGGGCCTTGGCCGCGTGGCACAGGGTGCCGGCGGTGTCGACCATGTCGTCTACCAGGATGCAAGTGCGTCCTTCGACGTCGCCGATGATATGCATCACTTCGGAGTGATTGGCCTTTTCACGGCGTTTGTCGATGATACCCAGATCGACACCCAGCGACTTGGCAACAGCACGTGCACGCACGACGCCGCCGATGTCTGGGGAGACGATCATCAGGTTCTCGAAACGCTGGTCTTCGATATCGTCGACCAATACGGGCGAGCCGTAGATGTTGTCGACAGGAATATCGAAGAAACCCTGGATCTGGTCAGCGTGCAGGTCGACGGTGAGAACACGGTCGATACCCACGACAGTGAGCATGTCAGCGACAACTTTGGCGCTGATGGCTACACGTGCCGAACGCGGACGGCGGTCCTGGCGGGCGTATCCGAAGTAAGGAATCACGGCAGTGATTCGGGAAGCTGAGGAGCGGCGGAAGGCGTCGGCCATCACTACCAGTTCCATCAGATTATCGTTGGTCGGAGCGCAGGTCGGCTGAATAATGAAGACGTCTTTACCGCGGACATTTTCATTGATCTCAGTGCTGATCTCGCCGTCGGAGAATTTACCGACAGAGACGTCACCGAGAGGGATATGCAGCTGACGTACGACACGCCGAGCCAGATCGGGGTTAGCGTTCCCCGTAAAGACCATCATCTTGGACACGCGCAGTACCTGAAGGCTGAGGGTATACCTGGATGAGTATAAGGAAAATGGCAGGGGCGGCTGGATTCGAACCAACGCATGGCAGGATCAAAACCTGCTGCCTTACCGCTTGGCGACGCCCCTGTATCTGTTGCTGCGAGTGCTTGGCACTCGACTTCTAGAGCAGACTTTGTAGCTGTTGATGCAACATCGAAATATTGCTTCCTTTCGCCACAAACCCTGTTTGGGTCTCTGAAAGAAGGGCCAGAACTTTATCAGCTTCGGCTTTGCTTGGGAAGGCCCCAAACACACAACTTCCAGTGCCGGTCAGTCGAGCTTCAGTGTATTTACCCAGTAGATTCAACGCATTGCGAACTTCTGGATAACTTTGCTCTACCACCGGTTGGCAGTCATTTCGACTGTTTCCCTCGGGAACGGGGCGCATCTTAAGGGGGAGGGAATCACGTGTCAACTGCGGATGTGAAAAAATTTCCGCTGTGCTGACAGACACTTGCGGCACCAGCACGACATACCACGGCTGTTCTGGATCGACCGGGGTCAGCTGTTCACCGACGCCTTGGGCGAACGCTGCGTGACCGTGTACGAACACAGGCACGTCGGCGCCCAGGCTCAGGCCCAGCTGGGCCAGGCGATCGGCATCCCAGCCCAGTTGCCACAGATGGTTCAGGCCCAGCAAGGTGGTGGCAGCATCGGAACTGCCGCCGCCGATGCCGCCGCCCATGGGCAGGATCTTGTCCAGCCAGATGTCGACGCCCAGCGTACAGCCCGATTGCGCTTGCAGTTGGCGGGCGGCGCGCACGATCAGGTTGCTGTCGTGGTCGACCCCGTTAATTGCGGTTTGCAAACGCACCTGACCGTCGTCGCGCAGGGCGAAGGTCAGGTGGTCGGCGTAGTCGAGGAATTGGAAAACGGTTTCCAGCTCGTGATAACCATCGGCGCGGCGACCGATGATGTGCAGCCAGAGATTGAGCTTGGCCGGGGCAGGCAGGGTGAGCTTATCCACAGATCAGTGCCCCAGCTGGCGTGGTTGCCAGTCTTTGACCACCAGGGTCACGTCGATATCTTTGCCGTGCAACTTGAGGCGCTCGGGCAGCCAGTAGCCGTTTTGCTCGGTGTAGCTCAGGTACTGCACTTGCCAGCCGTCTTGGCTGAGGCTGGCCAGGCGGCTGTCATCGCCCAGGGTGAGCTGGCTCTTGCTGTCAGGGGCGGGCAGGCCGCGCACCCACCAGACCAGGTGGGAAACCGGCAACTGCCAGCCCAGTTGTTGTTCGAGCAGAGCCTCAGGGCTGGGTGCTTCATAGCGGCCCTGGTTGGCCACTTCCAGCACCACGCCGCCGGGGCGACCGGTCAGCCGCGCCGCGCCACGGCCGAGCGGGCCGGCCAGGCGAATGTCGTAGTAGTCCTGGCGTTGCAGCCAGAACAGGGTGCCGCTGCCGGAGTCTTTCGGCGCACGGATACCGACCTTGCCGTTGATCTGCCAGCCGTCGAGGGTGCTCAGCTGAGCTTTGTGCTCACGCCACAGCTTTGGGTCGCCCTGGCCGTGCAAGGCTTCGCGAGAACCGAAGCCGGCGCAACCGGCCAGCAGGGCGATCAGGGTAAAGGTGATGCAATGACGCAGAAACATGGCTTAAAGGGTCTCTGATCCGGTCAGGCGCAAGACGGTCTTGCGCAGGATGGTGCTGTCGGGCTGGGCTTGGAAGGCTTTGGCCCAGACCTGGCGGGCTTCACGACGCTTGCCGTTGGCCCAGAGCACTTCGCCCAGGTGGGCGGCCACTTCATGATCGGGGAAGCGCTCCAGGGCCTGGCGCAGCAGGCGTTCGGCCTCGTCGAGGTTGCCCAGGCGGTAGTTGACCCAGCCCAGGCTGTCGAGCACGGCGGGGTCATCCGGAGTCAGCTGATGGGCTTTTTCGATCAGCTGCTTGGCCTCGGCATAGCGGGTGGTGCGGTCGGCCAGGGTGTAGCCCAGGGCGTTGATGGCCATGGCGTTTTCCGGCTCGCGAGCGATGATCGCGCGCAAGTCTTTTTCCATTTCGGCAAGATCGCCGCGCTTCTCCGCCAGCATGGCGCGGGTGTAGAGCAGGTTGAGGTCGTCCGGGTAGCGCTTGATCGCTTGTTGCAGTACCTGGTCGGCTTGCGCGTCTTTGCCGTTGTTGCCGTAGCTCTCGGCTTCGATCAGGTACAGCTGGATGGCGTAGTCAGGTTGTGCTTCGCGGGCTTCGGCGAGCAGGCGCGAGGCTTCGCTGCCGCGGCCATTGGCAATCAGGATGTCGGCCTGGCGCAGTTGCGCCGGCAGATAGTCTGGGCCGCTGCCGACCAGGGCGTACTCGCGCAGCGCCGCTTCAGGGTCGTTGCGCTCCTCGCGGATGCGCCCCAGGTTCAAATGTGCGGCATCGACGTTGCTGTCGCGCTCGACCAGCTCTTGCAGGTAGCCCTCGGCTTCGTCCCAGTCTTTGTTTTCCAGGCACACCAGCGCCAGCGAGTAACGCAGCTCGTCATCCTCCGGGTACTGCTGGAGCATGCTTTCGAATTCGGCCTTGGCGTCGCCGATGTGATCCTGTTCTACCAGGGTGCGGGCGTAGGTCAGGCGCAGGCGTTTGTCGTCGGGGTTGTCGCGAATGGCCCCGCGCAGCAGCGGCAAGGCCTCCGAACCACGGTCCAAGGCTTGTAGCAGGCGAGCGCGAAGCAGGATCGGGGCGATTTCGCCGTTTTGCGGCGGGTGCGCCTCAAGCAGCGACAGCGCTTCTTCAGCCTTGCCGTCCTGATTGAGCAGCAGCGCCTTGCCGAACACCAGCTGACCGTTATTGGGGTATTTGACCAGCAGCCGTTCGAAGCTTTGCATCAGGCCGTCACGGGTGCTTTGGTCGGTTTCTGCGGCAGACAGGGCGAGGAAGTCGAAGTGAGTATCGCCTTGGCCTTGCAGGACTTTTTCCATGTAGGTCATGGATTCGTCATAACGCCCGGAGCGTGCCAGCTGGATCGCCGCGGCGCGCTGCGCATCAAGGTTCTGCGCGTCATTGCGCGCCCAGATCAACGCGGTATCCAGGGCCGGTTCGTCAGCCCCGAGGTACTCGGCGATGCGGTAGGCGCGTTCGGAAACGGCGGGGTCTTGGGTTTTCTCGGCCTGATCGACGTAGTTGGCCAGGGCGATGTCGAAGCGGTTGCGCTGGCCGGCCAGCTCCGCTACCAGCAGGCTGTAGACGGTTTCCTGCTTGAACGATCCGTACGCCACGGGCTTTTCCTGCTCGGCCTTGGCGGCAACAGGCGACTGCGCCTCGCTGTCTTTCGGGGCCAGGCTCTGGCAGCCCTGGAGCAGGGCGAGGGTAAGCAGCAGTGCGTAGGATCTATTCATAGATGAGGCTTAGAAGTGCTAACCGGCGGTCGGAGCATGATGACACAAGCGCAGTGGCAAACCCACCTGCGAAGGCATGCTGTTCATTTCAGGATGACTGTGTTTGCGCCAGGGTATGGCCGCAATCTATTAGGACAATAGCGAACGGTGGTTGTTCTGAATCCTGCGAAGTAGGACAATTATCGGCTTCACGTCACAACCAGCGACCTTGCATGGCCTTTCTTGCACTTGGTATCAACCATAAGACTGCCTCGGTAGACGTACGCGAGCGCGTGGCGTTTACGCCAGAGCAGCTGGTCGATGCCCTGCAGCAGCTTTGCCGACTGACCGCCAGCCGTGAGGCGGCGATTCTTTCGACCTGCAACCGCAGTGAGCTCTATATAGAGCAGGACCACCTGGCAGCCGATGCCGTGCTGCAATGGCTGGCCGAGTACCATAAGCTTAGCCTCGACGAGCTGCGCGCCAGTGCCTACGTGCACGAAGAGCACGACGCCGTGCGGCATATGATGCGGGTCGCCTCCGGGCTCGACTCGCTGGTGCTTGGCGAGCCGCAGATTCTTGGCCAGATGAAGTCGGCCTACGCCGTCGCTCGCGAGGCTGGCACCATTGGTCCGCTGCTTGGCCGATTGTTCCAGGCCACCTTCAGCGCCGCCAAGCAGGTGCGCACCGACACCGCGATCGGCGAGAACCCGGTGTCGGTGGCATTTGCCGCAGTTAGCCTGGCCCGGCAGATCTTCAGCGACCTGGGCCGCAGTCAAGCGCTGCTGATCGGTGCTGGCGAGACCATCACCCTGGTCGCCCGCCATCTGCATGAACAAGGTGTGCGACGCATCGTGGTGGCCAACCGGACACTGGAGCGCGCCAGTATTCTTGCCGAACAGTTTGGCGCGCATGCCGTGCTGCTGGCCGACATCCCCCAGGAATTGGCCAACAGCGACATCGTCATCAGTTCGACCGCCAGTCAGTTGCCGATCCTCGGCAAAGGGGCGGTGGAAAGCGCCTTGAAACAGCGCCGGCACAAACCGATCTTCATGGTCGACATTGCGGTGCCGCGCGATATCGAGACAGAAGTTGGCGAATTGGACGACGTCTACCTGTATACCGTCGACGACCTGCACGATGTGGTCGCGGAAAACCTCAAGAGCCGCCAGGGCGCGGCCCAGGCCGCCGAAGAGCTGGTCTCGGTGGGCGCCGAGGATTTCATGGTGCGCCTGCGCGAGCTGGCCGCGGTGGATGTGCTCAAGGCCTACCGCCAGCAGAGCGAGCGCCTGCGCGATGAAGAACTGCAAAAGGCCCAGCGCCTGCTGGCCAACGGTGGCAACCCGGAAGATGTGCTGGCCCAGCTGGCTCGCGGTCTGACTAACAAACTCCTGCACGCCCCCAGCGTGCAACTGAAAAAGCTCTCGGCCGAGGGCCGCGTCGATGCGCTGGCCATGGCCCAGGAACTCTTTGCCCTCAATGAGGGCTCCACGGACAAACCCCCGCAATGAAAGCGTCGCTGCTGAACAAACTGGACATTCTCCAGGATCGCTTCGAGGAACTCACCGCCCTGCTGGGCGATGCCGAGGTCATTTCCGACCAGACCCGTTTTCGTGCCTATTCGCGCGAGTACGCCGAAGTCGAGCCGGTGATCACTGCTTTTAAGGAGTGGCGCAAGGTTCAGGACGACCTCGAAGGCGCGCAAGCGCTGCTCAAGGACAGCGACCCGGACCTGCGCGAAATGGCCGTGGAAGAAGTGCGCGAGGCCAAGGAGCAGCTGGCTGCGTTGGAGGTTCAGCTGCAGCGCATGCTGCTGCCCAAGGACCCTAACGACGGGCGCAACGTGTTCCTGGAAATCCGCGCTGGCACCGGCGGTGACGAGGCGGCGATTTTCTCCGGCGATCTGTTCCGCATGTACTCGCGCTACGCCGAAAAACGCGGCTGGCGCCTGGAGATTCTCTCCGAGAACGAGGGCGAGCACGGCGGCTACAAGGAAATCATCGCCCGGGTCGAAGGCGACAATGTCTACGCCAAGCTCAAGTTCGAGTCGGGCGCGCATCGCGTGCAGCGCGTGCCAGAGACCGAGTCGCAGGGGCGTATCCACACCTCGGCGTGTACCGTGGCGGTACTGCCCGAGCCGGATGAGCAGGTGGCGATCGAGATCAACCCGGCCGACCTGCGTGTCGACACCTACCGTGCCTCTGGCGCCGGTGGTCAGCACATCAACAAGACCGACTCGGCAATCCGCATTACCCACTTGCCCACCGGGATCGTGGTCGAGTGCCAGGAAGAGCGCTCGCAGCACAAGAACCGTGCTCGCGCCATGTCCTGGTTGTCGGCCAAGCTCAACGACATTCAGACCAGCGCCGCGCAGAACGCGATTGCCAGCGAGCGCAAGCTGCTGGTCGGCTCCGGTGACCGCTCCGAGCGGATCCGCACCTACAACTATCCACAGGGCCGAGTCACTGATCACCGCATCAACCTGACCCTGTACTCGCTCGACGACATCCTCGCCGGTGGCGTCGAAGCCGTGATCGAACCGTTGCTGGCCGAGTACCAGGCCGATCAATTGGCCGCCCTGGGGGAATAATGACCATCATCGCCAGCCTGCTGCGCAACGCGCAGCTGCCCGACTCCCCGACCGAACGGCTGGATGCCGAGCTGCTGCTGGCTGCCGCCCTGGGCAAGTCGCGCAGCTACCTGCACACCTGGCCCGAGCGAATCGTCAGCAGCGAGGCGGCGCAAGTGTTCGCCGATTTCCTCAGCCGCCGTCGCGCCGGTGAGCCGGTGGCGTACATCCTCGGTCAGCAGGGCTTCTGGAAGCTCGACCTGGAAGTGGCGCCGCATACCCTGATTCCCCGTCCAGACACCGAGCTGCTGGTGGAAACTGCCCTTGAATTGCTGCCTGCGACCCCCGTACGAATGCTCGATTTGGGCACCGGCACGGGCGCCATCGCCCTGGCCCTGGCCAGCGAGCGACCGGCTTGGCAGGTGATGGCAGTGGACCGTATCGATGAGGCGGTGGCCCTGGCCGAGCGCAACCGCCAGCGTCTGCAGCTGAACAATGTCCACGTGCGCACCAGCCACTGGTACGACGCCCTGGACGGCGAACGTTTTGACCTGATCATCAGTAACCCGCCCTACATCCGTGCCGAAGATCCGCACCTGGTGGCTGGCGATGTCCGCTTCGAACCGAGCAGTGCCTTGGTGGCGGGCCAGGACGGGCTGGATGATCTGCGCGTCATCATTGCCCAGGCCCCAGGACACTTGCTGCCGGGCGGCTGGCTGCTGCTCGAACACGGCTACGATCAGGCCGCAGACGTGCGTGAGTTGCTCAGCCAGCACGGTTTCGGTGACGTTTGCAGCCGGATTGACCTGGGCGGCCATGAGCGCATCTCCTTGGGGCGCCTGCCATGCTGAGTGACCAGGAACTGCTGCGTTACAGCCGGCAGATCCTGCTGGCCCAGGTCGACATCGACGGCCAGCTGCGGCTCAAGCAAAGCAAGGCGCTGGTGGTCGGCGTGGGTGGGCTCGGCTCGCCGGTGGCGCTGTACCTCGCGGCAGCGGGTGTCGGCGAACTGCACCTGGCTGACTTCGATACGGTCGACCTGACCAACCTGCAGCGCCAGATCATCCACGACACCGACAGCGTTGGCCTGGGCAAGGTGGATTCGGCGATCAAGCGCTTGCAGGCGATCAATCCTGAAATCACGCTGGTCGCTCATCGCCAGGCGCTGGATGAAGATTCGCTGTCCGCTGCGGTGGCAGCGGTCGACCTGGTACTGGACTGCTCCGACAATTTCACCACCCGTGAGGCGGTCAACGCCGCTTGCGTGGCGGCTGGCAAGCCACTGGTCAGTGGGGCGGCGATTCGTCTGGAGGGGCAGCTTTCGGTATTCGATCCGCGCCGGGAAAACAGCCCGTGCTACCACTGCCTGTATGGCCATGGTAGCGAAGCCGAGCTGACCTGCAGTGAAGCCGGCGTGATCGGCCCCTTGGTGGGGCTGGTGGGCAGCCTGCAAGCGCTAGAGGCATTGAAGCTGCTCGCTGGCTTTGGCGAGCCGTTGGTCGGCCGCCTGCTGCTGATCGACGCGCTGAGCACGCGCATGCGCGAGCTCCGGGTCAAGCGCGACCCTGCGTGTGCAGTGTGTGGCACTCGCCATGGCTGATCGTTCGGCGCCAGTGGGCGTGATGGATTCGGGGGTCGGCGGTCTGTCGGTACTCGCCGAGATCCAGCGCCTGCTGCCCCACGAGTCGCTGTTGTATGTGGCTGACAGCGGGCATGTGCCGTATGGCGAAAAGTCTCCCGATTACATCCGCCAGCGCTTGCGCCATATCGCCGGGTTCTTCCAGCAGCAAGGCGCCAAGGCCATGGTCCTGGCCTGCAACACGGCTACCGTGGCCGCAGTGGCCGACCTGCGCGAGCTGTATCCCAGCTGGCCGCTGGTGGGCATGGAGCCTGCGGTCAAGCCCGCTGCTGCGGCGACCCGCTCGGGCGTGGTCGGGGTGCTGGCCACCACCGGCACCCTGCAGAGTGCCAAGTTCGCCGCCTTGCTCGATCGCTTTGCCAGTGATGTACGGGTAATCACCCAGCCATGTCCGGGCCTGGTCGAGTGCATCGAGGCGGGTGACTTGTTCAGCCCCCAATTGCGCCAGCTACTGGCTGGCTACGTGCAGCCGCTGCTCAGTGCCGGCTGCGATACCTTGATTCTCGGTTGCACCCACTACCCCTTCTTGCGTCCGCTGCTGGCCGAAATGGTGCCGGCCGATGTGGCGATCATCGACACCGGCGCTGCGGTGGCGCGGCAGCTGCAACGGCTACTGGCCGAGCGCCAGTTGCTGGCCGACGGCCCGGCCCGCGATACGGTGTTCTGGAGCAGTGCTGATCCGGAAAATCTGAGAAAAATCCTACCGTTGCTGTGGGAGACGTCCGACAGTGTGCAAAGCTTTTCGATGTAAAAAAAGTGTGAAAAGCCACGCAGAAAGCTGAACTATCGTACAACTGCCGATTTCTATTGTTGTGCCTGTGAGGGCGAAACACTAACAACAGCATCAGGAAAAAGGACGTTTCTCATGAAGAAACTGCTTGGTTTGGTGGCGGCTGCCGCCTTGACTGTGGGGCACTTGGGCGCGGCGCAGGCCGCTGATGTATCTTTCTCGGTGGGGCAGACCGGTGATTCGACCATGGTCTACCGGTTGGGTCTGCAATCGAACTGGGATGCAAGCTGGTGGCAGACCAGTGTCGGTCGCCTGACCGGCTATTGGGATGGGGCGTACACCTACTGGGATGGCGATCAGACCGCGAGCAACCATAGCCTGTCGTTCGCGCCGGTATTCGTCTACGAGTTTGCCGGGGACTCGGTCAAGCCGTACATCGAAGCGGGAATCGGCGTGGCGGCGTTCTCCAGCACTGAACTTGAAAGCAATGAGCTGGGTTCGTCCTTCCAGTTCGAGGACCGCATCGGCTTTGGTTTGCGCTTTGCCGGCGGGCATGAGATTGGCGTGCGCGCCATTCATTATTCCAACGCCGGGATCAAGCAACCCAACGATGGGGTTGAGAGCTATAGCCTGCACTACCGCATGGCACTTTAGGTTTGCTGGGGCCGCTTTGCGGCCCTTGTTGCCTACCGTGGCAACGGCCAAAGGCTGTTGAGGCTCAGAGCCTCTAGCACCAGCTCAGGTTCACGCTTGGGCAGGCTGGCCAGCAATACTTGCGCAGCAGTCTGCGCCGTCCACTGTTCAGGCACCGCCTGGGCCAGCGTCACCGGCGCTTTCAACGACTGCGGCGCCACTAGCGTCAGATCGATACCCAGATCCTGCAATACCTGGCGCTGCTCGCGGAACCAGTGCGGAGGGCTGTTGAAACCACTCAGTGGCTGATTGGGTTCATACAGCTGCATCGCCGAGTAACGACTGAGGATAGCCATGACCTGTGCAGCATCGCCCTTGGTCAGCAAGGGCAGGGCGGCGGCCAGGCAATTGGCACTGGCTTGCAGGTTACTGGTCACGATGCTTTGGAACAGGTCGGTATCCGGCAGATCATCCGCCAGGTAGTCGCAGGTGCCGGCATTGATGATCAAACCATCCAGCGATCCCCACTCCGCCTGCAGCTTTGTAACGGCGGCCTGCGCCTGCGAACTGTCATGCAACTGCCCAGGCAAAAGCAGCAGGCGTTCGCCGTAGTGGCTGGCCAAGGCTGTGAGCTCCTGGCTTTGCATACCACTGGCGGCGACCCGATGCCCCTGCTCGAGCAATCCGCTCACCAGAGCTAAACCGAGTCCATTGGTCGCTCCTGTCACCCAGAAACTGCGTGAGTTATTCAAGATACTGCCCTCTGATCCTGCCAGCCGGCCAAGCCTTTGAAGGCTTCCAATGCGCGCTGGCGACTACTTGCGAGATCGACAATCGGACTCTGATAAGAATGTGTAGCAAAAAGATCGGCAGACTTCACGGGCAAATGAATAGTTTTTTCATCCAGGCCCTTCAATTGAGGTAGCCAATGGCGAATGAAGCGCCCCTTGGGGTCGAAGCGTTGCGATTGGGTGACCGGATTGAAGATGCGGAAATACGGCACGGAGTCGGTTCCAGTCGATGCGCTCCATTGCCAGCCGCCGTTGTTGGCTGCCAGGTCGCCGTCGATCAAGTGACGCATGAAGTAGCGCTCGCCCTGGCGCCAGTCGATCAATAAATTCTTGCTCAGGAACATGGCGACGATCATCCGTAAGCGATTGTGCATCCAGCCGGTTTCCAGCAGTTGGCGCATGGCGGCGTCGATCAGTGGGAAACCGGTACGTCCTTCCTGCCAGGCCTTCAAGTCTTCAGGGGCATCTCGCCACGGCAGCGCTTCGGTATGCGCACGGAACGGGCGATGGCGCGACACCTGTGGATAACCCACCAGGATGTGCTTGTAGAATTCGCGCCAGAGCAGCTCGTTGATCCAGGTCTGAACCCCGCTGCTGCCGCTGTCGAGCTCGCCGCGGTTGGCGGACAGGGCAGCGTGCAGGCATTGGCGTGGCGAAATCACTCCGGCGGCCAGATACGGTGAGAGCTGGCTGGTGCCAGGTTCGGCGGGCAGGTCACGCAGCTGCGGATAATCCTCGACCACGTCCTCGATAAAGGCCGCCAGGCGGCGCTGCGCCTCGGCTTCGCCAGCGGGCCAATGCTCGCGCAGGGTGCGCGGGGGCGTTTCGAAACCCTCGATCTGGTGTGGGATGGGGTCGTTGGCGATGGCTAAAGGCGCCTGCGCGTTGACCTTGTGCGCCATCGCTGGCAGGCCATGATGCAATCGCTCCAGGCAGGCACGCTTGAATTGGCCGAACACTTGGAAGTAGTGCCCGCTGCGGGTCAGGACTGTGCCAGGGCGCAGCAGCAGTTGATCAAGATAGGTCGATGTGGACACTGCGGAATGATCCAGCAGGGCTTGCACGGCCTCGTCGCGTCGCTGTTCATTGATGCCGTACTCCTCGTTCCAGTGCACGGCTTCTACCTGGTGCTCACGGCAGACCTCAAGCAGCACGTGCGGCACCTGCTGCCAGGTCGCGGTCTTGCGGATCAGCAAGGGGATGTTCAGTTGTTCCAGCGAGTGGCGCAGGTCGCGCAGGTTACGCAGCCAGAAATCGACCTTGCACGGCGCGTCGTCATGTTCCAGCCATTGGCCGGGGCTGGCGATCCACAGGGCAATGGTCGGCCCACGCGCACAGGCTGCACTCAGGGCGCTGTTGTCATCTATTCGCAGGTCGCTGCGCAGCCAGATCAGTTGCATGAGTGAGTCATCTCAGTGATTGCTGCAGGAGGCGCAAGGCCGCCTGCGGAGTGTCGAACAACAACAGCTGCGGCAGTGCCAAGGCATGCAACTGGGCCTCATGGAGGGAGACTGTCTCGCCGCCCAGGAGTTTCACCCCGTCGATGCCCTGCAAAGTGCGCTCCAGCGCCACCAGGTCGATACGCGGGCCCAGGTGCAGCAGCAGGGCCCGTGGTTGCCACTGATTGACCGCGCGTAGCAGTTGCGCGCCACCGACCGGCTGCTCCAGCACCTCGACCGGATAGCCGCTGCTGCTCAGCAACCAGGCGCACAGCCACAACTGGGCATCGAAGGGGCGCTCGCTGTCGACGGCCAGCAGGATTGGGCTGCCTTGCAGTTGCTGGTTGTCGTGGTAGACCCGCGCCCCCAGCTTGCTGCGCAGCCAGGTGTAGAAGAACGCTTGCTCCAACCGTGCATTGAAGTGGGTTTGCCAACGCCGTGCGAGGCTGTGCAGCAGCGGCATCAGCAGCTGCTCGCAGAGGGTGATCGCCGGGTACAGCGCCATGGCCTGGTTGAGCTGGTGGTCAAGGGGGCGCTGGGCGAGCATGCCAATCGCCTCGATCAGCGCCTGTTCACGGCTCTGCCAATCGCCTACGGGGGCGATGCTTGGCGCGCGCTCGAGCAGCTCGCGGACCTGCCCCACCGAAGCGCCGCGTTCCAGCCAACTGAGGATGGTCTGCACGCGCTCGACTTGCTCCTCAGGATACAACCGGTGCCCCTTGGCGGTGCGCTGCGGCTTGAGCAGCCCGTAACGTCGCTCCCAGGCGCGCAGGGTGACCGGGTTGACGCCAGTGCGGCGCGCCAGCTCGCCAATGGCCAGCAGGGTTTCAGACGGCATTGCGCAATCCCAGGCTTTCAGGATGTGGCTGTAGATAAGTTTGCTGATTCAAGTACGGATCCGGATGGTTGCGCAGGTGGTGTTTGAGCAAGGTGAGCGGCACTACAAGCGGCACGATGCCTTGCTGGTACTGGCCGATCAGTTGCTGGAGTTCGGCGCGGTCGTCACTGCCTAGTGCGCCGCGCAGGTAACCACTCAGGTGCTGCAGCACATTGCCGTGGGTGCCACGGCTGGCGCAGCGGCGCAAGGCCTGCATCAACTGGCTGAAGTAATCGGCACCGACGGTCTGCGGGTCGTCATCACGGCGCAGATTGCCCAGCAACCGCCCAAGCTGACGATAGGCCAGCGGGTTATTGGCCATCAGCAGGTATTTGTAGCGTGAATGGAAACGGATCAAGGCCCCGCGAGTGAGTCCTTCGGCGAGTTGTTGCTGCCAGTCGGCATAGGCATAGACGCGGCTGATGAAGTTTTCCCGAAGCACCGGATCATGCAGGCGGCCTTCTTCCTCCACAGGTAGATTGGGGCGGCGCGCGCAGAACTCATCGGCGTAGGCGCCACGTCCGCCTTTGGTCGAAGGATGGCCGTTGTCCTGGTACACCTTGACCCGCTCCAGGCCGCAGGAGGGCGACTTCTGCATGAAGATGTAGCCGCAGATATCATCGAGCTCAGTGGCCATCTGTTCGCCGTAAGCGCGCAGCGGGCCGGACAGGTCCATACCGGGGTTGCGGGTAGCGACCACTTCAGGTCGCTGCGGATCGCCCACCAGGCGGATAGGATCGCGCGGCACGCCCAGGCCGATGGCCACTTCCGGGCACAGCGGCACCCAATCGAAATGCGCCTCGAAAGCTTTGAGGCACAGCTCGGAAGCCTTGTGGCCTGCGTTGTAGCGCACGCTATGGCCGAGCAGGCAGGCACTGATACCGATGCGGGGTTTGGACGAGGCGTTCATTCGCTGTCTCCGGAAAACTTGTACACAGGCGTATCTTATGTACAAGTCTATTCCAGCACAGCCATAAACTTATGCAAACAATTATTTCTGTATAGGTTGCCCGGTTACTTAGTCCAGGTGCTCCAGCAGTCGTCTGGCCGCCTCTTGCCCGCTCAGCCAAGCGCCCTCGACCCGGCCCGACAGGCACCAATCGCCACAGGCATACAAGCCCAGGTCGGCATCGGCCAACGCGCCCCATTCATGGTTGCCCGCGGGTCGTGCGTAAAGCCAGCGGTGGGCCAGGGCGAACGAGGGCGCGGGGACTACGCAACCAACCAGTTCGGCGAACTCACCCCACAATTGCTCGATCACGGCCTCCTTGCTCAGGTCGATATGCTGCTTGCTCCAGTCTGAAGTGGCATGCAGTACCCAGGTATCCAACTGCTCGTCGCGGCCTGGCTTGCTACGGTTGCGGGCCAGCCAGTCGAGCGGATTGTCCTGTACGAAGCAGCCTTGCATCGGCGTATCGAGTGGCGTTTCGAAGGCCAGGGCAATCGCCCAGGTCGGCTCCATTTGCACGCCAGCGGCAACCGCGGCCAGTTTTGGCGTGGCGGCCAGCAAAGGTGTAGCCTGAGGCGCGGGCACGGCGATCACCACGCGGCTGAACGGGCCATGGCTGCAGCCTTCGGTGTCCTGCAGATGCCAGTACTGCTTGCCGCGAAATACCTCGGCGATGCGGCAGCCGAAGTTGACCGTGACATCCTTGAGCAGGCCGCGGGTGATCGCGCTCATGCGTGGCACGCCAACCCAGCGGGTCTGTTCGTCGGGGGAGGGGGTTAGCTCGCCGTCGCGGTAGTTATACAGCTGCGGCTTCCACTGCTCGGCCCAGCCGGCAGCCACCCACTGCTGTACCTGCTCGACGAAGCGTCGGTCGCGGGCGGTGAAGTATTGGGCGCCCAGGTCCAGCGCGCCAGCTTCGCTGCGCTTGCTGGCCATGCGCCCACCGCTGCCATGGCCTTTGTCGAACAGGTGGACGGTCTGCCCGGCCTTTTGCAAGGCCTGGGCTGCGGAAAGGCCGGCGATTCCGGCACCGATGATGGCAATAGGTACTGTCATGATGGCCTCTTCGAACCTTGCTATAAGCAGATTACGCGGTCAGGCAAACCTGTACAATGCACAATGTTTGTATAAGGTTATTCCGCTCGATAGGCTAGGTTGGCCTATGTTTATCCGAGAGCGTTCGGTCAAAAAAGTGCCTTGATCTTAAAAATAGACCACGGCCGCCCTCTGCGAGGACACAGCCATGCATATATTGCTGACCGGCGGTACTGGCTTGATCGGCCAGCACCTTTGCCAGTTCTGGATAAACCAGGGCCATCGCCTGACTGTCTGGAGCCGCCGCCCGGAACAGGTGCCTAGATTGTGTGGTTCGGGCGTGCGCGGGATCGCCCGTCTAGATGACCTGGCCGCAGATGATGTGGTCGATGTGGTGGTCAATCTGGCCGGCGCGCCGATTGCCGATCGGCCATGGACCGCTGCCCGGCGCCACCTGCTGTGGGCCAGCCGGATTACCCTCACCGAGCAGTTGCTGGGCTGGCTGGAGCAGCGTCAGCAGCGCCCACAGGTGTTGATTTCTGGCTCCGCTGTCGGCTGGTATGGCGATGGTGGCGAGCGTGAGCTGACCGAGGCGTCGCCGCCGGTCAAGGAAGATTTCGCCAGCCAGCTGTGCATCGCCTGGGAGGAAACCGCGCAGCGTGCGCAGGCCCTGGGCATTCGCGTGGTGCTGGTGCGCACGGGGTTGGTGCTGGCCAGTGATGGCGGCTTTTTGTCGCGCCTGCGCGTGCCGTTCAAACTCGGCCTGGGCGGGCCTCTGGGCGATGGTCGGCAATGGATGCCGTGGGTTCATATAGACGACCAGGTCGCCCTGATTGATTTTCTCTTGCGGCACAACGACGCCAGCGGTCCTTATAATGCCTGCGCGCCAGAGCCAGTACGCAACCGCGAGTTCGCCAAGCGCCTGGGCAAGGCCCTGCACCGCCCGGCTCGCTTGCCGGTGCCGGCGCTGCTGCTCAAGGCCGGGCTGGGCGAGCTGTCGACCTTGCTGCTTGGCGGTCAGCGTACGCGCCCGGTGCGCTTGCTGGCGGCGGGTTTCACGTTCCGCTTCAACGATCTGCAATCGGCGCTGGACAACCTGTCCAGCCGCCTCTGACATAGGACGCTGCATGACCGATCACGCTCTGCTGCTGGTCAACCTGGGTTCGCCGGCTTCAACCTCGGTGGCCGACGTACGCCGCTACCTCAATCAGTTCCTGATGGACCCCTATGTGATTGACCTGCCGTGGCCAGTGCGGCGCTTGCTGGTGTCGCTGATCCTGGTCAAGCGCCCGGAACAGTCGGCCCATGCCTACGCCTCGATCTGGTGGGATGAGGGTTCTCCGTTGGTGGTGCTGACCCGCCGCCTGCAAGCGGCGATGGTCGACCATTGGTCGCATGGTCCGGTGGAAATGGCCATGCGCTATGGCCAGCCGGCACTGCCCGATGTGCTCGCTCGATTGGCCGCGCAAGGCGTGCGCAAGGTGACCTTGGCGCCCCTGTATCCACAGTTCGCCGACAGCACGGTGACCACGGTTGTCGAACTCGCCAAGCAGACCATTGCCGAGCGCCAGTTGCCGCTTGAAATGCGCGTGCTGCAGCCATTCTATGACCAGCCAAGCTACATCGATGCCTTGGTCGCCAGTGCCAAGCCGCACCTTGAGCAGCCCTACGATCACCTGCTGCTGAGCTTCCACGGCTTGCCCGAGCGCCACCTGAAGAAGCTTGACCCAACCGGCAGGCATGATTTCCAGGCGGCTGATTGCTGCAAGGATGCCAGCGCCGAGATGCGCGCCGTGTGTTACCGCGGCCAGTGCCTGGCCACGGCCAAGGCTTTTGCGCAAAAGATGGGCATTGCCGATGGCAAGTGGTCGGTGTCGTTCCAGTCACGGTTGGGCCGAGCCAAGTGGATCGAGCCGTATACCGAGACGCGGCTGGATGAATTGGCCAAGGCGGGCGTGAAGAAGCTGCTGGTGATGTGCCCGGCGTTTGTCGCGGACTGCATCGAGACGCTGGAGGAGATCGGTGATCGCGGGCGTGAGCAGTTTATTGAGGCAGGTGGCGAGGAGTTGGTCCTGGTGCCGTGCCTGAATGATCACCCGGAGTGGGTGAAGGTGTTGGCGGGGATGTGTGAAAAGGCCTGAACGCTGATTCGGATATAAAGCTCAACGTGGGAGCGTGCTTGCCCCGCGATAGCATGACTCCAGGCAGCTTGATTGCCCGCAAGTACGCTATCGTGGGACAAGCCCGCTCCCACGTTGTGCGAAGTCAGTGATCAATCAGGGCAACTGATCATCCATCTTTTTGTTCTTCCAACCATCATTGCCCGGCAGCAACAGGTTCAGGGCAATGGCCACCACGGCGCACAGGGCGATGCCCTTCAGGCCCCAATCGTCAGGGCCGTCGCCGCTGCCGATCAGCACGCCGCCGATACCGAATACCAGGGTCACCGAAACGATCACCAGGTTACGAGCCTCGCCCAGGTCGATCTTGTGGCGGATCATGGTGTTCATGCCCACCGCAGCAATCGAACCGAACAGCAGGCACAGAATGCCGCCCATCACGGGCACCGGAATGCTCTGCAGCAGTGCTCCGAACTTACCGATGAAGGCCAGGGTGATGGCGAAAATCGCCGCCCAGGTCATGATCTTCGGATTGTAGTTCTTGGTCAGCATCACCGCGCCGGTCACTTCGGCGTAGGTGGTGTTGGGTGGGCCGCCGAACAGGCCGGCAGCGGTCGTGGCCAGGCCATCGCCGAGCAGGGTGCGGTGCAGGCCGGGCTTTTTCAGGTAGTCGCGACCGGTCACGCTACCCACGGCAATCACCCCGCCGATGTGTTCGATCGCTGGCGCCAGGGCAACCGGCACGATGAACAGAATGGCCTGCCAGTTGAAAGCCGGAGCGGTGAAGTTAGGCAGCTCAAGCCACGGCGCGGCAGCGATCTTGGCAGTGTCGACCACGCCAAAGGCGAACGACAGAGCAAAGCCCACCAGTACGCCCGAGATGATCGGCACCAGGCGGAAGATACCCTTGCCGAACACTGCCACGATCAAAGTGGTGAGCAGCGCCGGCATCGAAATCAGCATCGCTGTCTTGTACGGCATCAACGCCACGCCGTCACCGCCCTTGCCCATGGCCATGTTGGCGGCAATCGGTGCCATAGCCAGGCCAATGGAAATGATCACTGGGCCGATCACTACTGGCGGCAGCATGCGGTCGATGAAACCAGTGCCCTTGATCTTCACCATCAAGCCCATGAAGGTGTAGACGAAGCCAGCCGCCATCACCCCGCCCATGGTCTCGGCCAGGCCGAACTGACCTTTGGCGAGAATGATCGGAGTGATGAAGGCGAAGCTGGAGGCGAGGAACACCGGTACCTGACGGCCAGTTACCAGCTGGAACAGCAAGGTGCCGATACCGGCGGTGAACAGCGCCACGTTAGGATCGAGGCCGGTGATCAGCGGCATCAGCACCAGCGCGCCGAATGCCACGAAGAGCATCTGCGCGCCCGAGACGACCTGGCGCCAGAGCGGGTCGTTGAAGCCGTCCTGCATGGTCAGGCGTCCTTCTGCTTGGTGCCGAAGATCTTGTCTCCAGCGTCGCCCAGGCCAGGGATGATGTAGCCATGTTCGTTCAGGCACTGGTCGATCGACGCGGTGTAGATGCTCACATCCGGGTGAGCCTGTTCGACCGTGGCGATCCCTTCGGGTGCGGCCACCAGGACCATCGCGCGGATTTCCTTGCAACCGGCTTTTTTCAGCAGGTCGATGGTGGCGACCATCGAGGCGCCGGTCGCCAGCATTGGGTCGATGATCAGCGCCAGGCGCTGGTTGATATCGGGGGCGAGTTTTTCCAGGTAGGTGTGTGCTTCGAGGGTTTCCTCGTTGCGCGCAACGCCCACGGCGCTGACCTTGGCACCTGGGATCAGGCTGAGCACGCCGTCGAGCATGCCGATGCCGGCGCGCAGGATTGGCACTACAGTGATCTTCTTGCCGGCGATTTTCTCGACCTGGACTTTACCGCTCCAGCCGTCGATTTCGTAGGATTCCAGTGGCAGGTCTTGAGTGGCTTCGTAGGTCAGGAGCGCGCCGACTTCCTGGGCGAGTTCGCGAAAATTCTTGGTGCTGATGTCGGCACGGCGCATCAGGCCGAGCTTGTGGCGGATCAGCGGATGGCGGATCTCACGAGTAGGCATAGGGGAGGGCTCCGGGAGGCGGGCAAAAAAACCGCGCTAGATTAATCTATTCAGCCTGAGCTGTCGTCTGGTCATTCAGCACGTTAGTCCATAAACGCTTGATCTGGGACGAGCGGATGCGTACCTTTGCCCGCTTTTCCAATTCCGACCCCCTTGGAGAGCGCCATGTCCGCCGATCTCGAGCACATCCGTCAAGTCATGCGCGAGGCAGACTGCCTGTACAACGAAGCCGAAGTAGAGGCCGCTATCGCCAAGGTCGGCGAGCAGATCTGCCAAGAGCTGCACGACAAGAACCCGGTAGTGTTCTGTGTGATGAACGGCGGCCTGATCTTTGCGGGCAAACTGCTGACTCACTTGCAGTTCCCGCTGGAAGCCTCGTACCTGCACGCCACCCGCTATCGCAACAAGACCAGCGGCGGCGAGCTGTTCTGGAAGGCCAAGCCAGAAGTGTCGTTCATCGACCGTGACGTGCTGATCGTCGATGACATCCTCGACGAAGGTCACACCCTCAGCGCCATCATCGATTTCTGCAAGCACGCAGGTGCGCGCTCGGTGTACACCGCCGTGCTGATCGACAAGGACCACGACCGCAAGGCCAGCCCTGACCTGAAGGCCAACTACGTCGGCCTGCCGTGCGTCGATCGCTACATCTTCGGTTACGGCATGGACTACAAAGGCTACTGGCGCAACGCCAATGGCATCTTTGCCGTAAAAGGCCTGTAAGGCTCTGTTGGCCCTATCGCGCTGCCGCTGTCAAAGCCGGCTTGCCCCGCGATAGGGCCAGTACAGGCAAACCGCTCATGCTAGAGTGCCCCTTCATGCCAAGGAGCCTCACATGCGTGCGTTTATCCCTCTCCTGCTGGCGGTGAGCTTGCCGTTGTCCGCGGCGCCATTGCACAGCCAGTTCCTTCCGCCCGATGACCAGTCCCTGCGCCAGGAAGCGCCGACCGGCCAGCAATTGCTGCAAGTCACCGACTACTCGGTGGTGGTGGGTACCCAGCGTCAGTCCGACCAGCAGCCAATCCCGATTACCGCTTCATTGCAGATGCGCCTCAAGGGCAAGCCCCTGAGCAAGGGCGCGACCATCAGCCAAGTGCTGCTCAGCTTCGATGGCGAGGGTGGCAAGAGCCTGAAGAAGCCGGTGTACGACGACAAGACCCGCACCCTGACCTTGAACTATCCGCTCGCTGACTACCGGGTGATCATGGATTTGCTGCGCAACGAGACGCTGTATGTGCAGTTTCTGACCTACGCCAATGGCCATATCTGGGCCGATCTGCACACCGGTACCGTACGTACGCGTTGAGGCTTGCGCGCTGCGAGGGGTAAACTGCCGGCCTTCGAAATTCCGTGATGGTCCAGTTGGAGTCGGCAATGCGTAAAGACAAGAAGCAGGTGATTGGTGACGAGATCAGCGACGACTACATCAAGTCGTTTCTTCAGTTCGAGCCGGCCGATGGCGTGACCTCGCCGTCTGTGCACAAGCTGGTCAAGGCTTACCGTGGTCTGCGCATTGACGACTTCGAGCGTTTTGTCGGCTTCTTCGTCGAGGCCGGTTTGGACCTGGACGGTAAAGACGAGCATGGCCAGACCTTCGTCGAGCAGATTGCCGATCAGCGCAATGCGCCTGAGTACATCGAGATCATCAACAACGCCCGTGGTTGATTCTGATCGCGCGGCGGCCTGCTGAGCCGGGGGCTGCAAAGCAGCCCCCCATGAAAAATCGCAGGCACAAAAAAACGCCCCAAGGGGCGTTTTTTCGTTTCAGCCAGCTCAGGCGTAATGCTGAGCCGGGCTGCTTTCCACCATTTCCAGCGCTTCGTCGTTGTAGGCGCTGATCTTGCGGTACAGCGCGGCGTCGGTAGCCAGGACCTTCTCGCGAGCCGGGAAGATTTCCTTGAGCTTGGCCGCCCAGGCACCCTTGGCCTGCTCGGGGAAGCAGCGCTCAATCAGCTCAAGCATGATCGAGACGGTCACCGAAGCACCTGGGGAGGCGCCCAGCAGTGCCGCCAGGCTGCCGTCCTGGGCCGAGACCAGCTCGGTACCAAACTGCAGTACGCCGCCTTTCTTCGGATCTTTCTTGATGATCTGCACGCGCTGGCCCGCCACTTCCAGGCGCCAGTCCTCGGCCTTGGCCTCGGGGTAGAAGCGGCGCAGCGACTCGAGGCGTTGCTCCATCGACTGCATCACTTCGCTGACCAGGTACTTGGTCAGGTCCATGTTGTCGCGCGCTACCGCCAGCATCGGGCCGATGTTGCCCATCCGTACCGACAGCGGCAGGTCGAAGAACGAACCGTGCTTGAGGAACTTGGTAGTGAAACCGGCGTAAGGTCCGAACAGCAGCGATTTCTTGCCATCGACCACGCGAGTGTCCAAGTGCGGCACGGACATCGGCGGGGCGCCGACCGCAGCCTGGCTGTAGACCTTGGCCTGGTGCTGCTTGACGATTTCCGGGTTGTCGCAACGCAGCCACTGGCCGCTGACCGGGAAGCCGCCGAAGCCTTTGCTCTCCGGGATGCCCGAGGCTTGCAGCAGCGGCAGTGCCGCGCCGCCGGCGCCGAGGAAGACAAAGCGGGCGTCGACTTCACGGGTGCTGCCGCTGTTGACGTCCTTGATGCTGACCGTCCAGCCGCTGCCGTTACGGCGCAGGCCGATGACCTTCTTGCTGTACTTGACCTGGGTGTCCGGGCTGTTGCCCAGCAGCTTGAGCAGCTTGTTGGTCAGGGCGCCGAAGTTGACGTCGGTGCCTTTCAATACGCGGGTGGCGGCGATGTGCTGGTCAGCCGGACGGCCGGGCATCATCAACGGCATCCAGTCGTTCATTACCGCCTTGTCTTCGGTGTATTCCATCTCAGCGAAGGCGTGGTGCTGCTTGAGCAGCTCGAAACGCTTCTTGAGGAAGGACACGCCCTTGTCACCTTCGACGTAGCTCAGGTGTGGCACGGGGTTGATGAACGCACGCGGCGAGCCGAAGCTGCCTTTCTTGCTCAAATAAGCCCAGAACTGGCGCGAAACCTCGAACTGGGTATTGATGTGCACGGCCTTCTTGATGTCGATGCTGCCATCGGCGGCCTGCGGCGTATAGTTCAGCTCACACAGGCCGGCGTGACCGGTCCCGGCGTTGTTCCAAGGGTTGGAGCTTTCCGCAGCCCCGGAGTCCATCGCTTCGACGACCTCCAGTTTGAGGGCCGGGTCGAGCTCTTTGAGCAGTACGGCCAGGGTGGCACTCATGATGCCCGCGCCTACCAGTACTACATCAACCGATTCGTTCTGCGCCATTTAACGCGTCTCCACAATCTACAGCACCTAATTGACAGCATAGGATCCCTGGGGTTGCCAGGTTCGCCATGTCCGACTCTTCGCAGTTCTTGCAACTTCCGCGGACACCGCCAATCAGTCTCAGGGTTCATCTATTGAACGCTGTTGCCGCGGGTGCGGCAATTCGACTTATGGTCAAGGCATCCGACGTGCGTTATGGACCGGCCTCAGTTACTCATCGAGGATGAGCGAAGTTGCCGGCCATTAGGGGCCGTTCGGGACACATCTGCCGCTTTTGCACATGCCAGACTGTTCATTTTGCTCGCCACACTCTTGTGAAGTTGTGAAAACCCGTTTTTCCACGCTCTTTTGGAGACGTGAACCTCAAAAAGGGACTGCGCGATGGCAACCCACAGGTTCATGCAAAGCAGAAGGCCAGAAAAAGCAGGCACGACAGCCGATGCAAGACCTGAAGTGGAAGGCTCTCTGTGGGCGAGGCGGTGAAGGTGCCGGGGTCAATCGGCAGGTGCGGGGCCCGATCAGGAGACGTCCTTATAATCGGGGGGAGATTATAACGATGTCGCGGGCAGAAAGGTCGTTAATCGCGGTTTTTATTGCAGCGTTTGTCAGGCTGGCAGGCTGCGTTGCTGCCAGTGACGGCTTGCGCGGGCGCAAACTCGGGCGCTGCAAGGCAGTGGTTGGCCCAGCCAAGCCAGTTTGGCTTCGCTGACCTGGACCCAGCCACTGCCCGCTGGAGGCTGGCCGCAGTGCTTGAATGCCAGGCATTTTCCGTCGCAGTCCAGGCGAGCATAGGTAAGGTGGCGCGGGCGGTGGAAGAGTAAGGTCCAGAGCGAGGCCATGGCGGTTGAGTCCTATTCGAGGGGGCTGGCGCTAGGATAAGGGCTCAGCCATGAAAGCATTGTGACAAGCGGATTTAGCCGATGGCTGGCCCTTGTGGGGCTGGGTATACTGTGGGCCTTTGCCGCATTTTCTGGAGAAACGCGCATGTTGCAACGTCTGCTGTTCGGTTTGATCGCGGTGGCCAGCCTGAGCCTGGTCGGTTGTGCCCACAGCCCGCAACAACTCAGCCCGCAGCCCAAACTCACGGCCCAGCTCAATCCGGTCGGGCGTGGCCAGCCGGTGGTGGTCAAGGTGGTTGATGGGCGTGCTTCGCAGTCGCTCGGCACCCGCGGTGGCATGTACCCCGAGACCAGCACCATCAGCGTCAACGGCAACGATGTCGTGCCCAAGCTGCAGGCCCAGGCTGAAGCGGCTGTGCGTCTGCTGGGCTTCACCCCGACCCCGAATGCCTCCAATGCGCCGCAGTTGACCGTGACCCTGGCCGAGCTCAAGTACCAGTCGCCCAAGGACAAGATGTACGTGACCGAGGCGACCATCGGCGCCACCTTCCGTGCAGACGTGTCGAACGCCAACCGCCGCTACAGCGGCCGTTACGGCGCCTCCCTGGACCAGCGCTTCGGCATGGCGCCGAACCAGGAAACCAACACCAAGCTGGTCAGCGACGTGCTGAGCGATGCGCTGACGCGTCTGTTCAAGGATCCGACCATTGGTCAGGTGCTGGCCGAGTAATACGCCCGCTGTAATGCAAAAGCCCGCTGTCTTAGCGGGCTTTTTTGTGTCTGGACCGGCCTCATCGCGGGGCAGCCCCGCTCCTACAAAGGTCGTTGGTCCGTGGGAGCGGGCTTGCCCCGCGATGAGGCCTGTCCAGACATGACAATGCCCACTATTCGGCCTCAGGCTGCTTCAATATGAAAATCCAACCAGCTCAACCCGGTCTGCCCATCCACCTCTGGTAGATCTTCATGCGCATGCCCACCCAAGGCGCAATACACCAGCCACTGGCGGTCCTGCACATTGATGGCAAAACCATCGATCAGCGCCTGTTGTTCATCGCTCTGGGCAACGAGGTAGAGGCGGTCCTGGTTTTCGGCATGCAGCATGACTAGCTCCGTGAGAAGAAAAGGCCGACAGGGTGGCCTGTTCTGATGACGAGCATGTGACAGATGAAATTTAGTGACAGTTGGTCGTAAAAAATCGGCGCGCGCGATGGGCTTGAGTAGAATGCCGGGCTTTCGTTGTGGCAATTCCGAGGTCGTGCAATGTCGTTGCAAGTGCTCTGGGGGCTGTTGGCTTCCCACCCAGGCAAGCTGATCAACCTGCTTGCCCTGTTGATTACCTGCCCTGGCGGGCTACTGCTGCAGAGTGCCCGGCGTCGCGCGGTGATGACCCGCGAGAGCCTGGCGGTCGATGAAGGGTTGGTCGATGCCTTCGACCGTCGCGTGCCGCGCTACTACTACATCCTCGGCTTCTCGTGCCTGGCGATGGCGCTGCTGTTGTCCTGGTTCAGCACCTGGATCTAAGCAGGGGGGCCGCCTAGCGGCCCCAGCGCATTCAGGCTACCGGGCTTTGCGCCTTGACCTGATATTGGTTGCGCACCGGCGTTGCATATTGCAGCACCAGATAGGGTTGCTGCTCGACCGGGCAGGCATCCAGGCGGCGCTGCCATTCTTGCTTGGCGCGCGCCAATTCTTCAGCAGGGAACAGCTTGTCCGCGTTCGGCACCTGCAGCGCAGGATCGGCCTCGCTCCACATGGCATACGCCAGGTAATGCACCGGGAACAAGCGGTAGCCGCCGAGGATCTGCCGGTCGATTTCCTGCGCCAGTTGCTTGGTGTCCTCGAAGAACTCGGTCACCGGCGGGGCAAAGTTGATGTGCACCCGACCTTTATAGCCGGTAATCCCCAAGGCAATGCTGTTGTCATCCTCGCCAGGCGCCTTCTTGTAGGTGCCGGTGGTCGCGCGGATATACAACTCCCGGGCCTTGGCCTGATCGCATGGGTCATATTCGTAGCTGATCGATACCGGGGTCAGGTTCAAGCCCTGGATCACCGCGCCGAATGGCTCGTCCTTGCGGCTCATGTGGAACATCTTGAGGATCGCCGAATCGGTGCGGTCGTCACCGTCCTTGGCGCGGCCTTCGGCCTGGGCGATCCAGATCGAGGCGCCATCGTTGCGGATCGAATGATTGATATAAGCCGATAGCAACTGGTAGGCCGCGAGCTTCTCGCGCCGACCGCTGAGCGAGCGATGGACGATGAAACTCTTGTTCAGGCGCATCATGTCGCTGACGAACGGCTTTTGCAGCAGGTTGTCACCGATGGCGATGCGCGGGGTCGGCAGGCCCGCGTGATACACCGCGTAGTTGACGAAGGCCGGGTCCATGACGATGTCGCGGTGGTTGGCCAGGAACAGATACGCGGTGCCCGACTTGAGCTGCTCGACGCCAGAATACGTCACGCCATCGGTGGCGCGCTCGATGGTCTGGTCGACGTAGTACTCGACTTTGTCCTGCAGGGTCGACACGCAGGTCACCCCGGCGAACTCTTTGCGCAGGCGGCGGGCGATCAGCGGCTTGAGCAGCCAGCCGAGGGCGCCCGCGGCGCGCGGGAAGCGGAAGTGGGTGAGGATATCGAGGAATGCCGGGTCGCTGAGCAGGCGTGCCAGAACGGCAGGGACCTCAGCGTCGTCGTACGGTCGGATGGCATCGAATTCGCCCATCATGCTCTCTTGTTGGAAACGGCTAGGGTAATAGGTAGGGATCGGTTCCGAAAAACGGCTCGGACACACGCAGGCCCTGTAAATAGACCGGCAATTATACGCACAAGTCACTGCGGAGGCCGCGATGCTGGAATCAGCCATCTACGACTGCCCATATTGTGGTGAAGAGGTCGAGACCACCCTCGACTTGTCGGGCGGTGATCAAACCTACATCGAGGACTGCCAGGTCTGCTGTCGTCCTATTCTCTTCATCCTGCAGGTGCATGGTGACGAATGGATGCTCGATGTGAAGCGCGAGGATGACGCCTGATGCAACGAATCTATGAGCCCGAAGGCCTGCTGGAGGCCGAATTGCTGCTTGCCATGCTCGCCAGTGAGGGCATCCATGGGCACCTGGTCGGACGAGACCTGGTTGGCGCCGCAGGTGAGCTGCCGATGCAAGGGCTGCTTGGGCTGGCAGTGCACGATGAACAGGCCGAGTACGCACGCCAGCTGATCGATGCGTACAATGCTGCCCAGCCACTTGCTGGCGACGAGCCGGAAAGTGTTCCCGGAACCCTGATTTGCTAGGTTGTTTATCGCCATGTGTGGACGTTATGCCCTGTTTCGCTGGTCCCCGGCGTTTGTCGCGTTGCCGGGATACCCTGCCGACCAGCAGGCGCAATGGAACATCTCACCTGGCGCCTCGGTGATCATCCAGCGCCAGGTCGACGGCCAGCCGCAGCTGGCCAGGGCTCGCTGGGGCCTGACCCCGCCTTGGTTGACCGACTTGTCCCGGACTCCGGCTCAAGCCCGCGCCGAGACCCTCGCCGAGCAGCCGATGTTCCGTGAGGCGTTCCGCCAGCGGCGCTGCCTGATGCCCGCCAACGGCTTTTATGAGTGGCGCGGCAGCGTGCGCAAGCGGCCTTACTGGCTGACGCCGGGCGAAGGTGCTTCGCTGTTTTTCGCGGCAGTGTGGGAGGCGTATCCTGTTCAGGAGCAGGTGTGGCTCAGTTGTGCGGTGGTCACCCAGGCAGCGGTGAACCAGCGCCGGCCGTTGATCCTCGATGAGGCAGGCCAGGCCGCGTGGCTTGATCCGGATACGCCGGTGGCGCGTTTGCATGAGCTGTTGGCGAGCCCGCCGGCAGCCTTGCGTGAGCGGGCGTTGGCCAACTTCGTCAATGATCCGAAGCTCGATGCGCCGGAGTGCCTGACCCCGGCTTGATGGACTATCAGAAAGTCCTCGCGATAAATCTTCCCTGCGGCTCTAGCGGGCTCAAGCGTCTGGCCCTAGGATACGCGGCACGTAAATAGGGAGTGTTTTATGCGTAAGTCATTTGTTGTCAGCATGTTGAGTGCCAGCGTCCTGCTCGGCGGCTGCCAGGCGGTGAATACCACCAGTGGTGGCGCCGTAGGCGTGGAGCGCAAGCAGTACATGTTCAGCATGCTCTCGACCGATGAGGTCAACCAGATGTACGCCCAGTCGTACCAGCAGACCCTCAGCGAGGCATCGAGCAAAGGCGTGTTGGACAAAAGCAGCGCCGAAGCCAAACGCGTGCAGGCCATCGCCGATCGGCTGATCGCCCAGGCGCCACAGTTCCGCCCGGATGCGGCGCAGTGGAAATGGGAAGTCAACGTGATCAAGAGCGACGAGCTCAACGCCAACTGCGGGCCTGGCGGCAAGATCATCGTCTACACCGGCCTGATCGATCAGCTCAAATTGACCGATGACGAAATCGCCGCCGTGATGGGCCACGAAATTGCCCACGCCCTGCGTGAGCATGGCCGCGAAGCCATGTCCAAGGCGTATGGCGTACAGATGGCGCGCTCCGGTGCCGGTGCCCTGCTGGGGTTGGGCCAGGACAGCATGGCGCTGGCCGACACCGTGGTGAACTACGCCATGACCTTGCCCAACAGCCGCGCCAACGAGAACGAGGCTGACTTGATTGGTTTGGAGCTGTCGGCGCGTGCCGGCTACAACCCGAACGCTGCGATCACCCTGTGGAACAAGATGAGCAAGGCCTCCGAAGGCGCCCCGCCTGAGTTCATGAGCACTCACCCGGCGTCCAGCAGCCGGATCGCTTCGCTGCAAGCGGCCATCCCCAAGGTGATGCCGTTGTATCAAGCTGCCAAGAAGTAACTTGAATCGACTGGGGCTGCTGTGCGGCCCCAGTCATTTCATGATCCAGCCCCTTAGCCTATCCAGCCACTGGTCTTCATCGCCGAATACACCGCGACGATCGCCAGCACCACGAATGCCGCAGCCGCCAGACGACGAATCAGCGTCAGTGGCAGTTTGTCGGCAGCAAAATTACCCGCCAGTACCACCGGCACGTTGGCAATCAGCATGCCCAGGGTGGTGCCGATGATGACCATGATCAGGTGCGGATACTGCGCAGCGAGCATCACCGTGGCGACCTGCGTCTTGTCGCCGATCTCTGCCAGGAAGAATGCGATCAGCGTCGTCAGGAAAGGCCCGAACCGGCGCGCAGCGCTGCTTTCGTCATCGTCCATCTTGTCCGGAACCAACGTCCACAACGCGGTGGCGGTGAAGCTGGCAGCCAGGATCCAGTGCAACACGCTCTCGCTGAAGAAACCACTGACCCACGCACCGACTGCGCCCGCAGCGGCATGGTTGGCCAGGGTGGCGGCGACGATACCGGCGATGATTGGCCAGGGCTTGCGAAAGCGAGCGGCGAGTATGAGCGCGAGCAGTTGCGTCTTGTCGCCGATTTCAGCGAGCGCAACGATTGCGGTGGGGACCAACAGGGATTCCAGCATCAGGGTTCCTACGGGGGCGGGTCGACACGGCTATGACACGTACAGCCTTCCCGCCCCGGGTAAGGTGTGCGTGTCATAGGTCTTGTCAAACCCTGGATCCGTCTGCGCGGACCGTGGGTCGTACGCGCCATGGTCTGTGGACCAAGTGTGTTGACGCGTACCGGGCAAGCGAGGGTGCTTGCGGGAGACTACTCCCCTAGGACGGAGCGGATTCTGCCTAGGCCAATGCGTTTGGGCAAGCGCTATTTTTCAACCGCGCTTGGCCTGGTAGATGCGAAAGCCGCCTGCTTCGGTCAGCGTCCGGCAGTTGCCCAAGGCCTCCTGGATGAACGGTTGGTAGCGCAGGAAGGTGTTGGCCACTAGGCGAAGTTCGCCACCGGATCGCAGATGTTCTGCTGATTTTTTCAGCAGGTTTTCCGAGGCCTGGTAGTTGGTATGTACCCCGGTATGGAACGGAGGGTTGCTCAAAATGACCTGCAGATCGCGCGGCGCGGCATCGATGCCATCACCGCTGATGACCTCGCCCTGCAGACCATTGGCGGCCAAGGTCAGCCGGCTGCTGGCAACGGCAAAAGCATCCACATCGAGCAAGGTGACCTGGCTGTCCGGGTAGCGTCGCTTGATGATCGAGCCGATCACCCCGGCGCCGCAGCCAAAGTCCAGCACATGGCCGACCGGCAAGCCGTCCAAGTGCTCGAGCAATAGCGCAGTGCCGCGATCGAGGCGACCATGGCTGAACACCCCGGGCAGGCTGACGATCTTCAGTGGGCCGTCGGCCAGCTCCAGCTCAAAGCGCTCAGCCAGGCTTTCCAGGGGTTTTGCTTGCGGGGCGTTTTCCACCGTCACTTGCCACAGCTGGCAATGCCGCGCGCTGTCGAGTTTGCGCGGTTTGCCGAAGGCCTGCAGCTGCTTGGCCGCGCCTTCGATACCCCCGCGTTTCTCGCCAACCAGATACAGCTCGCGACCGGCCAGGCGCGAGGCCAGGGCGTTGAGCAGGTAGGCGGCAAGTTCGCGTGACTTGGGCAGAAACAGCACGGCGGCGTCGAACGCTACGTCCGGCACATCGACGCCATGCTGGTTGCGCCCGGCGAAGCGTGCCTCGAGCATCGTTTGATCGCCAGCGTGCCAGGTCCAGCCATGGGCCTGCGGCAACTGGCTGAGCAGGTCGTCGGCGGGCAGGCCGGCGAGCAGCACCGAGCCTTGGAACAACTCCGCCTGACGGAGCAACACTTCACTGCGCGGGTCCATGGACGACGCCTCCTGAAAAAAGTCGCGCAGTGTAGCAGAGGCCGCCTTGGCTCAGCTGACCACGCGGCGCGGCTGACCAGCAAAGAACGCCTGGGCGTTCTCACTCAGTTGGCCGACGATACGCTGGCGCGATTCCACCGCACCCCAGGCGCTGTGCGGGGTGATGATCAGGCGGGGAATGTCGCTGGCCAGCAGTGGATTGCCATTGACTGGCGGCTCGACACTGAGCACGTCGGTGGCCGCACCGCCCAGGTGGCCGCTGCGCAGGGCAGCGGCCAGGGCCTGTTCGTCGATCAGGCCGCCGCGGGCGGTGTTGACCACCAACGCGCCAGGCTTGAGCAACGCCAGTTGTGCGCTGCTGATCATGTGCCGGGTGTGGTCATTGAGAGGGCAATGCAGGGTGAGGGCATCGACTTGCGGCAGCAGCTCATCCAGAGGCAAGCGTTCGGGGCGCTCCGGGCGACCCGGGATCTGCCCGCTCAGCACGCGCATGCCGAACGCTTCGGCCAGGCGCGCCACGGCGCCGCCCAGCTCGCCCTGGCCGAGCAGGCCGAGGGTTTTGCCTTCCAGCTCGACAATCGGGAAGTCCAGCAGACAGAACTGGCTGGCCTTGGCCCAGTGCCCGTCGCGCACCGCCTGGTTGTAGTCGCACAGGCGCGTGGCCAGGGCTAGCAGCAGGGCGATGGTGTGCTGGGCGACCGAGGGGGTGCCGTAGCCTTGGCAGTTGCACACGGTGATGCCTTGGGCGCGGGCCGCTTGCAGGTCAACGTTGTTGGTGCCGGTGGCCGCTACCAGGATCAGCTTGAGCTGCGGGTTGGCGGCCAGGGTCGCGGCATCGAGCTGGACCTTGTTGCTGATTACCGCGGTTGCGCCCTGCAAGCGCTTGGCGACCTGCTCGGCACTGGTCGACGGGTACAGCTGCAGGTGGTCGAATTGGCTAGCCAGAGGTGACAGGTCGAGGTCACCCAGGTCCAGTGACTGGTGATCAAGAAAGACGGCGCGGCGCGGGCTGGGCATGAAAGGCTCCGGTGGCTGGGGCGTGATCGGGGGCCGCTGCGCGGCCTATCGCAGCGGTTCGGCGCCCCGACAAGCCAGCTTCTACAACAATTGCGCATGACCTGTAGGGGCTGGGCAAGCCTGCGATGGGCTGCGCAACAGCCCCAGGCGTGCCCCAGTGTCAAGGTCGTGCAGGTATCGCGTCAACGCCACTCATACCTGCCACATGCAAATCATTCCTTCGGCTGATTTGGCTGTCACATCGCCGATCTAGAGTAACGACAGCGTAAATACCCAGACCCGCCCGTATTCGACAAAAGGGATACCCATGTTGCAGACCCGCATCATCAAGCCCGCCGAAGGTGCCTACCAGTACCCACTGTTGATCAAACGCCTGCTGATGTCTGGCAGCCGCTATGAGAAAACCCGCGAAATCGTCTATCGCGACCAGCTGCGGCTGACTTATCCCCAGTTGGTCGAGCGCATCGCGCGGCTGGCCAATGTGCTGACCCAGGCTGGGGTCAAGGCGGGCGACACCGTGGCGGTGATGGACTGGGACAGCCACCGTTACCTGGAATGCATGTTCGCCATCCCGATGATCGGGGCGGTGGTGCACACCATCAACGTGCGCCTGTCGCCTGAGCAGATTCTCTACACCATGAACCACGCTGAAGATCGCCTGGTGCTGGTCAATAGCGACTTCGTGGGTCTCTACCAAGGCATTGCCGGGCAATTGACCACCGTCGACAAGACCTTGCTGTTGACTGACGGCCCGGACAAGAGCGCCGAGCTGCCGAACCTGGTCGGTGAATATGAGCAACTGCTGGCCGCTGCCAGCCCGCAGTACGACTTCCCCGACTTCGATGAGAACTCGGTGGCCACCACCTTCTACACCACCGGTACTACCGGTAACCCCAAGGGCGTCTACTTCACCCACCGCCAGTTGGTATTGCACACGCTGGCCGAGGCGTCGGTGACCGGCAGTATCGACAGCGTGCGCTTGCTGGGCAGCAATGACGTCTACATGCCCATCACGCCGATGTTCCATGTGCATGCCTGGGGCATTCCCTATGCGGCGACCATGCTGGGCATGAAGCAGGTCTACCCTGGGCGCTACGAGCCGGACATGCTGGTCAAGCTGTGGCGCGAGGAGAAGGTCACCTTCTCCCACTGTGTGCCGACCATTTTGCAGATGCTGATCAACTGCCCCTCCTCGCAAGGCCAGGACTTCGGCGGCTGGAAGATCATCATCGGCGGCAGCGCCTTGAATCGTGCGCTGTACGAGGCTGCGCTGGCCCGCGGCATCCAGCTGACTGCCGCCTACGGCATGTCGGAAACCTGCCCGCTGATCTCCGCCGCGCACCTCAATGACGAGCTGCAGGCCGGCAGCGAGGATGAGCGGGTGACCTATCGGATCAAGGCCGGAGTGCCGGTGCCACTGGTGGAGGCGGCAATCGTCGATGGTGCGGGTAATTTCCTCCCCGCCGATGGCGAGACCCAAGGCGAGCTGGTGTTGCGCGCACCTTGGTTGTCGATGGGGTATTTCAAGGAGCCGGAAAAAAGCGCCGAGCTGTGGGCCGGCGGCTGGCTGCACACCGGCGATGTCGCCACCCTCGACGGCATGGGTTACATCGACATTCGCGACCGGATCAAGGATGTGATCAAGACGGGCGGCGAGTGGATTTCCTCGCTCGACCTTGAAGACTTGATCAGCCGTCACCCCGCTGTGCGTGAAGTGGCAGTGGTCGGGGTGGCCGACCCGCAGTGGGGTGAGCGGCCGTTCGCCTTGCTGGTGATCCGTGAAGGGCAGAGCATCGACGCCCGCACGCTCAAGGATCACCTCAAGCCTTTTGTCGAGCAGGGTCACATCAACAAGTGGGCGATTCCCAGCCAGATCGCCGTTGTTACTGAAATTCCCAAGACCAGCGTCGGCAAGCTCGACAAAAAGCGCATCCGTGTGGATATCGTCGAGTGGCAGGCGAGCAACAGCGCCTTCCTGTCGACCCTCTGATTGGCCATGCGGGTTACCCCTCAATGGGCGTGACCCGCATTGCAGAGAGCGCGGCGGCTTGTCAAATGAAGAAATTGCGCCATGCTTGAGCACTGTCAGCTCGCACACCGGACAGTCATGGAGCGAGCGGCAGGCACGGAACGCAAATCACACTTTAGAGGGATCAAGCGCCTGTGCCTGCTGGCTATAGTCGGGGCCAGGGGATTTTCAGGAATGGGGGAGGGCGATGCGTGCAACTCGCATCGTCGCAGGCAACAGCCTGCACACCGGTCGCTCGGACCGTTCTTGAAAGGACTCACTGCCATAACAAAAAAGTACATGGAGTAGCGTCGATGAAATCTGCAAACCAGTTCTGGCGCCGGGCAAAACTGCCCCTGGCCGTCAGCCTCGCTTCAACGCTCGCAAGTCCCGCGTTTGCCGTTAGTTTCAACATCGGGGAAATCGAAGGTCAGTTCGATTCGTCGCTCTCTGTCGGCGCCAGTTGGTCGACGGCCAGTCCCAACAAGAACCTCATTGGTTCCAACAACGGCGGCAAAGGCTTGTCGCAGACCTCCGACGACGGCCACCTGAACTTCAAGAAAGGCGAGACCTTCTCCAAGATCTTCAAGGGTATCCATGACCTTGAGCTGAAGTACGGCGACACCGGTGTATTCGTGCGTGGCAAGTACTGGTATGACTTCGAACTCAAGGACGAACACCGCCAGTTCAAAGACATCAGCGACTCCAACCGCAAGGAAGGCGCCCAGTCCTCTGGCGCTGAACTGCTCGACGCCTTCATCTACCACAACTACAACATTGCCGACCTGCCGGGCACCGTGCGTTTGGGCAAGCAGGTGGTCAGCTGGGGTGAAAGCACCTTCATCGGTGGTGGCATCAACAGCATCAACCCGATCGATGTCTCGGCATTTCGCCGTCCAGGTGCCGAAATCAAGGAAGGCCTGATTCCGGTCAACATGTTCTATCTGTCGCAGAGCGTCACCGACAACCTGTCGGTGGAAGGCTTCTACCAGATCGAATGGGACCAGACGGTCGTCGACAACTGCGGCACCTTCTTCTCGCAACCCGACGTGATCGCCGACGGCTGTGACAACAACCTGGCCGTACTGGCTACGCAGAACTCGCTGGCTGGCCGCCTCGGCCCGCTGGCCGGCCCCATCGGCGCTACCCTGGCCGCCCAGGGCGTGAGCTATGGCTCGCCTGACGAAGGTGTGATCGTACGTCGTGGCCCTGACCGCGATGCACGTGACAGCGGCCAGTTCGGCGTGGCCATGCGCTACATGTTCGAGCCGCTCAATACCGAGTTTGGTGGCTACTTCATGAACTACCACAGCCGTGCGCCGATCTTCAGTGGCCGCGGTGCCGATGCGCAGTTCTATGACCCGAACAGGCTGGCCGGAGCACTGATCGGTGCTGGTGTACCGCCTGGGCTGCTGCCGGGCCTGCTGCCGGGCCTGATGCCGCTGGTGGTCGCGGGTAACTCCAGCTACTACGTGGAGTATCCAGAGGACATCCGTCTGTACGGCCTGAGCTTCTCCACCACGTTGCCAACCGGCACCGCGTGGAGTGGTGAGATCAGCTACCGGCCGAACGCGCCCGTGCAGTTGAACACCACCGATATCCTGTTCTCGGGCCTGACCCCACTCAACCCGGATGTGTCCGTGCTCCCAGGCACCCCAGGTCAGGATCAGCCAGGCTATCGCCGTAAGGAAATCACCCAGCTGCAGACCACCTTCACCCACTTCTTCGACCAGGTCATGGGTGCAGAACGCTTGACCATGGTGGGTGAGGTCGGCTGGACTCACGTCGGCGGTCTGGAAAGCACCTCCAAGGCGCGTTATGGCCGAGACCCGGTCTACGGCCCAGGCCCGCTGCCAAATGGCCAGTGCCAGGCGCTGAACAGCAGCACCCTGGGTACTGCCGATGCCAACAACGTTTCGCGTTACTGCGAAAACGACGGCTACACCACCAGCGATTCGTGGGGCTATCGCATCCGCGCGATCTGGGACTACAACAACGTCTTCGCCGGGGTCAACCTGCGCCCAAGCGTGGCCTGGTCGCATGACGTCGACGGTTACTCGCCAGGCCCTGGCGGCAACTTCGAGGAAGGCCGCAAGGCGGTCAGTCTGGGCTTGGAAGCCGAGTACCAGAACACCTACACGGCGAACCTGTCGTACACCAACTTCTTCGACGGCAAGTACACCACTGTGGATGACCGCGACTTCATCGCGCTCAGCTTCGGTGTGAACTTCTAAGAACATTGATCCAGGACGACACGACAATGAACAAGACCAGAAGTCTGCTGAAAGCCGGTGTGCTGGGCATGTCCCTGCTGGCGACCAGCGTCATGGCTGCGGTTTCCGCTGACGAGGCGGCCAAGCTGGGCACCACCCTGACGCCGATGGGCGCAGAAAAGGCCGGCAATGCCGACGGCTCTATCACCGCTTGGCAACCGCTGTCGAAAACTGCCGGTAGCGTAGATAGCAAAGGTTTCCTGTCCGATCCATATGGCAGTGAGCAACCCAAGTTCACCATCACCGCGCAGAACGTCGATCAATACAAGGACAAGCTCTCGCCTGGCCAGGTGGCGATGTTCAAGCGCTATCCCGAGACCTACAAGATTCCGGTCTACCCGACCCATCGTGGTTCTACCGTGCCTGCGGCGGTGTTCGCCGCCATCAAGCAGAACGCCACCAAGACTACCCTGGTCGAAGGCGGCAACGGCCTGAACGATTTCCAGACTGCGGTACCCTTCCCGATTCCCAAGAGCGGTGTCGAGGTCATCTGGAACCACATCACCCGTTATCGTGGCGGTAGCGTGACACGCCTGGTGACCCAGGCAACCCCGCAGCAGAACGGTTCCTACAGCTTGGTGTACTTCCAGGATCAGTTTGTCTTCCGTGATCGGATGAAGGATTTCGACCCAGCCAACCCAGGCAACATCCTGTTCTACTTCAAGCAGAAGGTAACCGCGCCGGCGCGCCTGGCCGGTACTGTGCTGCTGGTCCACGAGACGCTTGACCAGGTCAAGGAGCCACGCAAGGCGTGGATCTACAACGCCGGTCAACGCCGGGTACGCCAGGCGCCGCAGGTCTCCTACGACGGTCCAGGTACCGCTGCCGATGGTCTGCGCACCTCCGATAACCTCGACATGTACAACGGCGCGCCAGACCGCTACGACTGGAAGCTGGAAGGCAAGAAGGAGCTGTACATTGCCTCCAACAGCTACAAGCTCGATTCACCGACGCTCAAGTACGCCGACATCCTCAAGGCCGGTCACATCAACCAGGACCTGACCCGTTACGAGCTGCGTCGTGTGTGGCATGTGGTGGCAACCCTCAAGCCGGGCCAGCGCCACATCTACGCCAAGCGTGATTTCTACATCGACGAAGACACCTGGCAAGCTGCGGTGATCGACCAGTACGACGGCCGTAATCAGCTGTGGCGCGTCTCCGAGGCGCACTCGCAGGACTACTACAACGTCGAAGTGCCGTGGTACACGCTGGAAGCGATCTATGACTTGCAGTCGGGTCGCTACCTGGCGCTGGGCATGAAGAACGAAGAGAAGAGGGCTTACGACTTCGGCTTCACTGCCAGCAAGAGCGACTTCCAGCCCGCAGCGCTACGCCAGGACGGTGTGCGCTAAGCTGAAAGCGAGCAACTCCGTGTGACTCCCAGAACGCCCCGGCTTGCCGGGGCGTTTTGATTTCCTGCGGTGTCTGGG
>NZ_JBICKL010000095.1:0-956 GCF_043104195.1 Pseudomonas sp. xss_2
GTACGACCGCCTTCACGGATAGCGAAGCGCAGACCGTCTTCCATTGCGATGGTCTTGATCAGGGTAACAGTCATCTGAATGTTGTCACCTGGCATTACCATTTCAACGCCTTCCGGCAGTTCGCAGTTACCGGTCACGTCAGTGGTACGGAAGTAGAACTGAGGACGGTAGCCTTTGAAGAACGGAGTGTGACGACCGCCTTCTTCTTTCGACAGAACGTAGACTTCTGCGGTGAACTTGGTGTGCGGCTTGACCGAACCTGGCTTGACCAGAACCTGGCCACGCTCAACGTCGTCACGCTTGGTACCACGCAGCAGAACGCCGCAGTTCTCGCCAGCACGACCTTCGTCCAGCAGCTTGCGGAACATCTCAACACCGGTGCAGGTGGTGGTGGTGGTGTCACGCAGACCAACGATTTCCAGGGCGTCTTGAACGCGGACGATACCACGCTCGATACGACCGGTAACAACGGTACCACGACCCGAGATCGAGAATACGTCTTCGATTGGCATCAGGAACGGCTTGTCGATAGCACGCTCTGGCTCTGGGATGTAGCTGTCCAGAGTTTCAACCAGACGCTTGACAGCGGTGGTGCCCATTTCGTTGTCGTCTTTGCCTTCCAGCGCCATACGAGCCGAACCGATGATGATCGGGGTGTCGTCGCCTGGGAAGTCGTAGGTGGACAGCAGGTCGCGAACTTCCATCTCGACCAGTTCCAGCAGCTCAGCGTCGTCTACCAGATCAGCCTTGTTCAGGAAGACCACGATGTACGGAACGCCAACCTGACGGGACAGCAGGATGTGCTCACGGGTTTGTGGCATCGGACCATCGGCGGCCGAGCAAACCAGGATCGCGCCGTCCATCTGGGCAGCACCGGTGATCATGTTCTTCACGTAGTCAGCGTGACCTGGGCAGTCGACGTGAGCGTAGTGACGAATGTTCGAGTTGTACTCGAC
>NZ_JBICKL010000096.1:0-994 GCF_043104195.1 Pseudomonas sp. xss_2
GTATCTTGTACTGAATACATAGGTGCAAGAGGCGAACCAGGGGAACTGAAACATCTAAGTACCCTGAGGAAAAGAAATCAACCGAGATTCCCTTAGTAGTGGCGAGCGAACGGGGACCAGCCCTTAAGTTGGTTTGAGATTAGTGGAACGCTCTGGAAAGTGCGGCCATAGTGGGTGATAGCCCCGTACACGAAAATCTCTTATCAATGAAATCGAGTAGGACGGAGCACGAGAAACTTTGTCTGAACATGGGGGGACCATCCTCCAAGGCTAAATACTACTGACTGACCGATAGTGAACCAGTACCGTGAGGGAAAGGCGAAAAGAACCCCGGAGAGGGGAGTGAAATAGAACCTGAAACCGTATGCGTACAAGCAGTGGGAGCCTACTTTGTTAGGTGACTGCGTACCTTTTGTATAATGGGTCAGCGACTTATATTCAGTGGCGAGCTTAACCGAATAGGGGAGGCGTAGCGAAAGCGAGTCTTAATAGGGCGTTTAGTCGCTGGGTATAGACCCGAAACCGGGCGATCTATCCATGGGCAGGTTGAAGGTTAGGTAACACTGACTGGAGGACCGAACCGACTACCGTTGAAAAGTTAGCGGATGACCTGTGGATCGGAGTGAAAGGCTAATCAAGCTCGGAGATAGCTGGTTCTCCTCGAAAGCTATTTAGGTAGCGCCTCATGTATCACTGTAGGGGGTAGAGCACTGTTTCGGCTAGGGGGTCATCCCGACTTACCAAACCGATGCAAACTCCGAATACCTACAAGTGCCGAGCATGGGAGACACACGGCGGGTGCTAACGTCCGTCGTGAAAAGGGAAACAACCCAGACCGTCAGCTAAGGTCCCAAAGTCATGGTTAAGTGGGAAACGATGTGGGAAGGCTTAGACAGCTAGGAGGTTGGCTTAGAAGCAGCCACCCTTTAAAGAAAGCGTAATAGCTCACTAGTCGAGTCGGCCTGCGCGGAAGATGTAACGGGGCTCAAACCAT
>NZ_JBICKL010000097.1:0-6518 GCF_043104195.1 Pseudomonas sp. xss_2
GTCAGCCAGGGCCAGCACGTTGTTCTTGAAGCGGTCCGGCTCGATGTCGCGTACCAGCGACAGCAGGCCAGCTTGGTGGTCGACCAGCAGTACGGCGGCGGCGTCTTTGTTCAGGCGGTTGTATTTGAAGTGGGCCATGGTCGTGCTCCTAAAGGGGGTTTTGATGTTCAGTAAGTTGGGTGTTTCGCGTTGATGGGGAAAGATTAAAACCAAGCCCTTTGGCGCACTAGATAGCGAAATTTGCCTTTAGCGTTCTGTTTTACGAACGATGCAGCTATGCTGCGAACGCGGTCCCTGTAGGCGCGGGCTTGCCCCGCGATAGCGCCCGCAGCCCCACCGAATGAACTGGAGCCCCACCCGTGGAAGACCTCAACTCGCTCTACTATTTCACCCAAGTGGTCGAGCACGGCGGTTTTGCCCCCGCAGGCCGGGCGCTGGACATGCCCAAGTCAAAGCTCAGTCGGCGCATTGCCGACCTGGAAGATCGCCTGGGCGTGCGTCTGTTGCACCGCACCAGCCGGCATTGCTCGCTGACCGAAATCGGCCAGGAGTACTACCGCCGCTGCCTGGCGATGCGCGTCGAAGCCGAGGGCGCCGCTGAGGTCATCGAACGCAACCGTTGCGAGCCGCGCGGCCTGGTGCGCATCAGCTGCCCGACCACCCTGCTCAACTCGTGGGTCGGGCCGATGCTGACCCGCTACATGCTCAAGTACCCGTTGGTGGAACTGTTCATCGAAAGCACCAACCGCCGCGTCGACCTGCTGCACGAAGGCTTCGACGTGGCGCTGAGGGTGCGTTTCCCGCCGCTGGAAAACACCGACATGGTGATGAAGGTGCTGAGCAACAGCACCCAATGCCTGGTCGGCCAGCCGTCGTTCCTCGAACAACTGCCACAAGGCTTCGATCCACTGCAATTGAGCGAATTGCCCAGCGTGCACTGGGGTAGCGCACAGCGTGAATATCAGTGGGAACTGTTCCAAGGCGAGGACATGAGCCGCAGCATCGTCATCCCGCACACGCCGCGGATGGTCACCGACGACCTTTTTGCCCTGCGCCATTTCGTCGTGGCCGGCGTCGGCATCGCGCACCTGCCGCGGGTGGCGGTGCGCGATGATTTGGCCACAGGGCGCCTGGTCGAGCTGTTGCCGGGCTGGAATCCGCGCTGCGGTATCGTCCATGCGATCTTCCCGTCGCGTCGCGGCCTGTTGCCTTCGGTGCGTTCGCTGATCGATCACCTGGCTGAAGAGTTCTCTTCCAGCGATATGGCCTGAGCAGGCGCTCGGGCAAGCCTGATCGGCTGTCCGTGCTGGCCTCTTCGCGGGCAAGCCTGCTCCCACAGGTACAGCGTCCCTGCTTGAGTTACGCGCCCCCTGTGGGAGCGGGCTTGCCCGCGAAGAGGCCAGCACCGACGACTCAGGTCACCAGCACACCCTTACAAGACAGTTCAGCGTGCCTGCCCCACAGTGCCCGATCATCCACACCGGAGCACCCATGTCTTTCGCATCATCCAGGCCCGCCCGCGCCCTGCTCGTCATGGTCATCCTCGGCCCCGCCCTGAGCCACGCGGACGAACCGGGCTGGTCGCTGCTCAGCCGCAATTACCTGCTGCACAACGACTACCGCAGCCCGTCGGCCAGCGGCCAGAGCTATCGCCAGGAATGGGCCCAGGGGTTCATCGGCGAAGTGCGCTCAGGCTTTACTCCAGGCCCGCTTGGCCTGGGCGTCGATGCCCATGGGTTTGTCGGCCTCAAGCTCGACGGCGGCCGCGGCCATGCCGGCACCGGCCTGCTGCCGCGTGACAGCGATGGGCGGGCTGAGTCCGCCTACTCCAGCGCCGGTGCCGCCCTCAAGCTACGCCTTGGCAAGACGCTGCTGCGCTACGGCGAGATGACCGTCGAAACACCGGTGTTCGATACCGGCGACAAACGTCTGCATCCCGAGTACGCCAGCGGATGGCTGCTGGAAAACAGCGATCTGCCCGACTGGCATCTGCAAGCCGGGCGCTTCACCGCGTTCAACAATCAGGACAACAGCTCCAGCCAGGATGATTTCAGCGGCTACGGCGCAACCACCCATGGGCACGCCATCAGCCTGGCGGGGGCCAGCTACGCGCCCGGCGGGCCGTTTGGCGGCGCTCTGTATGCAGCACAATTGCAGGACACTTGGCGTCAGGCCTACCTCAACCTGAACCTGGCCGAGGGCAACTGGCGCCTGGATGGCAACCTCTACCACAGCCGCGACACTGGCCAAGCCAGCGCCGGGCCGATCGATACGCTCGCCTACAGCCTGGCGGCCAAATACCGCTTCGGGCCCCAAGCGCTGACCTTGGCCTATCAACGGATCGAAGGCGACACGCCGTTCGACTTCGTCGGTGGCGACTCGATCTACCTGGCCAACTCGATCAAGTACGCCGACTTCAACGGCCCCAACGAACGCTCCTGGCAACTGCGCTACGACCTCGACCTGGCCACCCTCGGCATCCCTGGCCTGAGCCTGATGGGTCGCTACGTCAGCGGTCGCGGCATCGATGGTACGCATGCCCCGGCTGGCGGTGCCTACCTTGGCCAGCAAGGCAAAGGTGGCCGGCACTGGGAGCGTGACCTGGACCTCAAGTACGTGGTGCAGAGCGGCACCGCCAAAGACCTCAGCCTGTCGCTGTCACACGTCAGCCATCGGGCCAACAGCGCCCAAGCCGGGGATGACATCGACCGCCTGTACCTGATCATCGAATACCCGCTCAAGGGTGGTTTCTGAGTCGCCCCTGACAGCATAAAAAAACGGGGGCCATAGTGGCCCCCGATTTCACATCAGAACGCGAAACACGAACAACCCAACGCACCCCAGAAGCCCTGGAAGTCATTCACCGGCACGCTCGACTGCCGCGCCTTCTCATGACTATGCGCATGCACCCCACAAGGCCCGCTGCATTGGTGCACTGCCGCCACCAGCGATGGAGTGCCGACGCGCCAGTGCCCTGGAACCTTGGCCACCGGCGACCACTCAGGCAGTACCGGCACCTGCGGTGGACCGAGGCGATCGAATTCGCCAGCCGCGTACACTACCTTGCCGTCGACGAGGGTCAGCACCGACTCGATGCCCTTGATCGCTTCCTCCTCGACGCTGAAGAAGTCCAGCGACAGTGCCGCCAAGTCGGCCAGCTGGCCTACCTTGATCTGGCCCTTCTTGCCCTGCTCGCTGGAGAACCAGGCGCTGCCCTGGGTAAACAGCTGCAGCGCGGTATCGCGATCCAGGCCTTGCGGGTACAGCTCCATCCCACCTACGGTCTTGCCGCTGACCAGCCAGTACAGCGAAGTCCACGGGTTGTAGCTGGAGACTCGAGTAGCGTCGGTACCGGCGCCCACTGGCACGCCCATCTCGAGCATGCGCTTGATTGGCGGGGTCTGTTCGGCGGCCTTGGCACCGTAGCGATCAACGAAGTACTCACCCTGGAAGGCCATGCGGTCCTGGATGGCGATACCACCGCCCAGGGCGCGTACGCGCTCGATGTTCTGCGGGGTGATGGTTTCGGCGTGGTCGAAGAACCACGGCAAGCCGTTGAACGGAATGTCGCGGTTGACCTTCTCGAACACATCGAGCATGCGTGTGATCGATTCGTTGTAGGTGGCGTGCAGGCGGAACGGCCAGCGCTGCTCGACCAGATGGCGCACCACCGGCTCCAGCTCTTCTTCCATGGTCTGCGGCAAATCCGGACGCGGTTCGAGGAAGTCTTCGAAGTCGGCGGCGGAGAACACCAGCATCTCGCCGGCGCCGTTGTGGCGCAGGAAGTCGGTGCCACTGTGCAGCTTGACGCTGGAGGTCCACTTGCGGAAGTCGTCCAACTCTTCCTTGGGCTTCTGGGTGAACAAGTTGTAGGCGATGCGCACAGTCAGCTGGTTGTTGTCAGCCAGCTCCTGGATCACCGAGTAGTCGTCGGGGAAATTCTGGTAGCCACCGCCGGCGTCGATGGCACTGGTCAGGCCCAGGCGGTTCAGCTCACGCATGAACTGGCGGGTGGAGTTGACCTGATACTCCAGCGGCAGCTTCGGCCCTTTGGCCAGGGTGGCGTAGAGAATCATTGCGTTGGGACGAGCGATCAGCATGCCGGTCGGATTGCCGAACTTGTCACGCTGAATCTCGCCGCCTGGCGGGTTCGGCGTGCTCTTGTCATAGCCGACCGCCTTGAGCGCGGCGCGGTTGAGCAGCGCGCGGTCATATAGGTGCAGCAGGAACACCGGGGTGTCGGGCGCGGCCTGGTTGATTTCTTCGAGGGTCGGCATGCGCTTTTCGGCGAACTGGAATTCGTTCCAGCCACCGACCACGCGCACCCACTGCGGAGTCGGCGTACGCGCCGCCTGGTCCTTGAGCATGCGCAGGGCATCGGCCACCGACGGCACGCCTTCCCAGCGCAGTTCCAGGTTGTAGTTCAGGCCACCGCGGATCAGGTGCAGGTGCGAGTCGTTCAAGCCTGGGATGACCGTGCGCTGCTTGAGATCGATGATCTGCGTGGCGGCGCTCTTGTAGGCCATGGCCTCGGCGTCGCTGCCGACTGCGAGGAAGCGGCCGTCCTTGATGGCAACGGCACTGGCGGTGGGCTTCTCGCGGTCGACCGTGTGCAGTTTGCCGTTGAACAGAATGAGATCGGCGGTCATGGGGGCTCCTTGGGTGGATGCATGGGCGGCACCGGCTGAACCGGCAAAGGGCAGCGCGGACCAAAGCGCACCGGCAGCACCGAGCACGGTGCTGGTGGCGAGGAACTGGCGACGGCTCTTGTCGTTGGGGTCCTGACTCATAAGGGTCTCCGTCTGAAGGCGGCATCGGCAGGCGCGACTGCGGAGCATGCCGCTTCATGCCTGGTGACGATTGGATGGATGTGCTGCGTTGAGGCCTTGAGGCTAGCAACGAAGTGCTTGGGGTGCCGGCTGTGCCGGTGGCAGTTGCGGCCTCTTCGCGTATCGATCGGCGAAGGGCCGCAAGACCGAGGCTTAGCGGGACACGAATGCCAGCAGGTCTTCGTTCAACTGCTGCGCATGAGTGACCGCAAAGCCATGCGGCGCACCGCTGTACACTTTCAACTCAGCCCCACCAATGAGCTCGGCAGCGCGCTTGCCGGTGGTTTCGAACGGCACGATCTGGTCGCCATCGCCATGGATCACCAGGGTCGGCACGTCGATTTTGCTCATATCAGGACGGAAATCGGTTTGCGAAAACGCCGTGACGCAGTCCAGGGTGGCTTTCAACGACGCCATCAGGGCGATGTTCAACGTCTGCGTTTGCACCCCCTGGGACACCGTCTGGCCCTGGTTCAGCCCATAGAAGGGCGTGGCGAAATCGGCGATGAACTGCGCCCGATCCGCGCGCAGCCCCGCCTGGATGCCGTCGAACACCGACCCGTCGACGCCATCAGGATTGCTCGGGGACTTGCCGAAGATCGGCGTTACCGCGCCCAGCAATACCAGCCCGGCTACCCGCTGGCTGCCGTGGCGAGCGATGTAGCGGCTGACATCGCCACCGCCCATGGAGAAACCGACCAAGGTCACTTCGCGCAGGTCGAGGTGTTCGATCAGCTGGGCGATATCGTCGGCGAAGGTGTCGTAGTCATAACCGGTCCACGGCTGGTCGGAGCGGCCAAAACCACGACGGTCGAAAGCGATGGCGCGGTAGCCACGGCTCGCCAGGAACTCCATCTGCGAGTCCCACATGTCGGCGTCCAGGGGCCAGCCGTGGCTGAACAGCACGGGCTTGCCACTGCCCCAGTCCTTGTAATAGATCGAGGTGCCATCGCGGGTCACGAGCGTGCTCATATCGGTAATCTCCTGAAAATGGGTAGGTAGTTGAACGAGGCAGTCAGCAAAACTCAGCCGCGCAGCCAGTTGGCACAGCGGCGGGTCACCCACGGCATGATGTAGAACACCACCGGCAAGATGACGAACAGGTTGACGATCAGGTTGCCCGCCACTGGCCCGCCCAGGTGCGGGAAGCGGGCGAAAAACGGCGCCAGCAACTGCGGGATGACCATGGTCATTGGGCAGATCACCAGGTAGGTCAGCAGTGCCTGCTTCCAGCGCGGCGGCTGCGCGGCGTTGCTGCTCGGCGGGGTGAACCAGAACTCCGGATCCTCATGCACCTGGGTGTGGTCGCCGTCTTCGAGCAACGGCAGCACTTCACTGACCAGCGCCTGGCGCTCGGCTGAGTTGACCCAGGCCTGCAACAGCCCCGCATCGGCAAAGCGCACCACGGTGGTGAAGTGCCGGCCACCGTCGTCTGGGCGAATCACGTTGACGTCCAGATGGCCAGGCTGCAGGCGGGCTGCACAGACCGCGCGCTTGAGCCAGACCTCGTAGCGGCTCAGTGACTCGGCGCGGGCCTTGTGCTGGATGACCAGGGTCACCACGTTGCGGTTGTCTTGGGTTGCAGTGTTCATCGGCGTTCCCTGGAGATGAGCGGGCCAAGGCCCACTGTGCGGCAGTGGGCAGGCGCTGGATTGGATCAATGTGCTGTGGGCGGATGATTTACTTGGC
>NZ_JBICKL010000098.1:0-1775 GCF_043104195.1 Pseudomonas sp. xss_2
GTCGTGCGCTTTGACGTCGATCCCGAGCACAACAAGTGGGGCCTGGCCCTGGACTGCTACGAAGGCACACCGCAGAAGCTGACACTGCCTGGAGGTGCATGATGATGCGTATCTTGATCCTGATGCTGGTCTCGATCGCCGGCTGGTGTTCCGCTGTGGGTGCCGTCGAGGTCAAGTACTGGGACCGCCTGCCGCTGGCCGTGCCGCTGACGGTGGGCCAGGAACGAATCCTCATGCTGGATGAGGATGTCCGCGTCGGGCTCCCCAGTGCGATCAGCAGCAAGCTGCGCGTGCAGTCGGTCGGTGGCACGGTGTACCTGCATGCGTCGGAAGCCATTCCCCCTACCCGCCTCCAGCTGCAGTCGGTGAAGTCGGGGGACATCATCCTGGTCGACATCGAAGCGTTCGAGGGCAGCGAGGCGCTGGAGCCGGTCAAGATCGTCGCTCAAGCGCAGACGCCGGACGTGAACACCGCGCCGGACGCAGCGCCTACAGCCACGCCGGTACCGGTAGTGTTGACTCGCTATGCAGCGCAAAACCTGTATGCGCCTCTGCGCACCGTGGCACCCTTGCCTGGTGTGCGTCGGGTCCCGCTAGGCGAGTCCTCAGGATTCAGCACACTCCTGCCGACCGAGCACGTATCCATCAAGGGGCTCGCCGCTTGGCGGCTAGGCGATTATTGGGTGACGGCGGTGAAGATCGTCAACCGTGGGCCGGGCAAGGTCACACTGGACCCGCGTCACCTGCAGGCCGCGCTGTATGCCGCCACCTTCCAGCATGAGTACCTGGGGCACGCCGGCACACCTGAAGACACCACCGTGGCGTACCTCGTCACCCGGGGTGGCGACCTGAAGCATGCGCTGCTGCCACCTCCTGCACCGGAGGCCGCCGATCATGAAAGCTAACGGCTTGCTGAAATGGCTGGTGCCTGCGGTCCTGCTGGGGATTGTGCTGATCATCGGCAAATCCTGGGTGTCTGCGCCAGACGCTCAACCTGCCCATGATCCCGAAAACACCGCCCTCAGCCCAGATCAGGCCAAGGCCCTCGGCATTGCCGGCGACACGCCGCGCGACACCGTGGCCACGCTGATTGGCCAGGTCAAGGCGATGCGCAGCGAGATGCTGTCGCTGAGGAAAGGCAATGAGACGCTGCAGACCGAGAACAATCGGCTGCGCACGCGCGAAGGCAATATCGACAGCCGCATTCAAAACACGCTGAGCAGTGTCACGCAGCAGGTCACCGAACAGCGCCAGCAGGCCAACGATGCCCGGCAGAAGGCCGAGCAGCAGCACCGCGAAACCCAGGGTCTGCTGTCCCGGCTGAAGGACCAACTCACCAGCAAGCCGACCGCGAAGTCCGATGTCCCCGTGGGCTTTGGTCTCGAGCCGGGTGACGGACAACAATTTTCCGGGGGCCAACCGCCAGCGGATGCGGTGCAATGGATCGAGCCGTCCAACACTCGAGCTGTTCAGAAGGGGGCCAGCAAAACCGAGGGGCCGTTGTCATCGCTGACGTCGAAGTTCAAGGATCTACATGGCCTGGACAACAACGCGATCGACCGGGGCCAAGACCATCTACGCGCCGTGGCCAAGGGCGAGCGCGATCTGGAAAACACTCAGGATCGCGCCGAGGGGGCCAAGCCGGTCTACACCATCCCCGAGAACTCAACCCTGATGGGCTCGGTCGCCATGACCGCCCTGATTGGTCGCGTGCCGGTGGACGGCACGGTGAACGATCCCTACCCGTTCAAGGTACTGGTGGGACCGGACAACCT
>NZ_JBICKL010000099.1:0-608 GCF_043104195.1 Pseudomonas sp. xss_2
GTGGTCCTGTCCAAGCAACTGGAGACGCTGTTTCGCGCAGTCCCACCGAGCCTGTACCTCGCCCTGGCCATGACCGAGCCCGAGGAAAAGGCCCAGCGCTGGCGGTTGATGGAAGCGCATCAGCTGTCCGAGTTGGAGGCCGCACTGCAGATTGCGGCGGACATCGATCGCTTGCGCGGCATGTACTGAACCTCGTAGCCCACGACGCTCCATAGCCTGTCGAGCATTAAAAAACGACAAGAGTACATTTGTACTCCATCGGTAATTCTGGACAGGTCGCAGCCCTTATCCCGGCCGTTGCAGAAACCGAAGGCACCAGCCTCGGTTTGTCCGTCCCTCTCCTCTGCCTGATCCGCGATGCTGCAACTCGGCGCATGGATGCACACCGTTGCCCTTTGCCGAGCGCTGCCGATGAACCTGAATGTCCCATGCCGAACGCCCCAGCCGAAACAACCTGGCCGAGGTCGCGCCTTCGTCGCTATCACGTTGCTCATAGCTGCCGAGCAGTGCCTGGCGCTGACCACCCCCGCCATCATTGCTTCCGTCGCGTCGCTGCAGTGTCTGGAGTACCGCATCGTTGGGATCTGCTATTGGCTGCTGTGTACGCC
>NZ_JBICKL010000009.1:0-45023 GCF_043104195.1 Pseudomonas sp. xss_2
ACCGCTGCCGACCAGAAGATCGAAGCACCTCCAGTACTGCCTGGAACATCTAACTCGCTGATACTCAAGGAGTTTTCCGTTCCAACTACGCTGGAAGTGGGGCGCATTATAAGGGGATCTGAGAGGGCGTCAACCCTTAATTTCAATAAACCGTAATATTGTTGAAATTAGGGTCAGAATCGCGGCGCGGGCCTGCGCCTAAAGGTGCAGCAGGGTTAAACAGATAGCGGTGCTGCCGTTAGAGCTCTAAAAACAAAGCGGGGAGGCCTTTCGACCTCCCCGCTTCTACCCACCTCTATTAGAGGCTAGGGAAAGCGAACTGCGAGGCTTCATGGCTCTTGCGCTGTGGCCAGCGCTGAGTGATCGCCTTGCGACGGGTATAGAAGCGCACGCCATCCGGGCCGTAGGCATGCAGGTCGCCGAATAGCGAACGCTTCCAACCACCGAAGCTGTGATAGGCCACCGGTACCGGCAGCGGCACGTTGACGCCAACCATGCCCACTTCGATTTCGTCGCAGAACAGCCGCGCAGCCTCACCATCACGGGTAAAGATGCAGGTGCCGTTGCCATACTCGTGATCATTGATCAACTGCATGGCCTGCTCCAGGCTGTTGACGCGGACCACGCACAGCACAGGGCCGAAGATCTCTTCTTTATAGATGCGCATTTCAGGCGTGACGTTGTCGAACAGCGTCCCCCCTACAAAGTAGCCATCTTCATTCCCCGAAACCCGGTAGCCACGACCATCGACCACCAGCTTGGCACCGGCGGCAACGCCGTCATCTATATAGCCGACCACTTTGTCACGCGCAGCAGCGGTTACCAGTGGGCCCATGTCCAGGCCACAAGAGGTGCCGGCACCGATCTTCAGCGCCTTGATCTGCGGCTCAAGCTTGGCGATCAGCGCATCAGCGGCCTGATCACCCACGCACACCGCCACCGAAATGGCCATGCAACGCTCGCCACAGGAACCGTACGCAGCGCCCATCAGTGCACTGACGGCGTTGTCCAGGTCGGCGTCTGGCATCACCACGGCGTGGTTCTTGGCGCCGCCCAAGGCCTGCACGCGCTTGCCGCGCTTGGTGCCTTCGGCATAGATGTACTCGGCAATCGGGGTCGAGCCGACGAAACTCAGGGCTTTCACCTCTGGTGCCTCGATCAGCGCATCGACCGCTTCCTTGTCGCCATGCACCACATTGAGGATGCCTTTAGGCAGACCAGCCTCAAGCAACAGCTGGGCGATGTACAGGGTCGAGCTTGGATCGCGCTCCGATGGCTTGAGGATGAAGGCGTTACCGCAAGCGATCGCCAGCGGGTACATCCACAGCGGAACCATGGCCGGGAAGTTGAACGGGGTAATCCCGGCAACCACACCCAGCGGCTGGAAATCAGACCAGGCATCGATGTTCGGGCCGACGTTGCGGCTGTACTCGCCCTTGAGCACTTCAGGTGCCGCGCAGGCGAACTCAACGTTCTCAATTCCACGCTTGAGCTCACCCGCCGCGTCCTCGAGGGTCTTGCCGTGCTCTTCGCTGATCATCTGCGAGATCTTTTCCTCGTTCTGCTCAAGCAGTTGCTTGAAACGGAACATCACCTGGGCGCGCTTGGCCGGTGGCGTGTTCCGCCAGACCGGAAACGCCGCCTTGGCCGAATCGATGGCCTCTTGCACGGTAGCCCGGCTGGCCAACTCGACCTTGCGCACGGCCTGGCCGGTGGAAGGATTGAAGACATCGGCGGTGCGCTCGCCCTTGGTAACCAGCTCGCCATTGATCAGGTGCTGAACGATGCTCATGCATAACTCCAGAAACAATAAGGATGAAACAGGCGCGTCTGCGCGCGCCTGCCGTCGAAGTCGAAAAGATCAGTCGATCTGGTTCAGGGTCTCGCCCACCGCGTCGAACAAGCGATCGAGCTCTTGCGGCTGGGTGTTGAAGGTCGGCCCGAACTGCAGGGTGTCGCCGCCATAGCGGACATAGAAGCCTTTCTGCCACAGCTTCATCGCCACTTCATATGGACGGACGATGGCATCGCCATCGCGTGCGGCGATCTGGATCGCACCGGCCAGGCCGTAGTTACGGATGTCGACGATATTCTTGGTGCCCTTGACGCCATGCAACAGCTTCTCGAAGTGCGGCGCCAGCTCGGCGGCCGATTGCACCAGGTTTTCCTTCTGCAACAGGTCCAGCGCGGCAATGCCGGCAGCGCAGGCCACCGGGTGCGCGGAATAGGTGTAGCCATGGGGGAATTCCACGGCGTATTCCGGGGTCGGCTGGTTCATGAAGGTCTGGTAGATCTCGCTGGTCGCGATCACCGCGCCCATCGGAATCGCACCGTTGGTGACCTGCTTGGCGATGCACATCAAGTCCGGAGTCACACCGAACGCTTCGGCACCCGTCATGGCGCCCATGCGACCGAAACCGGTGATCACCTCGTCGAAGATCAGCAGGATGTTGTGCTGCGTGCAGATCTCGCGCAGCCGCTTCAGATAACCCTTCGGTGGCGGCAGTACGCCGGCCGAGCCTGCCAGCGGCTCGACGATCACGGCAGCGATGTTCGAGGCGTCATGCAGCTCGATCAGCTTGAGCATCTCGTCGGCCAGGGCAATACCGCCCTCCTCCGGCATGCCCTTGGAGTAGGCGTTGACCGGCAGCACGGTGTGCGGCAGGTGATCGACATCCAGCAACTGGCCGAACATCTTGCGGTTGCCATTGACGCCGCCCAGGCTGGTGCCGGCGATGTTCACCCCGTGATAGCCACGGGCACGGCCGATGATCTTGGTCTTGGTCGCCTGGCCCTTCAGGCGCCAGTAGGCACGCACCATCTTCAGCGCGGTGTCGGCACATTCGGAACCCGAGTTGGTGAAGAACACATGGTTCAGATCACCCGGGGTCAGCTCGGTGATTTTTTCTGCCAGCTGGAACGACAGCGGGTGGCCGAACTGGAACGCCGGCGAGTAGTCCAGCACGCCGACCTGGCGGGCGACTGCTTCGGTGATTTCCTTGCGGGTATGCCCGGCGCCGCAGGTCCACAGACCAGACAGGGCGTCGAAGATCTTGCGGCCCTTGTCGTCGACCAGGTAGCTGCCTTCGGCGGCCACGATCAACCGTGGGTCGCGCTGGAAGTTACGGTTGGCGGTGTACGGCATCCAGTGGGCGTCCAGCTTGAGCTGGCTGGCGATACCGGACGGCGCGGTTTCGGGCATGTTCATCGGCGGTTCCTCGGAAGACGATTAGGCAACGATGTGTGTTGTTGCAGCTAACTTGTCACGCGGATAAAGTCTAGAAAAGCCAACATTTCTAATCTTAAGTTAGCAGCGGACTAAACTAATGAGCCGACGCCCCGATCCCCTCGCCCAGGTCAGTGATTTCGACATCCGCCTGTTGAAGATCTACCGCAGCGTGGTCGAGTGCGGCGGTTTCTCGGCAGCAGAGAATGTCCTGGGCATCGGCCGTTCGGCGATCAGCCAGCAGATGAGCGACCTTGAGCAGCGCCTCGGCCTGCGCCTGTGCCAGCGCGGTCGCGCCGGCTTCTCGCTGACCGAGGAAGGCCGCGATGTCTACCATTCGGCCCTGCAACTGCTCAGCGCCATCGAAACCTTCCGCACCGAAGTCAATGGCCTGCACCAGCATCTGCGCGGTGAACTGAACATCGGCCTCACCGACAACCTGGTGACCCTGCCGCACATGCGCATCACCCATGCCTTGGCCGAACTCAAGGACCGCGGGCCGGACGTGCGTATCCAGATTCGCATGATCGCCCCAAGCCAGGTCGAACAAGGCGTGCTCGATGGCAGCCTGCATGTCGGCGTGGTGCCGCAGACCAGCCCTCTGTCGGGCCTGGAATACCAACCGCTGTATAGCGAGCGTTCGCTGCTGTACTGCGCGGTGGGCCACCCGCTGTTCTACGCCGATGACCAGAAGATCGACGACCAGCGCCTTAATAGCCAGGATGCCATCGCCCCAACCTTCCGCCTGCCGGCCGACATCCAGGCGCATTATCAGGCCCTGCACTGCACGGCGAGTGCCTCGGACCGCGAAGGCATGGCGTTTCTGATCCTGACCGGGCGCTTTATTGGCTACCTGCCCGACCACTACGCCAGTTTCTGGGTCCAGCAGGGGCGCCTGCGGGCACTCAAACCGTCCCAACGCCACTACGAGTTGAGCCTGAGTTGGGTAACGCGTAAAGGGCGCCGGCCAAATCTTGTATTGGAAAGTTTCCTGGAAAGCCTGGCGGCGACACGCTAATGCTTGTCACTTCGTCACAGGCAGGTAATCTGTCGGACATCCGTTTACTCCGACTGGCACGGAATCGTCCATGACCCTAGAAGTCCCTGCGCATCGCCTCTCCGCCTCGGGCAAGCCCGCTGGCCGCATTCGCCAGAAGAACGAACAGGCCATCATCCAGGCCGCCGAAGACGAGTTCGCCCGCCACGGCTTCAAGGGCACCAGCATGAACACCATCGCCTTGAAAGCCGGCTTGCCCAAGGCCAACCTGCATTATTACTTCACCAACAAGCTGGGCCTGTACATCGCGGTTTTGAGCAACATCATCGAATTGTGGGACAGCACCTTCAACGCCCTGAGCGTCGATGACGATCCAGGTCCGGCCTTGAGCCAGTACATCCGCACCAAGATGGAGTTCTCGCGCCGCAACCCTCAGGCCTCGCGAATCTTCGCGATGGAAGTGATCAGCGGCGGCGAATGCCTGAGCGAGTACTTCAGCGCCGACTACCGTGAGTGGTTCCGCGGCCGCGCCGCCGTGTTCCAAGCCTGGATCGACGCCGGCAAGATGGACCCAGTCGACCCGGTGCACCTGATCTTCCTGCTGTGGGGCAGTACCCAGCACTATGCCGACTTCTCCACGCAGATCTGCCAGGTTACCGGCCGAAGTCGCCTGACCAAGCAAGACATGGAAGATGCCAGCAACAACCTTATCCACATCATTCTCAAAGGCTGCGGCATTCACTCGCCTGCCTGACCCGGACTTATGCCTTCTACCCTGCTCGAGCTTTGCGAATTTCGTGAAGAGATCCGCAAGAGCCGTTTCATCACCCTCGCCGGCCCGATCAGCAGCGCCGCCGAGGCGATGAGCTTCATCGAACGCCACAGTGATCTGGCCGCGACTCATAACTGCTGGGCCTGGAAGCTGGGTGACCAGTACCGCAGCAGCGACGACGGCGAACCCGGCGGCACCGCTGGCCGGCCCATACTCGCGGCCATCGAAGCCCAGGACTGCGATCAGGTAGTGGTGTTGGTGATTCGTTGGTACGGCGGCATTCAACTGGGTACCGGCGGCCTGGCCCGAGCTTATGGCGGCGGGGCGAACAAATGCCTGCAACAGGCGCCCAAACGCTTGTTGGTGCAGCGCAGCGAGTATCGCTGCAGCTGCAGCTTCAGCGAACTTGCGCTACTCAAGTTGCGCTTGGCCGAAGTCGACGGGCTGGTACTCGATGAGCAGTTCACCGCCAATGGCGTAGATTTGCAGCTGGCGGTGGGCGCAGCGCATCTTGATGCACTGCAACGCCAGCTGGCCGACCTCAGTCGTGGACGGATCCTGCTGCAACCCTACTGAAGGGTTTGCCCACAACTACTGTGGGCCTGCCTGTGGATAAGCTTGGGGCACTCTCGTGCAAGCCACGAATCACAAGGCGTTCGAGCCATTGAGCATATTTTGATCACATTTTCATGACGGTCATGCAAATGACCATATTTCAGTTAGTTATCCCCAACCAGCAGGGCTTTCATCTCGTTAGGCCCCGCTAATTCACAGGCTTCGGCTTGCACACAAATACTGTGGAGGAGCCTGTGGATAACCCGTGAACCATCTGGCTTGGACCTGACGCCGTAAGCCTCGCGGCCAACTGTACATTTTTTAATCAGCCGTGCATCGGGAACAGCCACTGGGCAATGCACAGCAGCTACGCTGCGAATTCCGGTAACGGCCGCTAACACGCCCCCCTTTTTTGAAGGAGTATCGAAATGCCTGCAAACAAGACAGCCTTGATCATCGGCGCCTCGCGTGGCCTGGGCCTGGGTCTGGTGCAGCGCTTGCACGAAGATGGCTGGAACATCATCGCTACTGTGCGCGATGCGCAGAACCCCGGCGAGCTGGGCACTATTGCCGGGGTACAGATCGAAACCCTGGAAATGAACGACACCGAGCAGTTGGATGCGCTGCAACAGATCCTGCACGGCCAGGTGCTGGATCTGTTGTTCGTCAACGCCGGTGTGATGGGCCCGTTGCCGCAGGATCTGGAAGCGGTAAGCAGCCAGCAGATTGGCGATCTGTTCATGACCAATGCCGTGGCGCCGATCAGGGTCGCCCGGCGCCTGGCTGACCAGTTGCGCGAAGGCAGTGGCGTGCTGGCCTTCATGAGCTCGATCCTTGGCAGCGTGACCATTCCCGATGGCGGCGAGATCCCTTTGTACAAAGCCAGCAAGGCCGCGCTGAACTCGATGATCAACAGCTTCGTGGTCGAGCTGCAGCGTCCCGACCTCAGCGTGCTAGCCATGCACCCCGGTTGGGTGAAAACTGCCATGGGCGGCGAAAACGCCGAGATCGACGTGCTCACCAGCACCCGCGGCATGCTTGAGCAGATCAAGGCGCAGAGCGGTAATGGCGGACTGCACTTCATCAACTACAAAGGCGAAGCCCTCATCTGGTGAATTGAAAGCCGGCGGGGGAGGCAGTAGACTCAATGCCTCGCCCCACGGCGAACCTGGATCAGCAGACAGGGCAAAACTGAGCTGGCTTACCTGAACCCACTTTCAGAGGAGCCGGCACCATGCCTGCGACCCGTACCTGGTTGAAATCCCCCCTTGCCATCTTCACTGCCAACGACGCCGACGCGCGCGGCGGACTGGTCATCGAAGACGGCCGCATCACTCAACTTCTAGCCCTCGGCGAAAGCCCCAGCACGCCCTGCGATCAGGTTTTCGATGCCCGCGAGCACGTCATCCTGCCCGGCCTAATCAACACCCATCACCACTTCTACCAGACCCTGACCCGAGCCTGGGCGCCGGTGGTCAATCAACCCCTATTCCCCTGGCTGAAGACCCTGTACCCAGTGTGGGCGCGGCTGACCCCGGCCAAGCTGGAGCTGGCCAGCCAGGTCGCCTTGGCCGAATTGCTGCTGTCGGGCTGCACCACTGCGGCTGATCACCATTACCTGTTCCCTCAGGGCCTGGACAACGCCATCGACGTACAGGTCGAGGCAGTGCGCAAACTGGGCATGCGCGCCATGCTCACGCGCGGCTCGATGAGCCTGGGTGAGGACGACGGCGGCCTGCCACCACAACAGACGGTGCAACAGGGCGAAGTGATCCTGGCCGACAGCCAGCGACTTATCCACAGCTACCATGAGCGCGGCGATGGCGCGCAGATCCAAATCGCCCTGGCGCCCTGCTCGCCGTTCTCAGTCACTCCAGAAATCATGCGCGCCAGCGCCGTACTTGCCGAAGAACTGGACGTGCGCTTGCATACCCACCTGGCCGAAACCCTCGACGAAGAGGACTTCTGCCTGCAACGTTTTGGCCTGCGTACTGTGGATTACCTCGACAGCGTCGGCTGGCTCGGCCCGCGTACCTGGCTGGCTCATGGCATTCATTTCAACCCCGATGAAATCGCCCGCCTGGGCGCCGCCGGTACTGGTATTTGCCATTGCCCAAGTTCCAACATGCGCCTGGCATCCGGCATCTGCCCGACTGTCGACCTGGAAACCGCCGGAGCCCCAGTCGGCCTGGGGGTAGATGGCTCGGCCTCGAACGATGCCTCGAACATGATCCTTGAAGCGCGCCAGGCCCTGTACCTGCAGCGCTTGCGCTATGGCGCCGAACAGATCACCCCAGAGCGTGCACTGGGCTGGGCCACGCGCGGCTCGGCACGCCTGCTCGGACGCAGCGATATTGGCCAGCTGGCGGTAGGCAAGCAGGCCGACCTGGCCTTGTTCAAGCTTGACGAACTGCGCTTCTCCGGCAGCCACGACCCACTGTCGGCGCTGCTGCTGTGCGGCGCCGACCGCGCTGATCGGGTCATGGTTGGCGGCAATTGGCGGGTGATCGATGGGCAAATCGAAGGCTTGGATGTGCAAGGCCTGATCGCCAATCACCGACAGGCAGCGGCGCAACTGATCGCCGGTTGATGCTATAGGGCCAGGCTGGGCGCATTGCGCGGCCTGGCCCTGTAGAATGAGCGCCAACCGTTCCTGATTCGAGATTTGCATACATGTACGACTGGCTAAACGCCTTGCCCAAGGCGGAACTGCACATGCACCTGGAGGGCTCGTTGGAGCCTGAGCTGCTGTTCGCCCTGGCCGCACGCAACAAGATCGCCCTGCCGTGGGCAGATGTGGAAACCCTGCGCAGCGCATACGCGTTCAACAACCTGCAGGAATTCCTCGACCTGTACTACCAGGGCGCTGATGTCCTGCGTACCGAGCAGGATTTCTACGACCTGACCTGGGCCTACCTGCAACGCTGCAAAGCGCAGAACGTTATCCACACCGAGCCGTTCTTCGACCCGCAGACCCACACTGATCGAGGCATCCCGTTCGAAGTGGTCTTGACCGGCATTCGCCAGGCCCTCAAGGATGGTCGTGAGCAACTGGGCATCAGCAGCGGCCTGATCCTGAGTTTCTTGCGCCACCTCAGTGAAGAAGAGGCACAAAAGACCCTCGACCAGGCGCTGCCGTTTCGCGATGCCTTTATTGCCGTTGGCCTGGACAGCTCGGAAAAGGGCCATCCGCCGAGCAAGTTCCAGCGCGTCTTCGACCGCGCCCGCAGCGAAGGCTTCGTGGCGGTTGCCCACGCTGGCGAAGAAGGCCCGCCTGAGTACATCTGGGAAGCCCTGGATCTGCTGAAGATCAAGCGCATCGACCATGGCGTACGCGCCATCGAGGACGAACGCCTGATGCAGCGCATCATCGATGAGCAGATACCGCTGACCGTCTGCCCGCTGTCCAACACCAAGCTCTGCGTGTTCGACCACATGAGCCAACACAACATCCTCGATATGCTCGAGCGCGGTGTGAAAGTCACGGTCAACTCGGATGACCCGGCCTACTTTGGGGGCTATGTCACCGAAAACTTCCATGCACTTCACACCCACCTGGGCATGACCGAAGACCAAGCCCGCCGCCTGGCTCAGAACAGCCTGGATGCCCGGCTGCTCTGACGTATCCACGACAGCGCATTGCAGGCGGCCTAACCGACCTGCAATGTGGGCTGCAGTCGAGCGATACGGTTGATCTGCTGAATCCCCAATGGTGATATCTGCAGTGCCCTGGAGCCTTCCTGCTCCTGTATCCAGCCCGATTGCAGGAACAACTTCAGCAGTGCCTGCCCTAGACTGCCGCCTAAATGAGGCCCTTGGTCACTCCATTCATTGCAGTGGCACACGGTACAACTGCCCTGCTGTCGCTGCGCCAACGCTTCGATGTAGACGCCAAGGGCCGCCAGTTGCACGCGCCCTTCCTGACTCACCCGCAGTTGCTGGTCGTATCCTTCCAGCCAGCCGCAAGCGATCAACCGCTCGAGCAACTCAGCGGCCAACTCACCTCCCATATGATCTGAGCAACGTCTCGCCCGGCGCATCGACAGTGGTACCTGCAAGGGTTTGAACTGGCTGTTGCGCAACCGAAGATCATCCAGCCGCAGGCTGGCCAGGGCTTCAACCGCGGCCCCCACTTCCGGTGTGGCCAAGCGGAAGAATCGCTTGCGACCACGTGCCTCGTGCTTCAACAAGCCAGCCGAAGACAGCAAGGTAAGGTGCGCACAGGCTGATGAGGAGGTGACGCCGATCATCGATGCCAGTTCATCGGCAGGACGCGGCAAACCGTCGATCAGCGCCCACAACATGGCGCTGCGCTTGGGGTCGGCCATCAGGCCGGCTATCTGGCTGATACTACTCACTGCACTCATATCCCTGTAACTCCCTGGAAGATCACGTCTGATGGCGATGGCCAACCACGACAGCGCGGTTAACGCACCTGCCAAGGGCGCGCATCCAGAGGCTGTAGGCCAAATTTGGCGACGCTCACGCATGAGTAGCCAAGGCCCAGATGAGCCAAAGCAGTGCCGTTCCCTGGCGGGGAAGTATCTCTCGCTGCCGCTAGCGGCCGCAGCCAGTATAAGCCGCGCGTAGCCCTGCACATTTGCCTGCAATCGGCGACCAATAGCCGAAAATGCGTTGGGTATAGCGCCCCATAACAGGCGCCGATCAGGACCATGACGGCTAGCCAGTGACTGGGTTTGGCCAATACATCCATTAAATCAACGATGTACCTAGATCACCCGGTGCTGATGTCAGAAAACTCTGAAGACTGTACTGACAAGGAACTTCCCCAATTACGGCGCATAAATGAGAAGCATCCATTCGACCTCAGGGCTGCCCCAACTGGACATCCTCGATCGTAGAAGCTACGGCCACGACCGTCAGTCAGGACACCGCCTACAAGCCGTGGCGAGGCCGAGCAGCAGCGCTAAACTTGAGCCGCTCTCGATCTCTGGAGGTATGCCGCGATGAAGATTGTCGTCAGTGCGTCGAACCGTCAGCCCAATTGCCCCTGGCAAGTCCGGCTCGATCAGCATGTGGTGAGTTTTCGCAGTGAGGCTGAGGCGCGCGCGTTTGTCGCCACGCTGGAAACGCGCCTGCAGGCGCCCCACTCGTTTACACCCGATGTTTGGCCTGCAAGCGCCGAGTCAGCATCGCGACACTGACCACCAGCGCGCCGCACAGGCTGATTACCAGCGCCATCGGCACCGCGCTGCCATCGTGTAGTACGCCGACCAGCGCTGCCGCGCCTGCGGCCACGCTGAACTGCAGGCAGCCCATCAACGCCGAGGCACTGCCGGCACGCGCGCCCTGCCCACTCATGGCGCAGGCCGAAGCGTTGGGGATGATGCAGCCCAGGCTGGCGATACAAACGAACAATGGCACCAACAGCGGCCAAAGCTGAGCAGGACGCAACGCCGCAACGGCCAGCAACAGCAACCCCGCCGCCAGATACAGCCAGACCGCCCGTGCCAGCAAGAATGCCGGACCACGTTTGGCCAGCAGCCGCGCATTGACCTGTGCCATCAGGATGAAGCCGGCAGCGTTGGTGCCGAACAGCCATCCGTAATGCTCGGGCGGCACGCCATACAACTTGATGAATACGAAGGGCGAGCCGGCGATGTAGGCAAACATTCCGGCAATGGCGGTGCCACCGGTCAGTGCATGGCCGATGAAGACCCGATCCCGCAACAGACGCCAGTATTGGCGAAATGCGCCTGAGAGTGGCTGGCGTGGCATGTCCGCCGGAAAACTCTCCGGCAGCCCCAAGCTCACGGCCAACAGGCATGCGGCACTGAACAGGCTCAAAGCAAGGAAGATCGATTGCCACCCGGCCAGGTTGACCAGTACCCCACCCAGCATCGGCGCAAGAATCGGCGCCAGGCCCATGACCAACATCAGTTGCGAGAACACCTTGGCCGAAGCTACCGCATCACATTTGTCGCTGACGATCGCCCGCGACAACACCATGCCGGCGCAGCCGCCCAAGGCCTGGACGAAGCGCGCGACGATCAAGGTATCCAGATTCGGTGCATAGGCGCAGGCCAACGAGGCCAAGGTAAAGAGGGTGACGCCAAACAACAGTGGCTTGCGCCGGCCAAAGCGATCAGCCACCGGGCCATAGGCCAGCTGTCCAATGGACAAACCCAGGAAATAGGCCGCCAACGTGGTCTGGATATGTTGTTCGTCAGTCGCAAAAGCCTGCGCCATGGCCGGAAAGGCGGGCAGGTAGAAGTCAATCGCCAACGGCCCAAACGCACTGAGGGCGCCCAGGATCAGCACAAAACGCAGGTTCATCAGGAATCCATAGCAGGCTAAGCAAGTGCCTTAGTCTACCTGCACAACACCTCACCAGCATGAAAACCTTTGTAACAATAACGGCCGTCCCTGGCCCTCTCAGGCTTCAGGCAACTTCCGCCGGATAACCTTCATCGCGGATCGCCGCAAGAATCTGCTCAACCCCAACCTGGCTCTGCACACGCACCTGCTTGGCGGCCAAATCGACTTCTACCTTGGCCGCTGCATCCTGCCCCTGCACCGCCGCTGTCACTGCCTTTACGCAGTGGCCACAGGTCATGCCTTGCACATTGAATACTTGCATCGGGTCTGTCTCCTTATGGGTTTTGCGCAGTTTCAAGCTTGCCATCGGGACAAGGTCAAGTAGCCCGTGAATCAACCGGACTGGAAATCCGCGCGCAGCTCGGCCAAGCTGCGCCTTTGACGATTTTGCAAAGCAGGAGATTCACCATGATCAAGGCAGCATTGGGCCTTGTCGGACTAATGGGTGCACTGGCCGCCGTGCCCCAGGCCAGCGCCCAAGGCAACTCGGACTACAGCGTGCTGATCATTTCCCGAGAGCGCCTGGAAGTGGCCACCACCTGCGAGATCGGCGTCTACCTCAATGACCAACTGTCCGGGCGTCTGTTCCAAGAACAATCGACCTCGTTCAACCTGCCGCCAGGGCCTGTGGATATCCGCCTGCGCCTGTTGCCGGGTCAGGCACCGGGCTGCGCGCCGGGGCTGGAAAATCAGCACAGCCAGCGCCTGACCCTGCACGCCGGGCAGATCAGCAAATACCGCATTGCCATGGACCACAGTGGCCTGCATTTGAACAAGGCCAGTTTGGACTATTGACCTTGACCGTGTGGCAAGGTTGATGCTGAGGGCCTGTCCAAGGAGGAGAGCCCATGTCTGCATCCACCATCTTCGACCTGCCGATCTCCGGCATGACCTGTGCCAGCTGCGCCGGCCGAGTCGAGCGCGCCCTGCGCAAGGTCACCGGCGCCGAGCAGGTCAGCGTCAACCTCGCCACTGAACAGGCCCGGGTCCAGGCCCCGGCCGACAGCCTCCCGGTGCTGGTCGACGCCGTGCGTCAGGCTGGCTACGGCGTGCCCACCCGCAGCGTCGAACTGCAGATCGGCGGCATGACCTGCGCCAGCTGCGCCGGCCGCGTCGAACGGGCCTTGGGTAAAGTGCCTGGGGTCGAACAGATCAGCGTCAACCTGGCCAGCGAACGCGCGCATATTGAAGTGCTCAAGGCAGTCGATGACAGTGTGCTGATCGGCGCAATCGAGCAGGCCGGCTACAGCGCCGCGCTGCCCCAAGCCGCCCGGGGTGACCAGGCCGAAGCGCAGCGGCGTTTGCGCAAAGAACGCCTGGCAGTCGGCGCCGCCCTGATACTGGCGCTGCCGCTGGTGCTGCCGATGATCGTCCAGCCATTCGGCCTGCACTGGATGCTGCCGGCCTGGGCGCAGTTCCTGCTGGCCACCCCGGTGCAGTTCATCCTCGGCGCGCGCTTCTACGTGGCCGCCTGGAAAGCAGTGCGCGCCGGTGCCGGCAATATGGACCTGCTGGTCGCGCTGGGCACCAGTGCCGGTTATGGCCTGAGCCTGTATGAATGGGCCAGGGCCGAAGCGGGCGTCGAGCCACATCTGTATTTTGAAGCCTCGGCGGTGGTCATCGCCCTGGTATTGCTCGGCAAGTACCTCGAAAGCCGCGCCAAACGCCAGACCGCTAGCGCCATTCGTGCACTTGAAGCGCTACGGCCGGATCGTGCGCTGAGGGTGGTCGATGGCCTTGAGGAAGACGTGGCCATCAGCCAATTGCGCCTGGACGACCTGGTCCTGGTCAAGCCGGGTGAACGCTTCCCAGTCGATGGCGAAGTGCTCGAAGGCAGCAGCCACGCCGACGAAGCGTTGATCAGCGGCGAAAGCCTGCCCGTGCCCAAGCAGCCCGGCGACCACGTCACCGGCGGCGCCATCAACGGCGAAGGCCGGCTGTTGGTGCGGACCCTGGCCCTGGGCACGGAAACCGTACTGGCGCGCATCATTCGCCTGGTCGAAGATGCCCAGGCGGCCAAGGCGCCGATCCAGAAGCTGGTCGATCGGGTCAGCCAGGTGTTCGTCCCGGCAGTACTGGTGATCGCCCTGTTCACCCTGCTCGGCTGGTGGTGGGCGGGCGCACCGATCGAAACCGCGTTGATCAATGCCGTCGCCGTGCTGGTCATTGCCTGCCCTTGCGCACTCGGCTTGGCCACTCCGGCAGCGATCATGGCCGGCACCGGTGTCGCGGCCCGGCACGGCATCCTGATCAAGGACGCCGAGGCGCTGGAGCGCGCCCACGCCGTCAACCGGGTGGTGTTCGACAAGACTGGCACACTCACCTCCGGCAGCCCGCGGATCGTCCATAGCCAGGCTGGCGTGGGTGACAACGCCGACTTGCTGCGCCTGGCCGGCGCCCTGCAGCGCGGCAGCGAGCATCCGCTGGCCAAGGCGGTGCTGGATGCCTGCAGCGAGCAGGGCCTGATGGTGCCGCAAGTCAGCGACAGCCAGTCGCTGACCGGGCGCGGGATCGCCGGTCACGTGGAACATCGCCAACTGGCGCTGGGTAACCGCCGCCTGCTCGATGAAAGCGGGCTGCACGCGGGCGACCTGGCCAGCAAGGCGCAGGCCTGGGAGGCCGAAGGCCGCACCCTGTCGTGGCTCATCGAACAGGCCCCTAAACCCCAGGTGCTGGGGCTGTTCGCCTTCGGCGACAGCCTCAAGCCCGGCGCCGAATACGCCATTCGCGCCTTGCATGACAAAGGTATCAGCAGCCACTTGCTGACCGGCGACAACCGCGGCAGCGCCAAAGTGGTCGCCGAGGCACTGGGCATCGATGATGTGCACGCTGAAGTGCTGCCAGCCGACAAAGCCGCCACGGTCGGCCAGCTCAAGCGCGACGGCGTGGTCGCGATGGTCGGCGATGGCATCAACGACGCCCCGGCCCTGGCCGCCGCCGATATCGGCATCGCCATGGGCGGTGGCACCGATGTGGCCATGCAGGCGGCGGGCATCACCCTGATGCGCGGCGACCCTCGGCTGGTGCCAGCGGCGCTGGAAATCAGCCGCAAGACCTACGCGAAAATCCGTCAGAATCTGTTCTGGGCCTTCATCTACAACCTGATCGGCATTCCGCTGGCCGCCTTTGGTCTGCTCAATCCGGTACTGGCCGGCGCGGCCATGGCGCTGTCGAGTGTCAGCGTAGTGAGCAATGCCCTGTGGCTGAAGACCTGGAAACCTAGCGACGACCAGCAGGAGGCGCCATGAACATCGGCCAGGCAGCCCGCCGCAGTGGGCTGAGTACCAAGATGATTCGCTACTACGAGTCGATTGGCTTGCTCAAGCCGGCTCAGCGCAGCGACAGCGGCTATCGACTGTACCAGCAAGAAGATTTGCACAGCCTGGCCTTCATCAAACGCTCCCGCGACCTGGGGTTCTCGCTCGATGAGGTGGCGAAACTGCTCACCCTGTGGCAGGACCGGCAACGCGCCAGCGCCGACGTCAAGGCGCTGGCCACCGAGCATATCCAGGCCCTGAACCAGCGGATCGAAGAGTTGGTGAGCCTGCGCGATACCTTGAGCGAGCTGGTCGCCCACTGCCAGGGCGACGACCGGCCGGACTGTCCGATCCTCAAGGATCTGGCCAATGGCAAAAGCTGTTGCCACTGACGTGTATAGGGGTCGCTTCGCGGCCCCAACACCGCACAGCCTGATTTTGGTATGCCATATTAGCCCCGACACGACCGAATAGTCACCAAACCCGCCCTCGCCCAATAAATACGGGCTTTTTTCTACAACAATCCCGAATCCTGCCGATGCCCTAGTACCTGCCTCATGCATCGACAAGAAAAATTCCGGGAGCGTGGATGAACATCAAGCAAAAACTGACCTGGGCCTTTGCCGTTATCGCCGGCTTGCCCATCGTCCTCGTGGCCACCCTGGTGGTCCTCAACCTGCGCGGTGAAGCTCGCGACGATTTTCTCGACAACAGCAGCCGAGAGATTCGTCAGGTCAGCAACGCGATGAACATCTTCTTCCAGGGCATCACCCAAAACGTCGAGTATCTCGCCGCTCAGCCGTTGATCGCCGAGGCAGACGGCAACGTGAAAAAACACCTCGCCGCCGACGCCGCACAAATTGCCCCCAATGACCAGGACAAGACGCTGTTCGACTTCTTCAGCCGCCTGGCCAAGAGTCACCCCGACTACGCCTATGTCTCCTATGGCCTGGCAGACGGCGGCTACGCCTTCTGGCCTGGCGATCCGAAAATGGCCAACTACGACCCGCGCACCCGCCCGTGGTACCAGACCGCCATGGCCAACCCCGGCAAGACCCTGCGCACCGCGCCCTACTACTGGGCCGGCGATGATGCCGTGCTGGTCAGCACCGTACGCGCGGTGGCCAACCAGTTGGGTAACCCAGGCGGTGTGGTCAACATCGACGTGTCGCTCAAAGGCCTGACCGAAATCGTCAAACAGATCAAGCTAGGCGAAAGCGGCTACCTGATCCTGATGGAAAACAGCGGCAACGTGATGGTCGACCCGCGTGACGCCAGCCACAATTTCAAGCAGCTGGCGAGCTTTGGCGATGGCTATGTCGACTTGGCCAAGGCAGGCAAAGGCCTGGTGGAAGTAACGCTCAACGGTGAGCGCTACATGGCCAACGTCTACCCTGACGAGCAACTGGGCTGGACCTTCATCGGCCTGATCCAGCAAGACGAAGTGATGCAAACCACCACCCGCCTGACCTGGCTGATCGGCATCATCGCCCTGGTGCTGGCCGCGGTGTTCGCCATCGTCGGCGCTGCATTCGCCAAACTCATCGTGCGCCCGATCAACAGCGTCACCAGCGGCCTGGAAGACATCGCCCAGGGCGAAGGCGACCTGACCCGCAGCCTGGAAATCCGCGGCCGTGATGAAACCGCGCAACTGGCCAGCTGGTTCAACCAGTTCCTCGGCGCCATCCGCAGTCTGATCCAGCATATCGGCTCAGCCGCCGGCAAGATCCTCAGTACCTCGAGCCGCTCGACCCAGGTGTCGGCCGATATGTCCGAAGCCGCCGGACGTCAGCGCGAAGCCGTGGATATGGTCTCGACTGCTTTCCACGAAATGGTCGCCACCGCCAACGAAGTGGCCCGCTCGTGCAGCCAGGCCGCACAATCGGCCGACAGCGGCCAGCAGCAAGCCCGTGAAGGCCAGCAGCAGATCGACGCCGCAGTGCAAAGCGTCGACCGTCTGAGCCAGGAAATCGAGCAATCGGCGCAGTCGATCCAGCAACTGGAACGCGACAGCAATGCCATCCAGTCGATCCTCGGCACCATCCGTTCGATCGCCGAGCAGACCAACCTGCTCGCCCTCAACGCGGCCATCGAAGCCGCCCGCGCCGGCGAGCAAGGCCGTGGCTTTGCCGTGGTCGCCGATGAAGTCCGGGCCCTGGCCAAGCGCACTGCCGACTCCACCGCCGAGATCGACGGCCTGCTCGGCAACCTGGCCAGCCGCACCGCTGAAGTCGCCCAGCAGATGCACGCCAGCCTGGATGTCTCGCAGCAGTCGGTCAGCCGCATTGGCCTGGCCCGCGACAGCTTCGGCCAAATCCGCGAATCGGTGGACATCATCCGCGACATGAACACCCAGATCGCCACGGCCGCCGAAGAGCAACACCAGGTCGCCGAAGACATCAATCGCCATATCAGCCAGATCCACGGGGATGCGCAGCTGGTAGCAGAGCTTGCCCATGCGGCGCGCCAGGACTCGGAAAGCCTGGCCGGCCTGTCCAATGAGCTCGATACCCTGGTGCGGCGTTTCCGCACCTAAACGCTACAGCCGCAGCTCTCCGGGCGTGAAACCGAAGAGCTGCTTGAATGCGGCGATGTAGGCTGAGGTCGAGTCATAACCACAGCCCAGCGCCGCTTCAGTGACGTTCTCGCCCGACTGCAGCAGGGCCAGCGACGACAGCAGGCGCATGCGTTGGCGCCAGCTGCGAAAACTCAGGCCCGTTTCACGTTGGAACAGGCGCATCAGGGTCTTTTCCGAGCAACCCAGTTCGAGCGCCCATTGTTGCAGGGTCTGCGGCAGGTCGGGCGCGGCAATCAGCCCGTTGCACAGCTTCAGCAGCCCGGGATGACGCGGCAGCGGCAAGGAAAACCCCACCTCCGGCAGCGCTTGCAGCTGGTCAAGCAGCACGGCCACCAAACGCGCCTCGGCGCTGTCGCCTTCCGGGTATTCCACCGGCAACAGGCAAAACTGCTTGATCAGCTCACGCGCCAGCGGGGTTACCTCAAGCACTCGGCAATGATCTGGCGCCCATGGGCAAGCGTCGCGCCGCACGTACAGGCTGCGCATTTCGGCCTGCATCGAGCTGGCGACGTCATGCTCGGTATCAGCAGGGATCCATACGCCCCACTGCGGCGGCGCGAAATAACTGCCGTCGCTGGTGTAAATACCGAGCACGCCGCTGATCGCGTAGGAGAACTGCACCCAGTCGTGGCGATGGCGGGTCGTCCAGGAGCCTGCGCCGAGGCTTTCGGCGCGGGCATAGACTGGCCTGGGTAACTGCTCCAGATTCGGAATGGGTCGGGGCGCAGAAAGTTGTCCGGTGCTCGGCATGACCTGATCTTGTAGTTGTGATCAGACAAGCGTATCAGGTTTGCCAGGGTGTCAGTCCCGGCCTCATCGCGGGGCAAGCCGGCGCCTCTCAGCGCTCCACGATCGCCGTAACCCCCTGCCCACCCGCCGCACAAATCGAAATCAGCCCGCGCCCCTTGCCCGCGCTAGCCAACAGCTTGGCCATATTGGCCAATACCCGCCCGCCAGTAGCGGCAAACGGATGCCCGGCGGCCAACGAACTGCCCTTCACATTGAGTTTGCTGCGATCGATCGAGCCCAGCGGCGCAGCCAGACCCAACCGCGTGCGGCAGAACGCTTCATCTTCCCAAGCCTTGAGGGTACACAGCACCTGCGCGGCAAATGCCTCATGAATTTCGTAGTAGTCAAAGTCCTGCAGGCTCAGGCCATTGCGCGCCAGCAGGCGTGGCACCGCATACGCCGGGGCCATCAGCAGCCCCTCTTGGCCTTTGACGAAATCCACGGCTGCGGTCTCGCCATCGACCAGATAGGCCAGCACCGACAACCCCTGCTGCTCGGCCCACTGCTCGCTACCGAGCAACACCAGCGAAGCGCCATCGGTCAGCGGCGTCGAGTTGCCTGGCGTCAGGGTGCCCAGACCGCTGCGATCGAACGACGGCTTGAGCTTGGCCAACTGTTCCAGCGTGAGATCCGTGCGCAGATTGTTATCCCGGCTCAGGCCCGAGTACGGGGTGAGCAGGTCATCGTGCCAGCCCTCGGCGAAGGACGCGGCCAGGTTCTGATGGCTGAGCAAAGCCAACTCATCCTGCGCCGCCCGCTCGATCTGCCAAGTCTGCGCCATACGCTCGCAATGCTCGCCCATCGACAGCCCGGTACGCGGCTCGCCGTTGCGCGGCAGTTCAGGTTTCAGGTGACCGGGTCGCAACTTTAAAAACGGTTTCAGCCGCTCGCCCAGGCTCTTGCCGCGATTGGCCTGCAACAAGATACGCCGCAAGCCTTCGTTAACCCCGATTGGCGCATCGGAGGTGGTGTCGACGCCGCCTGCGATGCCGCTGTCGATCTGCCCCAAGGCGATCTTGTTAGCCACCAGCAAGGCGGCCTCCAGACCAGTGCCACACGCCTGCTGGATGTCATAGGCAGGGGTTTGCGCGGACAAGCGCGAACCCAGCACGCACTCTCGAGTCAGGTTCATGTCTCGCGAGGCTTTGAGCACAGCGCCTGCGACCACTTCGCCCAAACGCAGGCCATGCAGGCGATAGCGTTCGATCAGGCCTTCGAGGGCGGCAGTCAGCATCGCCTGGTTACTGGCGTTGGCATAGGCGCCGTTGGAACGGGCGAAGGGAATTCGGTTGCCACCCAGGATCGCGACCCGGCGAGGTGAACGCATGTGTAGGTTCCTCCTGAAACAATTTGATCCGTACAGCCTAGGTCTTTTTAAAGCATTCGAACGACCGTTACATAAACTTGGTCCACACTTGCATGCTTGCCTTCAGGGAGACCCGCACATGAGTGATCGCTATCTCGGCTTTGCCAACTCCAACCTCGGCCGCCGCCTGGTCGACGCTCTGGGCTTGCCGCACCCGGCACCGCTGGAGCGCTGGCAGGCAGGCCGGCTGCGCCCGGTAGAGGGCGCCCTGGTGCTGGGCGGCGGGCCTTTGGCGAACCAGCTCGAAGCCATTGCCCCGCGCCTGACCGATGAGCTCTACAGCTTTGCCGGCAACGACTTGCAAGCACCGGCCTGGGTCGCAGGGCTTGGACCGAAGCTCAAGGCGGTGGTGTTCGATGCCAGTCACTTGTCCGACAGCGACCAGCTCAGCCAGTTGCGAGAATTTTTCCAGCCGCTGCTGCGCAGTCTGGCCCCCTGCGCCCACGTGGTGATTCTTGGTCGCGCACCCGAGCGCATCGAAGACCCGCTGGCCAGCGTCGCCCAACGCGCGTTGGAAGGTTTCAGCCGCTCATTGGGCAAAGAGCTGCGCAACGGCGCTACCGCGCAGCTGCTGTATGTCAGCCCGCAGGCTGAGGATCAACTCGAAGGCGCCCTGCGTTTCTTCCTTTCGCCTAAAAGCGCGTTTGTTTCCGGCCAGGTGCTGCGTTTGGAAGCCTGCGCCAGCCAGGTCCAGGACTGGACCCGACCGCTGGCGGGACGGCGGGCGCTGGTGACCGGTGCCGCTCGCGGCATCGGCGCCTCTATCGCCGAAACCCTGGCCCGAGATGGCGCCGATGTGGTGCTGCTCGACGTTCCCCAGGCGCAGAAGGACCTTGATGGGCTCGCCGCCCGCTTGGGCGGCCGGGCACTGGCGCTGGATATCTGCGCCAATGATGCTGCTGCACAATTGATCAAAGCCCTGCCCGACGGCATCGACATCGTTGTGCACAACGCCGGCATCACTCGCGACAAAACCCTGGCCAACATGACGCCCGAATATTGGGACGCAGTCATGGCAGTCAATCTCAAGGCGCCGCAGGTTCTGACTCAGGCACTGTTTGACGCAGGTACTCTGGGCGAGCAGGCTCGCATCACCCTGCTGGCTTCGGTCAGCGGCATCGCCGGCAATCGTGGCCAGGCCAACTATGCGGCGAGCAAGGCCGGCCTGATCGGCTTCGCCCAGGCCTGGGCGCCAAAGCTGGCTGAGCGCGGCGCCAGCATCAACGCCGTGGCCCCAGGTTTTATCGAGACGCACATGACCGCCGCCATGCCCATGGGCTTGCGCGAGGCTGGCAGGCGTCTGAGCTCGCTGGGCCAGGGAGGTCGCCCACAGGATGTCGCCGAGGCGATCGCCTGGCTTAGCCAACCCGGCTCCGGTGCCGTCAATGGCCAGGTCCTGCGGGTGTGTGGCCAGGCCTTGATGGGAGCCTGACCATGACACGCCAATGGCACGACCTGCACAGCCCCGACTCAAGCGCCAGCCTCTACCTGCGCGCCGCCAGCAAGCGCAAGATCAGCGGCGCCAGCCTCCCCGAGCAAGGCCTGCGCTGCTTCCTGCGCGTCAATCCCGAGCATGTGGCGGCGTATCGACGGCTTTGTCATTTCGCCGACGACGGCCGCCTGCCCGGCACTTATCCCCATGTCATGGCATTCACCCTGCAACTGCAGTTGCTCACCGGCCGTGACTTCCCCTTCCCGCTCCTCGGCCTGGTTCACCTGCACAACAGCATTCAGGTCTTGCGCCCGCTGGGCGGCATCGATGGGCTGCGCTTTGCGGTATATGCCGACAACCTGCAAGCGCATGGCAAAGGCGGCACCTTCGACCTGATCACCGAAGCGGAAGACGGCCTCGGCCTGCTCTGGCGCGAGACCAGCCGCATGCTGGTGCGAGGTTTGAAGCTGGACGGCGGGGCCAGCGAAGACGTCGAGGTCGAGCCCGGCAACTTGGCCGAAGCCACCCGCTGGTATGCCGACAGCGACATTGGCCGGCGCTACGCCAAGGTCTGTGGCGACTACAACCCGATTCACCTCAGCGCACCCAGCGCACGGCTGTTTGGTTTTCCCAAGGCGATTGCCCATGGCATGTGGAGCAAGGCCATGAGCCTGGCCGCCTTGGGTGGGCATCTGCCGCGTGCAGGGTTTGAGTTCGCCGTCGACTTCCGCAAACCGGTGCGCTTACCGTCGGAAGTGATCCTCAGCGCCAGCCCTGCCGGACCTGAAGGCGAGCTGCGCCTGGACGGGCATGGCGAGTTGCTGCACATGGTCGGCCACTGGCGTTCGCTCTGAGCGTAGCCGCACATGTAGTTCACTTGCTTTACGCCGGGGCTCGTCCGAAGCTATGCGCCATGAGGAGAGCCCCGATGAACTTGCAAGAACTGACAGAACGCCTGCACCAGATCCGCGACAATAACGACTGGCGCGGTTTTCACAGCCCGAAGAACCTGGCCATGGCGGCCAGCGTGGAAATGGCCGAGCTGGTGGAAATCTTCCAATGGCTGAGCGAGGACCAGTCGCGCCAGCTGCCGCCGGAACAACTCGCCCATGCCGGCCAGGAGGTCGGCGACATCGTCCTTTACCTGTTGCTGCTGTGCAGTGAGCTGGGGCTGGACATGGAGCAGGTGGTACGCGCCAAGCTGGCCGACAGCGAAAGGCGCTTCGCCGTATGAACGACCGTCACTTCGATCAACTGGCGACCCGCTTCGCCGAGAAAATCTACGGCGGCGCCAAAGGCGCGATTCGCCTGGCGGTGCTCCAGGCAGACCTCGCTGAAGCCTTGCCGGATCGTCCGCTGCGCATTCTCGATATCGGCGCGGGCCTCGGTCACATGGCCCTGTGGCTGGCCCAGCGCGGCCATCAGCTGACCCTCGCCGAGCCGGCCGCACCCATGCTCGACGGTGCCCGAGCGCGTTTTGCCGAAGCCGGCCAGCAAGCGACCTTCATTCAAGCGCCCTGGCAGGATTTGCTCGGCCAACTGACCGAGCCCTATGACCTAGTGCTGTGCCACGCCGTACTGGAGTGGCTCGCCGAGCCCGAGAGCATCCTGCCGGTCCTGCATCAGTTGACCGCGCCAAGCGGCTGGCTGTCACTGGCGTTCTACAACCGCGATGCGCTGGTGTATCGCAATCTGCTCAAAGGCCATTTCCGCAAGTTGCGCAGCAATCACCTGGCGGGTGAGAAGCAGAGCCTGACCCCGCAAAAACCGCTTGATCCGCGTGAACTCAAGGCGCAACTTGAACCCATGTGGACGGTCGAAAGCGAAAGTGGGGTCAGGGTGTTCCACGACTACATGCCCAAGGAATTCCAGGCCAAGGCCGAGCTGCTCGACCTGTTGGAAATGGAACTGGCCCACCGCCGTCATCCAAGCTTCGCCGGGCTGGGCCGCTACCTGCACTGGATCTGCCGACCACGCTGACCCTGCCCGCCGGGAGGACTACATGCCGTATCGTCTGCTGTGCCTGGCCCTGCTTCCCCTTGCCCTGGCTGGCTGCCAGGGCAGCAACCCTTATGTCGCCAGCGGCCGCCCGATCCCGCCTGCACCGGCCCAGGCAGCCAGCACCTTCGATAGCAGCGCTTACCCAGCGCCGCCTCGCGACTACGGCCGCTATCGCAGCTGGAGCTGGCGCAACGGCCAGTTGCCCAGCGGCAGCGCCAATGCCGATCCGGCGCAGTTGGCCGACGCGATAAGCGGCGCGCTCGACCAGCACGGGCTTCGCCCTGCGCGCGATAACGGCGCAGACCTGCTGGTAAGCGCTGACCTGCGCCTGGAGCGACGCCTGCGCCAAGTGCGCGATTATGACTACGACCCCTACTATGGCCCCTACCCCTACGGCAGCGTCGGTTACGGCGGCTACCGCAATGGTTACGGCGCCTATGGCAGCGTGCCGATCGTGCGCACCTATGAAGTCGAGGTGATGGTCGTGCGTATCGACCTGTTCGATGCGCGCAACGGCCAACCGGTGTGGAGTGCCAGTGCCGAAAGCGGCAGCGACAAGGACTCACCCCGCGATCGCGAGAGCGCCCTGCGCGAGTCGGTGCACAAGGCCCTCAGCGGCTATCCTCCCAGTTAACGCTTAACGGAGAACCATCATGTTGCGCCGTCTCGTTGTGCTGTCATTCGCGCTGCTGCTTGCCGCCTGCTCAAGCAACAACGTTCAGCAGGATTTCGACGCCAGTCGCGATTTCGCCGGTTATCGCAGCTGGACCTGGCAGGAACCTGGATTGCAGTACCGCCCGGACGACCCGCGGATCAAGAGCGACCTCACCGAGCAACGCATTCGCCAAGCCGTGGCCGGCCAACTCGACCAGCGCGGCCTACGCCCGGTACAAGGCAATGCCCAGGCCGACGTCAACGTGCGCGCCTACCTGATCGTCGAGCAGCGCCAGCAGCAGATCACCACCAACTACGGCGGCGGCTGGGGAGGTTACTGGGGCGGCTACTGGGGTGGGCCGATGTACAACGAAACCCGCAGCGTCGACTACAAGGTGGCCACCATCCAGGTCGACATGTTCGATAGCCGCGACGGCAAACTGGTCTGGCGCGGCAGTGCCGAGCAGATCATGAACAACTACCCGCCCAGCCCACAGGAGCGTAATGCGGCCATCCAGAAAACCGTCGCCCAGGTGCTGAGCCAGTACCCACCGCACTGAAGCGCAATCAAGGCAACTTGCCATCATCTTGGCTACACTCCTTTGACCGCCGCCACGCTGTAGGGCCATGGCCGGCAAAGGAGTGCCCGTGGTTGTTCGTTCCGTTGTCCGCCAACGCGGCGCGATTGGCCTGATGGCCGCCATTACCCTGGGTATGGCGCTGTTGTTCATGCTGCTGGTGGTCGATAGCGGCCGGCTCTACCTGGAACAGCGCAAGCTCCAGCGCATCGCTGACATGGCCGCCCTGGAAGCGCTCAATGGCGGGGGCAGCTGTGTCGCCGGGGTCGCTGATGCCAATGCCCTGGCCCGTCGCGCGGCGCTGCGCAACGGCCATGCTGATTCTCCGGATAGAACCCTCTTGGTCGAATGCGGCAGTGTCAAAGCGGCGGCTAACGGTATCCGGGCATTCACCGTTGATCCGCAGCAGACCCAGGCCATCCGCGTCACCGCTACGCACCAGGTGGCGACCAGCATTGCCGCAGGTGTCTGGGCCCTGGCTGACGGCAACGGCCTGCAGAGCAAAACCCGCCTGCAAGCCCAAGCAACAGCGGGGCGCACAGGCCCGGCCTTGGCGCGACTGTCGATTCGCAGCAGCCTGCTGACCATCAACACGGCCAAGAGCGATCAACTGAACAAGCTGCTCGGCGCCCTGTTGGGGACACAGATCAACCTGGGCGTGGCGCAATGGCAGGGCTTGCTCGACGCTGATCTCAATCTGCTGCGTTTTCTCGACGCGCTCGCCATTGAGGCGAAAGTGGCCGCCGGCAACTACACCGATCTGCTGAACAAAACCTTGAAAGTGGGCGATGTACTCGAAGTCATGGCCGAAGTGGCCGCGCAGGACAATCCGCTGGTGAATGTCAGCGGCCTGGTGGATCTGGCCGTCGCAGGCAAGGATGCGGGCGGGATCGTCTTGGGCGAACTGCTCAACATCCAGAACGGCGGCACTAATGCAGGCCTGGATGCAACCTTGCAGGTGCTGCAACTGGTCCAGGGCACCATTCAGCTAGCCAACAGCAAGCACGCCGTAGAAACCACGCTGCCGGTCAGTGTGCTGGGGCTGGCGAACATCACCACGCGCTTGAAAATCATCGAGCCGCCGCAGTTCTCCGCCCTGGGCGATCCTTCGCTGGCGCAGGCCAACCCGATGGCAGCCGGGCAGATCTATGTGCGCACCGCGCAGACCCGGATTCTCATCCAGGTCAATCTCGGCCCGCTGCTGGGCGGACTGAACCTGGGCATCATCCAACTGGTGCCCAGCCCCAGCCTGGACGTAGGCTTGGAAGTGGCCAGCGCCAGCAGCCATGTACGCGGCTACGACTGCAGCAGCGCATCGAGCAAACGCCTGCGCGTGAAGAACGACGGCGCTGCCGCCAAGGTGATGATCGGCACCATCGACAACAGCAAGTTCTTTTCCAACCAGCCGGTAACCGCCAGCCCGTTGGTGCTGCTGCGCGTGCCGCTGCTGGGCCTCGATGTCGGCTTGGGCGCCAACTCGCCGGTGTTTTCCCAGGCGGAAACCTACGACTACCTCAAGCCGCCGAATATCGACCAGTCACCCCCGGCAAGCCGCACCATGGACACCAAGAACATCGTTGCCAGCCTGGGCGCGACGCTCGGTGGGCTGGAGCTTTCACCACAGATACCGCTGGTGAGCGCCTTGCTGAATATCATCACCGGGTTGATCGGTGGGCTGCTGGGCTCGTTGCTCGATCCGCTGGTCAACAACCTGCTGGCACTGCTGGGCATCGATCTCAACGCAGTCACCATCGACGCCCACCTCAGCTGCCAGAGCGGCCGGCCAGAGCTGCTGATCTAGGCACACGGCAAGCTGATGCAGAAACAGGCACCGCCATTGCGGTTGTCGACGCTCAAGCTGCCGCCCATGGCGGCCACGATGCCATGGCTTACCGACAAGCCAAGCCCGGTGCCGACACCGGCTGCCTTGGTGGTGAAGAACGGCTCGAAGATCCGCTCCAGTAGCAGTGGGTCGATACCACCGCCGTTGTCTTGCACCCACAGCAATACCTGCCCGGCTGTAAGGGTTTGGTGAATGCAGAGCTTGCCTTGGCCGCCGCGCTTGTCCAGCAGCGCGTCACGGGCGTTGACCATCAGGTTGATCAGCACTTGCTCCAACTGATCCGCATGGCCCATCACCTGCGGCTGATCGCTGGGCTGCTCAACCTGCAGGGTCACGCCCTTGCCTTGCAGCCCCTCCTCGAGCAGTGCCACCGCCCCCTGCACCGCCGACCAGGCGGCAAAGCGCGTGCCTTCGACCTCCGAGCGCCGGCCGAATACCCGCATGTGGTCCACCAGCCGCGCCGTACGCTCGATCTGTGCCTCGATACGCTGCAGCTTCTGCTCCAGGTAGGCCGGGTCTGCATCGCCATTTTGCAAACGCTTGAGCGCATTGGCCGTCGCCATGCGCATGACGTTGAGCGGCTGATTGATTTCGTGCAGCAAGCCTGTGGCCAACTCGCCCAAGGTGGCCATCTTGGCCCCCTGCAACAATTGCCGCTGACTACGCCGCACCTCGGTGTTGTCCCGGCCTACCGCCTGGACTTCCAGTAACCGGCCCTGTTCGTCGAACAGGCCGCGGTCGGCCCAGATCCACCAGGCATGCTCACGCCCAGGCAACTGCAAACAGATTTCCGCGCTGCTCATCGGCTGCTGCGGCGTCAGCGCTTGCAAGCGCTGGAGAAATTCATCGCGCTGACCCTGGGACATCCACTGGCCCAAGTTCATGCCGACTAGCTGCTCGGGGCTACAGTGCAGGTAATCGGCCAAGGGCCGATTGCCGAAAACCAGGCTCAAATCCGGACGGTAGCGGCAGATCATCGCCGGTGAATCTTCCACCAGCACCCGGTAGCGTTCCTCGCTCTGACGGACCCGTTCAGCCGCTTCGGTCGCCTCACTGACGTCCAGCCACAGCCCGACCACCTCCCGCGGTTGGCCAAGGTCGTCACGCAGCAGGCGCGCTTCATCGAGGATCCAGTGATAGCCACCAAGGCTGTCACGCAGACGCAAGCGACAGCGTACCTGGCCGTCGCGTAGCAGACTGCGGGTGCGCTGCAACCACAGGCCATGATCATCGGGATGCACCGCCAGCCCGGGCTGGCGCGCCTGCTCACTGTCGTTGGCCCATCCCAGCAGGGGCGTAAGGCTGGCGCTGTAGAACTCGCCCAGCAAGGCACCCTCGACGCAGCGCTGAACGTAGATCACCGCCGGAGAGCTGGCGATCAGGTTCTCCAGCCGCTCACGTGCAGCGCCGGCCTGCTGCTCTTGCTCCTTGAGCGCACTGATATCGAGTAGAAATCCGCGTAACTGGCCAGCGTGCAGTTGCCCTGCCCAATGCACCCAGCGCGGGACCTCGGCGTGCACCAAGCGCAGGCTGAGGTTCAGCTCGCGCCCTGCCCAGGCCTGTTCCAGGGCCAGCTGCGCAGGCTCGCGATCAGCGGGGTGCACAAGTGCCAGCCATTGCGCCTGGCTCAGCACGCGCGGCAAGCCAAGGCTGGCGGCTAGACTCGGGTCCAACTGCAGCGGCTCTTGTCGTGGCCATTGCCACCAACCGGCACCCAGCTGCCCTTGCAATTGATCCAGATGACACGCCAGGCGCTGCGCCTGGGCCTGATGCAAACGGCTCACCAACGGCTGGGCTAGCGCCTGCATCAACGGCTCTGCCGACTCCAGCTGCAACCTTTGCTTGACGCCAGCGCAGAGCAACCAGGCCTGCACCTGCGCGCCCTGCCGGTAAGGCAACAGGCAAAGCGTGGCACCGGCGCTACGAGTCAGCCAATCAGGGTAAGCACGCGTGTCGAGCAGCGCGTGCGGCGGTAACTGCTCCAACCAGGACTGCAGCCGCTGCTGCTCGGGCCAAGGCCAGTCATCACTGCTGGCGTAACTGCGCCATTGTCCGCCCTCATGCAGCATCAATCGCAACGACGCCGCTTGCCAGTGCTCGGCTAGCCGTTGCAACTGTTCGGTCGCTGCCTGCACCAGATGCGCCTCGCCGGCTTCGCGCAGGGCATCACCGATCTGAACCGCCAACTGATGTTCGGCATGCTCGTGACGGCCACTGTCACGCTCATGCAGCAGATCGCCGATGTCGAACAGTTGCAGCATCCAGCCCTCGCCCTGGCGTAGCAACCAGCCGCGGGTATGCAAGACATGGCCAAGCACGGTATGAAAATCCAGGTCCAAGGCCAACCCCTGCCAATCGGCAGGCTCACCTTCGAGCACCAGCCAGCTGTGTCGCTCTAGATAGTCATGGACCCGCGCACCGCTGTGGCTAGGCAAAGCCAGTGCGCTGCGCAGAGGGCCGGACAGACGTAATACCCGCGCCTGATCGTCCAGCCAGACCTGTAGCCCGATGGCCACCGGCGGCGCAGCTTCGGTGACAGGCAGTGGCGCTGTGCGCCAACGATCGAACAGGCCACTCACAGTTGCAAACTCGCTTGGGCCTTCAACTGCGCAGGCAGGCGTGGTACCTCACCGATTACCGGCAGCACCAACACCGGGACCACGGCGGTCAGGCGTTGCTTGGGGTAGGTGATCGTCACGGTCAGCAAGTCATCGACCAGGCTGACCTGGGTATCGTTGGCCTGGAAGGCCAACGACTTGGGCATCCACGCCAGTTGCTGAGCCACCACCTGGCGCGCCAGGGTCTGCGCCTGCGCCTGAAAGTTGGCCGTAGCCGGATCGAGCGCCACGCAGCGGCGCACCGCCTCACTGCTGGCCTGGTTGAACGACTGCAACATGAGCATCGGCAGCGCATAGCTGACCAGGCCATAGAACACCGCAAAAAACACCATGAATACCGCGACAAATTCGATGGCTGCTGCGCCTTTTTGCCGTCCTGCCAGGCCTACTTGCATGATCGCGTCTACCCTGACTATGAAACCTGAATGACAGCATAGAACCGTTCAACGAATAGGGATGGCAATTTGCCAATGCACAGCATTGTTCTCTTGATGTGGCTTGCCTTGTGTACTGAACAAGATGTCCGTGAACGGCAGATTTCCAACACCCTGACGCTGGGTGCTGCCGCTTGCGCCCTGGCCTGGCTATTCGCCACCGGTCACAGCTGGATCGGCGCCGAGCCCAGTGATGCGGGCTGGGCGCTGGCCATCGTCATGCTGCTCACCCTGCCTGGCTACATGCTTGGGCGCTTTGGCGCGGGCGACGTCAAGTTGTTGGGCGCGCTGGCGCTGGCGACCAGTCATCAATACGTGCTCGGCACCTTCATCGGTGCCGGCATTGCCGTGCTGCTGTGGATGCTCAGCCGACGCCGGCTATGGACCTTGCTCAACCCCAAGGTCAAGAAACGCCTACAAGTCCTGGCCGAACAGGTCGGCGACAAGCAGCCCTTCGCTCCCTATGTACTGGTGGGCTTTTTATTGACCGCGGTATGGATCCAATGAGTGACCATGCGGTCGGATAACTTGTACAGCCCTTGTACATAACCGCAAAGTGCGACTACTTTCTTAAGCGTCAGTGTGTCTGGCACGGGAGCGGGGCGAATCGAACAGGGAGTTGATCGTGAACAAGACCGTGAGTGAGGTGAAGATCCTGGTTGTCGATGACCAGGCGGTAATTGTCGAAGAATTATGTGAATTTCTCGAAAGCCAAGGCTATGTGTGCTTTGCCGCCCACTCGACTGGCGAAGCGATCGAACGCTACCAAGCCGAAGAGGCAATCGGCCTGGTGCTTTGCGATTTGCATATGCCCGGGCGCGATGGCATCGAACTGGTCCGGGCGCTGAAAGAGATTGCTGGCCGCCAGCGCATGTTCGAAGCGATCATGCTCACGGGCCGCGCCGACAAACAGGATGTGATCCGTGCCCTGCGCGAGGGGTTTGCCGATTACTATCAAAAGCCGATGGACCTCAACGAACTGCTCGAAGGCGTACGTCGTCAGGAGCAGGCGCTGCTGGAGCGGCGGCGCAATTTCCGCGAGCTGGGCAGCCTGAACCAACGCCTGCAATATCTGGCGGACTCCATCGACGACCTTTACCAGGATCTGGAAAAGGCCCGCGGCCAAGGTGTGCACCGACGCGCCACCGATGCCGAAGAGCCAGAGGGTGAACTGCCGGCAGTGTTCGAGAAACTCTCGCCACGTCAGCTGGAAGTGGCCAAGCTGGTCAGCAAGGGCAAGACCAATTACCAGATCGCCTGTGAGCTGGGCATCACCGAGAACACTGTGAAGCTGTATGTGTCGCAGGTGCTGCGCCTGACCCACATGCACAACCGCACCCAGCTGGCGCTGGCCCTGACGCCACGCTCATCACCCCTGCACCAGCGTTTTACCACCCACTAGGCTCTGTACGAACTGCTTCCTCACTCGCCCATACTGCGTTGAAACGGGGCTCTAGTTGTTCTCAGTGCTGATCTTCACCCAGCGGAAATGGTCGGGGATCGGGTACTTGTAGGTTTCCAGCCAGCGGTACATCGATTGGTCGCGCTCGCTGGCGGTTTGCCGCTGGAGCTTGGTCGAGGCTTGCTGGTTGCTCGATTGCACGCGCAACAGGGCTTCGGTAGCGGTTTGCGCTGGCGGCTGGCGTGGCGGTTCTTCGGCCACTGCTGCCAGGGGAATGCAGGCCAGGAGAATTAAGGATCTGAGCATCGGAAAGTGCCTCCTGTTGCGTGGATTGGGGCCGCTTTGCGGCCCATCGCAGCCAAGCCAGCGCCTACAGGGTTCGCTGGCCGTTCCTTCAACTGACCGGCAGAGCACCCCGCCCGGTCGACTTCAACTGCTTGGCGCGCGCCTGGGCCTCGGCAAACTGCGCAGGCTTGAGCCGCAGGCGGGCCACCAGATCTGCCGCCTGCTGCCAGTTGTCCTGCAGCAACGACAAGGCCACCAGGTTGACCGCCGGCAGTGGGTTGTCATCCTTGAGCTCGATCGCCGTCAGAAACTCAAAGCGCGCCTGCTCATGATCGCCAAGGTTCATCAGCACCACGCCCAAGTCGTTACGCACCTTTTCGTCGGTCGGCGCCAGGCGCACAGCCCGCTGCAAATTGCGCAGGGCCTGGGCGTCGTCTCCGCGGGCCGATGCCAGCTGGCCAAGGCCGTGCTCGCCTTCAGAGGCCAGGCAGCCGCCGAGCAGGCTGCGGTACAGCGGCTCGGCCTCGCTACGCCCGAGCAGGCGCAGGACCTTGGCTTTGCGCAGGCGCACCTGGTCGAGTTCATCTGGCAACTGCTGCAAATGCGCAAGGCTGGCATGCGGGCGGCCGTCGTTGAGCATTTCATCCGCCAGGTTCAGGGCCAACTGCTGGTCAGCGTCGGGCTTACCGCATGTGTTGCCAGCGAACACCTGCGCCAGGCCCTGCGGCGAGTGCCCGGCGCAACCGCTAAGCAGCAACAGCCCCAGGGCTATCAATATTGATCTCATCCCCACCCTCCCCTCACGATCCCAAGGCTCGCGCCAACGCGGTCAAGCCAGGCCCGGCCAAGACAATCAGCAGGGCCGGAAACAGAAATATCATCATCACCGCCGACATCTTCGCCGACATCTTCGACACCCGCTCCTGCAAACGCGTCATCCGCCGGTCATCGAGCAAGGTCTTCAGGGCTTGCAGCGACTTCATCGCCCCACTGCCCTGCACCAGTAGCTGGCGCAGGATCACGCAGGTGTCGATCAGCTCATCGACCGCCAGCAGTTTCGCAGTCTTTTCCAGCTCAGGCGCCAGCGCCAGGCCGGAGTCCACCCGTTGCAGGACCAGGCGCAGCTCTTCGCTGATCTCCGGCACCAAGGTACGCCCTTCGTGACTGAGCACCCGCAGGGCTTGCTCGACGGCCAGGCCGGTTTCAAAGAGGATGCGCAACAAGGGAATCAGCAAGCTCACTTCCAAGGCGATGCGCTGTTGACGACGCGCAGCCGCCAGCGCCAGCAGGCGCTTGGGCAGTAGATAGCCGACCCCCAAAGCACACAACGGCAGCACCAACCAATGGCCAGTCCAGGCGCCCATCAATCCGTGTTGCAACAGCAGCGTCAGGCCCACTGCCAGTAGCGGCAGCCCCAACTGGACAGCGGCAAACAGCGCTCGCTGGCGACTGCGCCGCCAACCCACACGATCGAGCAGTGCCTGGGTTTCGCCATCGAGCCGCTGCAAGCGCCGCCCCAGGTTGCTGCTGCCTAGCCAGTGCAGCCAGTCGCCCAACCGCTCCTCGCGTGCCAGCTGACCTTGCAAGCGCCGCGCGATCAGCAAACGTCCGCGCAACTGCTTCAAGGCCTGCATGCCGAGCAAGGCGAATCCAGCCAGCAGGAACACCGCGCAGATCAGCCAGGCCATGTTCACAGGCTCCTCATCATGCGCCATAGCACCAGGCAACCAAGCGCCTGGAAGGCAAAGGCCAGTAACAGCAGCATCTGCCCCTGGCTGTCGCGCCACATACCCAGCAAGTAGCCGGGGTTACCGAGCAGGAAGTAGCCGACCATGCTCAACGGCAGCGCCCCGAGAATCCATGCCGTGACCCTGGTTTCACCGGTCAAGGCCTTGAGCTGGCGCGTGCCTTGTTCGCGCTCGCGGATCAGCTTGATCAGGTTCTCCATCAACTCGCTGGCATTGCCGCCATACTGCTGGTTGATCCGCAGACCAAGGGCGAACAGGCGCATTTCGTCCTGGTCATAGAGTTCGGCCAGCTCGCTGACCGCTACCTCCAGCGCTACGCCCAGGCGGACATTGCGCCGCACCCGCTCCATGGCCGAGCGCAGTGGTTCGCGAGTGCCATCGATTCCGCCCAGCACCGAATCGTTCAACGTCCGCCCAGCCTTCAAGCTACGCACGCTGTAGTCCAACAGGCCCGGCAGTTGCTGGATGATCTGGCGCACGCGCAGCCGATATCGCCAGCTCAGGTACAGATAGCCCAGCGCAGGCACACACAACAGCACCATCAAGCCGAACGCCCAGCCAGAGGCCAGCAGGCCAGCCATGACCAATCCGCCCCACGCCAGCAGCCATGGCCTGGAATTGAACGCCCCAGTATCCAGGCCCGCCCGTTGCAGCAGCGGGTCGAACCATTCACGCCGCGCCTTGCCGCTACGCACCGAGCGATAGGCGCGGCCCAGGCGCTGCAGAATGCGCTCCTCGCCGCGCTTGTACAGGGCCAGGCGAAACAGCAGCAGGGCGACGCCGAGCAACAGCGGCGACAGCGCCAGCAGCAGGGCGCCAGTCACAGCACACCGTCGTTGCGCAACTTGGCGCCAGCCGGGTTCGGTGCTTCGCGCAAAAAGCTGGTGCCGCCGCGGCGGTCGAGACGAAACAGCGTGTTGGTCACGTACACATCGTCGCGCACCCCCACCACTTCCAGCACTTCGCTGACGCAGCGACGGCCATCGGCCAGCCGCGTCAGCTGAATCACCACATCGAGCGCGGCGCAGATCATCTGGCGCAAGGTCTTCTCGGCGATCTGCCGGCCGCTCAGACCGACCAGGGTTTCCAGGCGCAGCAAGGCGTCCTGGGCGGTGTTGGCATGCACGGTGCTCATCGAGCCATCATGACCGGTGTTCATCGCCGTGAGCACATCGAGCACTTCGGCGCCGCGGATCTCACCCAGCAGGATGCGATCCGGGCGCATCCGCAAGGCGTTGCGAATCAGCTCGCTGGCCTTGATCTCACCATGCCCCTCGACGTTCGGCGGGCGCGTCTCCAGGCGTACCACATGAGGGTGATTGAGCTGCAGTTCAGCGACGTCTTCGATGGTCACCAGGCGCTCCTGCGGGGCAATCATCAGACTGAGGATATTGAGCAAGGTGGTCTTGCCGGTCCCGGTGCCGCCACTGACCAGAATATTGCAGCGCCGCCCCACCGCGCGTTCAAGAAAGTCGAAGATGGCCTGATCGATCGCCCGGGTCGCGAGCAGGTCGGCACTCTTGAGCATGTCGCGGCGAAATTTTCGGATCGACAGGCACGGCCCGTCCAAGGCCACCGGCGGGATGATGGCATTGACCCGGCTGCCATCGGGCAGGCGCGCATCGACCATCGGCGAAGACTCATCCAGGCGCCGCCCCAAGGGCGCCAGGATGCGTTGCATGACCCGCTCGACATGGTGCGCGTCGATAAAACGCAGGTCCGTCAGCTGCAACAAACCGGCGCGTTCGACGAACACCCGGTGCGGGCCGTTGACCAGAATTTCGGTGACGCTGGGATCGCGTAGCAGTACCTCAAGTGGGCCATAGCCGGTCAGTTCGTCGACCAGCTCCTCGGCCATGCGCTCCATTTCGTAACGCGACAGGGCCAGGCGCATACGCGCCACATAGTCGCCAACCTGCTCGAAGACGAACTGCGTCAGGGCTGGCCGGGCACCTTCGAGCAAGTTGCGCCCGCTGTCCTCGATGCTGTCGATGACGTGCCGGTGCAAGGCGCGCTTGAGCGCTTGCGGCTCAGCCGCAGCATGGCGTTGACCGCCAAAAGGTTCGTCGCCGCTCATTTGCTCCCCCACAGGCGTCGCAGCCAGGTCAGCGTGGGCGTTTCAAGGCTTTGCGAACGCTGCGCCAGGCGCTCGCCCAGGCCCTGCAAGGCTTGTGTCAGACTTTCGCGCGGGGCCAGTTCGAACAGGCTCAGGCCTTGGTTCTTGGCATTCAGACGCACCTCAGGGCTGTACGGCATGACTTTGAGCAACGGCAACCCATAACGTTTGGCCAAGGCCTCGGCGTCTGGCGCGACATGCTTGAGGTAGCGGTCAACCAGCAAGCTGGCGTGTTCCAGCTTGATCCCGCGGTCGCGCCATTGATCGAGCACTTGCAGGTTGCGCCGGCAATCGAGGATGTTCTGATCGGTGTAGAGAATCAGCTTGTCGCAATGGCTGACGATAGTGCGCAACGCTTCACTGTCGGTCTGCCCGGTGAGGTTGAGGACAATGTGCTGGAAGTGCTGGCGCAGCGCGCTGAGCAACATGTACAGCTCGGCGGCACTGGTCTTGCGCAGCGGGTCGTCGGCCTCGGCATAGGCCAGAATGCGCAGGCCGCTCTTGTCGCGGGTGAACGCGCTGTCGATCAACGTGGCGTCCAGCCGACGCAAATGGCGCAAGGCATCGCCGAAGAAGAACGACGCTTCCAAGCCCAGCAAGGCCAGACTGTCGCCACGCGGCAAACCGAGGTCGAGCAGCAGGGTCTGTTGGCCGCTGTCCTGCACCACCCGCGCCAGATGAGTGGTCAGCAGCGCACCGTCGGCACCGCGCTGGGCGCCGTAAAGCACGGTCAGGCCACCCAGGCTGGGGTTGCTGGTCACCGCTGGCAAGCGCTTGCCCAAACGCCGGACCAGGCCAGCCACCTCGCTGGCCCGCGAGCCGTAAGCAACGAAGTCGCGAGCGCCAGCACGCATGGCATGCAGCACCAACTGGTTGTCCATGCCATCGCCGAGGGCGACGATCGCCAACATCGGCTTGGCCTCCAAAACGCCTTCGATCAAGGCGCACTGAGTGACCAACTGCTCGCGGTCCAAGCCAATGAACACCAGGTTGCTGAAGGTCACGTCGACCAGCGCCAGCAACTCGTCGAGGCTGCCGCCACTGGCGCCGATCACCTGGCCCTGCTGGGCCAAAGCGCCCTGCAACCAGTTGAGGTCTTGCTCGTTGCGGGTGATCGCCAGGTACGTCTGGTTGAGGCTCTCGTTCATCGTGATAACCCACTGCGGCCATCGAAATTGCCGTTTTCCAGGAAGAACAGCTGGCCCCAGCTGGGGTCGTAGGTGCGCAGGTGCTCACCCGGCAGTTCGGGCAGGCGGGCGTTGGCAGCCAGTGGCTGGACCAAGTGCGGGGTAACAATCATCAGCAGCTCGGTCTCATCGCGGACCAAGGCCGACTGGCGAAAGAACGCGCCCAATATCGGCAAGCTGCCCAGCCCGGGCAGACGGTCTACCGAAGAGCGGGTGTTGCTGCTGATCAAACCGCTGATGATGAAGCTCTCGCCGTCGGCCAGGGAGATGCTGGTATCCGTGCGGCGCACGCTCAAGCCAGGCACCTGGGTACCGGCGATGGTCACCGCATTGTTGTAGTCCAGCTCGCTGACTTCCGGTGCCACCTTGAGGGTAATGCGGTCGCGACTGATCACCGTCGGGGTCAGGGCCAGGCGTACGCCGAACTCCTTGTACTCGATCGAGACGTTGTCACTGCCAGCACTGGGCACCGGGATAGGAATCTCGCCACCGGCCAGGAAGCTCGCGGTAAGGCCGCTGAGCACGGTCAGGCTCGGGCGCGCCAGGGTGTAGGCAAAGCCGCTGTTTTCCAGCGCGTTGATCGCAGCCAGGAAGCGGCTGCTGCCGCCGCCCCAGACGATATTGAACACACTGTCATCAAGCGGTATGGCAGGACGCGCGATAGGCACGTTGCCCGGGGTGACAGCGGTATTGGGCACGGTATTGGGCGAGCCGATCAGGCTGTTGTTCGAGCCCTTGAAGAACAACCGCGCGCCGGCTTCCTTGTATTTGCTCCGGCGCACCTCGACGAAACGGATATCGGCCTGCACCTGGGTCGGCAGTTGCTCATCCTGCGAAGGCAGCAGCGCGTCTTCGGCCATGTCGGCACTGGCCCTGCCCTTGACGAACAGCATCGCCCGATGCGGCGAAGGGGCGCAGGCGGTCCACAGCATCAAGGTGGTGCTCCCCGGCCCCACTGCAGTGAGCAGCACCGCACGCTCGCCACTCGCCTGGACATCGGCGACCTTTGGCTCGCCCACCGCCACCCGGCTGATAGTCACCGGCAGGCGCAGCTCTTGTTGCAGGCCCTGGTCCATCTCGATCACCGAGGGCAAGTCGGCAAACGCCGCACAGCCCTTTTCCGCCGCCTGTGCCATGGGCAGGCTCGTTATCAGCGACAGGGCGAGGCACAACGGGGTGAATATCCGCGCGGAACTACGCATGGCTGCATCCTTGCTGGGTCAGGGTGTCTTGGCTGAATCGTTACTCTGGGCGCCGCGAATGATCTGCATACCTGGGTTGCCAGCCGCAGGTGCGACGTTAGCGATAGGCACCTGGGACAATTGGCTAAAGCGAAACAGATCGCGACTGGCAGTTTCGACCTGGGGCTTGGCCTGTGGATTGGCCCAATAGCCCGCCAGCAGCTGCTCATCGGCGCTACGCACGGCCAAGCGCAGGGTGCCGGCCTGGGCTGCCAGCATCAGGCGGCTGGCGAAGGCTTCAGGCACGGCCAAGGCCACGGTGCGATTGCCAGTGCCGATCGGGTCACGCCGCCCCTGCTGCTCTTCGGCGGTTTGCGCCGGGCGGCCGTCATTGGCCAAGCCCGTCTGCTCACCGACGCTCAATACCCGCAGCGCAGGCAAGATGACCTGGGCGGAGGACTGCGGGTTGTGGTTTTCTTCACGCAAGAACAGCAGCACATCCACATAGTCGCCGGGGCGCACCTGCCCTGCCGCGCCAACGACATCATCGACTGCCACAGCCACCGCCCGCTCGTGGCTGCGGATCATCCGCGCCAGCGGGCCACCTGATTGGAAGCTGTGTTCGTCGAGCCAAGCCCCTTGAGCCAAGGCGCGCTCACTGCGCCGGCCAAGCACTTGCTCGATGTGCTGGAAAGCGCCCTGAGGCACCACCTGCAAGCGCTCGATTAGCAGATCGTCTTCGCTCAGAGGGGTATTGGCGGCCACGTCGCGGCGCAACACGACGATGGGCGAGCGGCGCGGTTCCTCCACCTGAATCGGTGCCGGAGCGGTTACTGGCTGAGCCGTCACCTCGACACTCGGCGGCGCAACGACGGGTGCGGGCGGTCGACTCAGCACCAACCCCCAATACCCTGCAAGCAATGCCGCAACCAGAAACAGCCCGGCAAGGATCATGGTCAAGCGACTGCTCATTACCGCTCTCCCGCACCTGAAACCCATGATGGCAAAAAGTAACTATTTCGCTATTACACGGTAGTTCAGAGCGGCTAAATCGCCATGAGCGATACTAAGTTTTTCCAGCCATGAATTTGACGCTGAGACAAAACAGGCGCTTAGCGTCGCTGAACCAACCTAATACTTTGTAATTAATGCCTTCTTACATTTGCACTCCGGCGTAGCTTGACGATTCTGTGATAGCAAAGGGGCATCACCGCATTACGCCCCACAAACCGGCGCCGCCCGCGCAAGGAGATGTGCCATGTTGCTGCTCAAGATCCTCATCCACTGCCAGAACTTCCTGCAACGCAAGGACGGAGCCTCCGGTATCGAATACGCAGTCATTGCGGCAATGGTTGCCGTAGCACTGGCGGCCTTCGTCGATCCGATCTCCGCACAGATCAAAACCATGATGGGCACCATCCAGACCGCCATCACGCCTTGATCGAAAGCCGCACACGCATGCCCTGCGCTACCTACCCGTCAGGAGCCGACGATGCCAACCTCTTCCTTGCGTCAACAGATCCTTCTAGTCGACGACGAGGAAGAGGCACTGCTCGAACTTGCCGAATTATTGGAAAACGAAGGTTTCAAGTGCCACACCGCCACCTCAGTCAAAGCCGCACTGCAGCAACTCACGCGCTACCCTGACGTCGCCTTGGTCATCACCGACCTGCGCATGCCCGAAGAAAGCGGCATCGGCCTGATCAAGCGCCTGCGCGACCACACCTCCCGCCAACACCTGCCGGTGATCGTCATGTCCGGGCATGCCGATCTGGAAGATGTCAGCGACCTGCTGCGCTTGCAGGTACTGGATCTGTTTCGCAAGCCGATCTTCCACGCCCGCCTGCTGGAGACGCTGGAGAACCTGTTTCCCACACCGAGGATGCAGGTGGTTCGCCAGTAACGTACATCGCTCAGATGAGCATGGCGTAGCCACGCAACATGCCCGCCGTTTGGGGCAACCCCTGCTTGAGTAAACACTCGATCAGGGCGTAAGCGGTATAGGGCGAGCGCACCAGGGCTTGGCGCATTTCAGCTACCGCAGCGAGTACCGCAGCTTGATCCAGGTCCCAAAGATCCATGATGAACTCATCAGGATGCTGCGCTTGCACATCGAACGCATCGAGCTTCGAGGACGGAAAATCCTTCAAATTAAACGTGACGATGATTTCCGCGCTGCTTCTGATGGCGGCAGCCAGAACATGAGCATCATCCGGATCTGGCAGCTCGATCGAGTCGAGGAGTTGTTCATGGCCTTTAACTAAAGCATCGGGAATCGCGGCCTCCATTAGCCTAGATACCCGATCGAGTTGTTCCCTGCTCAGGTCCTCCCTGTTGCGTAGAAGGTTACGCTTCCACTCTTCGTCGATTTGCTGCGACCATCGCGCTCTGAAAAGCTCTTTTCCAGCCAGCCTCAGCAGCAGATCGCGAAGCGGGGCTGGGTAAAGCACACAAGCATCGTAAATAACTGTGAAAGGCGATGTGCCCATCAATAGCCCAACCCAAGCTCTTCAGACAGGCTCGTCAACTCATTCAAGGCCTTGTGTCTGGCGTCATCACGCTGTTGCTTGTAGGCCATAAGGTCGGAAAAAAACACTCTTCGATGGCGGCCAGCCTTGTGGTGAGGCAGTGCCCCCTCCTCCAGCAGCTTGACCAGATGAGGCCGTGAAACACTCAGTAAGTCTGCGGCTTCCTGAGTAGTCAGTTCGGCATGAACCGGCACCACACGTACGGAATTTCCTAGCGCCAGTTCACCCAATACATCCATCAGCAAGCGCAAAGCGCTCGTCGGCAATTCAACTGCATGTGCCTTGTTTTTCTCATCGTAGATTTCGATTCGCTGCATATCTTCTTTGGTGCAGAGAAATGCGGCGAGCGCTCGCTGCCCCTGTACCGCTGCAGCGATCTCTCGAGCCTGTGGAAAGTCAGATTTGCGGGATATGCTCATGACTGTATTTCCCATTGCCATGCCAATATCACCTGACTCTAATCGAAATAAACGAAAACTCAACTCCAATCTCCTCGGCAAGGGCAACCCGCTGGCAACGCTTCCAAGGGTAAGAACAAACATCTGTTGGGGCTATCAGACGACGTTCGACAGAGTGCGTCAGGCGTTTCTCTGAAACTCACAACTGCCAACTGAAACTCAAGGTCATCCGCGGCCGCCGATCGAGGCTGTCCAGGGCGATGTCCGATAGCGGCTTGGCGACTTCCAGGGCAACGTTGTAGTAGCGCGCATCACCCAGCCTCACGCCGAGCGCTGCCGATGACAGGCGTGCCTCGCGGATATCAACCTCGTTGAACCAGGTGCGGGCGGCGTCCACCACGACGTAGGGTTGCAGCACCTTCACCCAATGGCCTTCTCGCTTGAAGCTGTAGTTCAGCTCATAGGCCACACCCCAGCCCTTGTCGCCCCAGGCTTGATCACTGGGGTAACCACGGCCGAAGCCCTGCCCACCAAACACCACGCGCTCGCTGTCTGGCAGGCTGTCACCGCTCCAGGACAACGCCGCCGAAGCCACGCCTTGCCAGTTGTCGAACCACTGATCACTCTGCAACGCAGACAGGCGCAGACGGAGAAAGTCCAAGTCATAGTCGGCATTGGTCCGCGCCCCGAAATAGTCCAACCCCTGGTACACGCCGGCGCTGACAATCCGCAGGCGGCCAGGGTCGGCCTGGCGCCAGTCGCCCTCGAAGGACAGCGCACGCAGGTGGGTCTGGCTATCTGACTTCAGCCCAGAGCCAACCCGCTGGTAGTCGATCCGGTCCTTGACCACATAGAAGCGTCCAACCACGTCCAGCCATTGCCTGGGCGAGGCGACCAGGGTTTGGCTGATACCGACCGAATAGCGATCAGTCTCGCGCTGCTGGGTTAGATCGATGCCATTGTCCAGGCGTACCCGCGTATTGGACTCGCTGCGGTAGCGCGCAGCCGAAAGCAGCAGGCGGCTGCCCTCGCCATCCAGGTACTGGCCATAATCCAGCCGGCCATAACGACTCTCATCCTCTCCAGGTGGCACCCGTACGCTGGCCGAGAGCTGTTCGGCGAAGCGGGTTTGCCCATTGCTGGTCAGCGCAATCAGCGCTTGTGGATCATCGCGACTGCCCTCGACGACCTGCACGGAAGTGCTGAGCGGTTTGCGCGAGGCCTGGGCGACCAGCCGCGCAGCGCCATCAGCGCTCGCTGGCGCAGCCAAGTGCGCGGCAAAGCTCACTCCCGGGATGCGATTGATCAGGCTGGTATAGCGCTCGAAGGTGGTCCGGGTCAGCGGGCGCTCGGCCTTGAGCTTGCCCATCAGGGTGTCCAGGTAGGTGGCAGCCGGACCGATATCGCCCTCTATCTGGTAATCACGGATATAACCTTCCACCAGCACCACGCGCACCCGGCCATCGGCAAAGTCCTGGGGTGGCAGGTAGGCGTATGAGAGCAGGTAGCCATCCTGCTGATAGCGCTGGGTCAAGCGCTGGGTGAACTCGACCAGTTCGCCCAACGTGACCCTGCGACCGATCAATGGCCGGTAATGCTCGCGCAGATCACTCAAGGGGAACACCGTACCGCCCTCGAAGCGGACCTTGCGCAGCTCGAACCGGCTGCTCAGGGGCAGTGCATGTGGCTGACCGACAGCTATCGGCGCAACGTGCATTACCGGCACGTTAGGACGATAGGCGTCGACCGGCACATTCGCGCTGGGTAGGCGTCGCTCGATGTCGTTGCTGTTGAGAAAGCTGGGCAAAGGCTGGGCCCCGGCCAGCCCCGCCCAGGACAGCATCAGCAGGGACACGACCAGAGGGCGCATTCGGACACTCCATGATCCCGTGGATAAGGGCCGCAAGTGCCGCCCCGTCACGTGCAAAGCCTAGGCGCTGGCCCAGTAAACGTCGAACCTTGTACGCGCCTGGCGCCGGTGAATCATTCGCTGACCTGGAACTCTACCCGCGCCGTCTCGCCGCTCTCGTCCAAGGCACTGAGTTCGATGCGCCCGGCCTGTTCGAAACGCAGCAGCATGCTGTCCTGCCCGCGGGTTTCACCCAGCGGCTGGCCATTGACGAACCACCAGCGCAGGCCAGCGCCACCTAACGCCGAAACATGCAGCTGCAAAGGCTCGCTGCTGGTCGCCGGGCGACGCAGGTTATCACCGGGGCGAACGCCGACGATCGACAGCGGTGGCGCGCTGGCCGGAACCTGCGGCGGGCAGGCTGGATCGACTAGCGGCAGACGCGCTGCACGCCGCTCGACCCGGGCCAGCCAAGGTTCCAATGGGGCCGGCCAGAGGGCGATGTCCTGCGCCTTGGCACCGGCGCAGCTGGCATCGACACGCAAGCCTTGGTCATTGACCCAGACGGTTTCGCGCAGGCTCAAGCCCAACGGCTGGTCAGCCGCCTGCAAGGTCGGCGGGGTGGTGTTGTCGAGGGTCCAGGCAAAGCGTTGGCGCCGGCAATTGGGGTCTTGCCGATTCATCGGCTGGCCCAACGGCCAGCAGATCGCGGCAACGCCCACCGACGCTGGCACCTGCTCGACTGGCGCACTGATACCTCGCTGGGCGTCGCGATTGCTCAACAGGTCATGCACTTGCAGCATCAAGGGCGCCGCCGAGGCCAGGCCGAACTGGCCAGGCACCGGAGTGCCATCGGGGCGGCCAATCCACACCCCGATCAAATATCGTGGTCCTACCCCTACCGCCCAGGCATCACGAAAGCCGTAGCTGGTGCCGGTCTTCCAGGCCAGCTGCGGGCGCTGTACCAGTTCTGCGTGCGGGTCGCGGTCCGGGCGCGCCTGGCCACTGAGAATACGCCGGATAATCCACGCCGCCCCAGGTGAGAGCAATCGGCGCTCCAGCAGAGGATCCTGCGGTTGCAGCCGAATACGCGCACTGTTCCCGGCGCGGGCCAGGGCCGCATAGCCGCCGACCAGGTCTTCCAGACGGCTGCCAGCACCGCCCAGAATCAGCGACAGGTTCGGTTCGGCCAATGGCGGCAGTATCTGCGGCATGCCGCCCATGCGCAGTTGCGCAGCGAACCGCTTAGGACCGTAGGCCTCCAGCAATTGCACCGCCGGCAGGTTGAGCGACAGGGCCAAGGCTGAGCTGGCCGAGACCGGCCCGCTGAAGCCCATGGAGAAGTTGCCCGGGCGGTAGTCGCCATAGCGCCGCGGTACGTCCTGCAACAGCGATTCGGAATGGATCAGACCGTCATCCAAGGCCATGCCGTAAAGGAACGGCTTGAGCGTCGAGCCGGGCGAGCGCAGCGCGTGAACCATATCGACATGGCCGAAGCGGCGCTCGTCGGCGAGGTCGATTGAACCCAGGTAGGCGCGCACCGCCATGGTCTGCGAATCGACCACCAGGATCGCCGCCGAGGTGCGTTCGGGCAGCCGGGCGCGCCAGCCCAGCAGCAAATCTTCCAGACGCCGCTGCAACGAGGCATCGACGGTGGTGCGAATCAGCGGTGGGCTGTTGGCGCTATTGAGCCTTCGCGCCAGCAGCGGAGCCAGCGCCGGTTCCTGGCGCGGCGCCAGCAGCAAGGGCTCCTCGCGCGCCTCATCGACCTGTTGCGCGGGCCACACCTGATACTCGGCCAAGCGCTGCAGGACTTTGTCGCGAGCCGCCTGGGCCCGTTGCGGATGGCGGTCTGGGCGTAACCGGCTGGGCGCCTGCGGCAACACCGCAAGCATGGCCGCCTCCGCTGGCGTGAGGTGTTTGGGGGATTTGCCCAGATACGCCCAACTGGCCGCCGCCACGCCTTGCAGGGTGCCGCCAAACGGTGCTCGATTGAGATACAGCTGGAGGATCTCGCGCTTGGACAGGTGCCACTCCAGCTGCAATGTTCGCCACAGCTGGCGCGACTTGCCCAGCAAGGTGCGCTCGTGCGGGTCGAGCAAGCGCGCCACCTGCATCGACAAGGTGCTGCCCCCGGATACCACCCGGCCACCGCTGAGGTTAAGCCAGGCCGCGCGCACCAGCGCCAGCGGATTGACCCCGGGGTGGCGGTAGAACCAGCGGTCTTCGTAGGTCAGCAGCGCCTGCAAATACAGCGGCGACACCTCATCGGGGCTGATGGGATAACGCCAGACGCCATCGGCATCGGCAAAACGCCAAAGCGGCGTGCCATCCTCGGCCAGGACCACCCGCGCCAGGTCATCGGCGGGCATCGGCAATGGCCAGATACGATCGGCCAACCACAGCAGGCCCATCGCCAGCAGGCAGCCCACCACAATGCCGCGCAGTAGCCGTCCCGCACGGCTATGTGGGCGTACTAAGCTTGGCATCGGGAACCGACCTGGCCAGGTGATGGCCAAAGCCTTGGATTGATCATCAGGAAGCGATTATGCATGTAGAAGGTTTTTTCGATTGGCTGGGCCAGGCATTGGGCGCGTTGATCCGCTTTATCGTCGACGCATTGAGCGGGCTGTTCAACCTGCTGGCCAATGCCGGCGGCAACTTTATCGATGGTCTGGCGCGCACATTGGGCATGGACACCTCGTTGGTCAGCATCCTGGCCCTGATCGTCGGCCTGTTGCTGCTGTACTCGGCGATCCGCGCTTTCATGCGCGCTTCGATCATCCTTGGGATCATCTGGTTGGTGTTGGGGTTGTGGGTGCTGAGCTGGATCATTCATTGATCCAGGATCGGTCCTCATCGCGGGGCAAGCCCGCTCCTACATGGGCCT